>NZ_JBSHMS010000016.1:23293-247372 GCF_053645575.1 Nocardia sp. NPDC055321
GGGCCGCGACGCCGGCCACCCCGCCGGGGTCCGCGCGGGCGGCAAGGGCCCGCCGGCGGCGCCCCTGGGGGGCCGCCCGGCGACTTCGCCCCCCGCGGCGCCGCGGGCCCGAGACCGTCAGCGGCGGCTTCGTCCTCGACCGACTGACGGTCCGGGTCCGCCGACTACGCGGCGGCAGGCCCTCTACGAATCACGCTGTGCTGCAACAGGTCGCTGTCGCGATGAATCCACCGCGACGGCGACCTGTTCGCTTTTGACGGGCGCGGGCGCGGCTCTTGTTGCGCTCGGGTGGCCCACGGCGCTACCGGGTACCTCACCCCGAGACACGGATGCGGACCAAACGGCGAACACCCCACTCACCGCGGGAACTCACTGATCCGGGTGTTCTGGAAGGTGGTGAACAGCCAGATTGCGTTCTCGCGCACCGCGACCCGGGTCTGCACCGAGCGTGCTTCGGGCGGCGCCGGCTCCCCCGGCAGCATGGGCCGATCACCCACCGTGACCAGCACCGCGACATTCGATGCCGGGAAGCGCAGGGTGGTGGTGTCGGGCTCGGCCATCCGGGTGCCCTTCATGAACCCGTCGAAGCCCTCCTGCATGACGGTGGCGAGTTCTGCTCTGCCCCTCACGAATTCCCCGATCACCGACACGAAATCGGCGTCGGGGGTGAACGTGTCGGCGAACGCGGCGCCGTCGCCCGCAGCCCAGGCGTCCATCTGCGCCCGCAACAGGGAGTGGATGGCAATTTCGTCGGTCTCTCGATCGGTTGTCATGAGACCGACGCTGCCAGCGGCCGGTCACGGTCTCAATGACCTCGGAGGTCATGGCGACTGGGCCGGCCGCAGCACTCCGGTCACTGCCGGTCCACGAACTCCCCGAGTAGCCGCAGGTCGAACGGCCGCAGCACCTCGTCGAGCGCGTCGGCGGGGAGTTCGGGGTGGTCGTAGGTGATGTTCAGCCAGAGCACCGGCAGCTCACCGGCGACGGCCACCATCCGCTCGGGGTCGAGCAGGTCGTTCACCATGTCGCCGGTCGAAAAATAGCCGCGCGCCTGGAATCTCGCGGACGGATACCGCGCGAGCACCGGCGCGAGGGCGTTCTTCAGCTCGAGCAGACGGCCGTAGGCGGCGTGCTTGGTCGCCACTCCCAGCGGGCCCGCCCACTCCCGGCATGCCAGCGTCATCGCTCGACCCTACGTACCCCACGACGTGCCGGTCGAGCTTGGAATCGTGCGGCGCAATCGGTCATTTTCTCAGACCCCGGCCCGCCCGATCACGTCGTCGAGCACGTCGCGCGAGCGCAGCAGATCGCGAATCTTGCGATCGATGCGGGCGCGTTCCACCTTCAGCTCGTCCACCAGTTCCGGCGTCGCGAATTCGTTTGCCCCGCCGTCGGTATCGCGCATGCACGGCAGGATCTGGAAGATCTTGCGGCTGGACAGCCCTGCCGCGTACAGCTCCTGAATGTGAATGACCCGGTCCACCGCCATCTCGGGATAGTCCCGGTGCCCGCCCGGCGTGCGCCCGGACACCAGCAGGCCCTGCTCCTCGTAGTAGCGCAGCGAGCGTTCACTGACGCCGGTGCGCGCGGCCAGCTCTCCGATGCGCATCCGCCACCTGGTCTTTCTCATTCGGACTTGATTCTCACATCAATGTGAAGTTTTACCGTACCCGCATGACGCACACAGCAGCACCCGCCGACCTCTTCGACACCGCCCGCCTCGGCGGCCTCGAACTACCGAATCGCCTTGTCATGGCGCCGATGTCACGTCAGCGCGCCACCGCCGACGGCACCCCCACCGACCTGATGGCCACCTACTACGCCCAGCGCGCGAGCGCCGGGCTGATCGTCGCCGAGGCCGCCACCCCCAGCCTCGTCGGCAAGACCTTCGCCGGCATTCCCGGCATCTACACCGACGCCCACATCGCCGGATGGCGGCGGGTCACCGACGCGGTGCACGCCGAGGGCGGGCGTATCTTCCTGCAGTTGCAGCACGGCGGGCGGATCGGGCATCCCGACAACACCGGCCACACTCCCCTCGCCCCGTCGGCGACCACCCTGCCCGGCACCGTCCACACCGCCGCCGGGGCGCGGCCCGCGGTTGAGCCGCTGGCCATGACGGAAGACCAGATCCGTTCCACGACCGACGATTTTGTTCAGGCGGCACGGAACGCGATGGCCGCGGGCTTCGACGGCGTCGAAGTGCACAGCGCGAACGGCTTTCTGCTGCACCAGTTCCTGTCCGGCAATACGAATCAGCGCACCGACGGCTACGGCGGCACGATCGCCGGCCGGATCCGTTTCACCGTCGAGGTGGTCGAGGCCGTCAGCGCCGCCATCGGCCCCGAACGCGTGGGCGTGCGCATCGCCCCCGGCGTCACGGCCAACGCGATAGCCGAAACCGATACCGCCGAGCTCTATCCGGCCCTCGTCGAGGCACTCGCGAGCACCCGCCCGGCCTACCTGCACGTCGTGTTCGCCGACCCGCGGTCCCCCGTCTTCGAGGCCATCCGCCGCGACTGGCCCGGCACGCTGATCGCCAATCCCTACCTGGGCTGGGGTGAGCCGCTGCCCGCCGACGGCGGAAAGCACGCCGCCGACCGGCTGCTCGCCGCGGGGGCCGACCTCGTTTCCCTCGGCCGGCCGTTCCTGGCCAATCCTGATCTGGTCGAACGCCTCCGTCACGACGCGGCGATCACTCCGTTCCGTGAGGCCTACTTCTACGGCGGCGACGCGACGGGCTACACCGACTATCCCGTTCTCGCGGGCGTGCGCGCCTGATCGCGCACAGACACGAGGCCCCGACACCACTGCGCGCGGACCACGGGCCGAAATGATCGGGGCACCAGCTCACGTTCGAGGCAGGGTGCGGTGCGCGCTCGCACCGGCGGCGGGCTCCGTGTTGTCACGTCGACCCGACAGCCCACGCGCTGCCGGGGATTGCCGACTCACACCATCCAGGCGAGCTCTCCGGTCTCGATGTGCCGGGCGGTCCGCTCGAGCCAATCGATGTCGTGCCGCAGCCGCGACAGCAGGTAGTGGGCCTCGATCATGTGGATCTCCGGGCCCGTCACCTCGGACACGGCTCGTTCGAGTCGGCTCACCTCGGCCCGGATGCGCGCGACTCGATCCCCGACCACCTCGATCGCATCGGGACGCGGCAGCACCCCGAGGTAGGCGAGGGCGGTGATGAACGTGGGACCGCCGGTGAGATCCGCGTCGCCCACTTGCCGGCGCACCTGCTCGGCCAGCACGGCCACGCCCGGCCCGGTGACCGTGAGAGCACCGCGCTCATCGTCGTTCGCCGGGGCAACCCAACCCTCGGCGGTGAGACGGTCCAGGAGCGTATAGACGGTCGCATTGCGCACACGCAGGTAGTCGTACCGGCGTTTCAGCTCGCTGAACAGCGCGTACGGGTGGCGTGGCTGTTCGACCAGCAGCCCGAGTATGGGCAGCACCAGGGGGTTGTCGAGCGCGTTCTTGGGCACCAGCGCAGCCTACGCGAATAGCCGTATACGGCTACCACTGCTACCTTGTAGCCGTATACGGCTATTTGGAGGTATCGCATGATTTTCGGGATCTGGCCGGGCGTTGTCGCCGCCGACCTCGTCGACTTCCGCCCGCTCGAGTGCCCGCCGGAAGACCCCGCCGCGACCCTGTCGGCGCTGCGGCAGTTGCAGGGTCCAGCGTCCGCGTTCTACGTGCGCTGCTACCGCCACTTCGGAGCCAACCCGCGAGAGCGGCCGGAAATCTCCCGAGCCCCCGTGGACCCCGGGGCGTACGCGGGTGAGGGACGGCTCATCGATCTGGTCGCGTGCTATCAGAGCTCCGAACCCGATCCGGCCGGATTCGCCGAGTTCGTTCGGACGGCCGTGCGAGACGTGGCGATGTGGGGCGGTGGCAAGGTGCAGGTCGGTGAGGAGCTGAACATGCCGGCGCCCCAGGATGGCGGCAGCCCAGGGTGTTTCGAGGCCATCGCCGCCGGAGTCGCCGCGGCGTTCTCCGAGCGCGAGCGACTGGGCGCCGACGTGGAGATCGGTGTGAACTCGACCGGTATGGCCGGACCCGAGTTCTGGCAGCGCATGGCCGCCGCGGTCGGCCCGAAGTATCTGCCCGCACTGGATTACGTTGGTGTGGACTTCTTTCCCGACGTGTTCCGCCGGATCCCCCACGAGCAGCTGGCGGGATCGGTCACCTACATCCTCGAGGACTTCCGTGCCGTCACGAAAGCCGCTGGGGTACCGGGCAATACGCCCGTGCACGTCACCGAGACCGGATGGCCGACCGGCCCCGGCCGAGACGAGCGAACACAGTGCGCCGTCCTCGAGGCGGTGGCCGCCGCCGCACTCGACACGGACCTCGGCATCACGGCGTACGAATTCTTCGGCCTACGCGATGGCCGCAGCGACGCCGACTGGTCCGGCCGTTTCGGCCTCCTGCGCGACGACTACTCGCCCAAGCCCGCCTTTCACACCGTGCGCGAACTCGTCGCCTGCCGATCCGCACCTCGCGCCGGAATGCGATAGCCCCCGTCAAGAGCAGGAAGATACGACCCCGTGACGTTGACCTTCTAGCTTCGGGATGTCAGTGAATCCACCTCGGAAGGGCCGACATGCTGCATACCGACATCCCCACCCGCTCCGAACTCGAAGCGCTGGTCAACGCTTCGGCGCCGTGGTCCGTATCGATCTACACCCCGACGGAAGCCGATACCCCGACACCGGAGGAGAACCGCATCGCGTTCTCCAACCAGACGCGCGAGGCCCTCGAGCTGGTGTCGGATCGGCGAGCACGCTCGTCCCTGGCGGAGGAACTCGAGGACCTCATCGACGACGAGGACTTCTGGCGATTCCAGTCGCGCACGCTGGTCGTGCACGCGACCCCGGAACGCATGCGCACCTTCCGGGTTCCCAATCGGCTCGAGCCGGGTGTCACCGTCGGTGATCGCTTCTTCGTCAAACCGCTGTTGCGGGCGGTGACCTTCCCGCAGTCGGCCTTCGTGCTGGCCCTCGCCGAAGGTTCGGTGCGGCTGGTGGAGATCACCCCGGACAGTCCCGCCGCGGAAGTGCGGGTTCCCGGGCTGCCGACCAGCGCCGCCGACTACGCGCGCAAATCGTCGTTGAGCGGACGAGCGCCCAAGGGCCGGATCCAAGGCACGGAAGGTCGCAAACTCCGGGTTCGCCAGTACGCGCGGGCGGTCGATCAGGAATTGCGCGATCTGCTGACCGGCCGCGATCTGCCCCTGATTCTGGCCGCGACCGAGCCGATCGCCGGGCTGTTCCGCTCGGTGAACAGCTACGACGGGCTCCTAGAGGACACCATCGCGGGCAATCCCGAACACCTCACCGACGAGGAACTCGCGACACGTGCCCGCACGATCCTGGACGATCACTACGCCCGCGAACTGTCCGGCCTGCGCGAGCTGTTCGACCTGCGGCGGGCCGAGGGCCGAGCCACGACCGACCTGTCCGACGTCGCCCGCGCCGCGACCTTCGGCGCCGTCGACACCCTCCTGGTCGATATCGACACCACGATTCACGGAACGATCGCCGAAACCGACGGAACCCTCACGCTCGCAGCGGACTCGGATGCCGACACCCCGGGTGTCGTGGACGAGATAGCCCGGCGCGTGCTGCTCTCGAACGGCCGGGTATTGGCCGTGCGCACCGCCGACATCCCGGACTCCGCGCCGGCCGCGGCGATCCTGCGCTACTCCGTGTGAGCGGAGGCGCACACCCACGCCGGTGCGTGTTGCCGAGAGCATCTCCGTTGCGCTGGAACAGTTCACGGCCTCGACATGGATGAGCCGCGAGCCGGTCAGCCCCGTGCCGCGGCCAGGTAGCGACCGGCCTGCTGGATCTGCAGGACGCTCTCACCGGAACCACCACCGTCGCACGGGATGACCGCGCCGGACACATAACCGGCGGCAGAGGACGACAGGAACATCGCCAGCGCGGCGATCTCGGCGGTGGTGCCCAGCCGTCCCAGCGGAACGGTCGCGACCGCACCACCGTCGTCGTCGCCGGGGGTGAGCCGAGCCAGTCCCTCGGTGCCCGCGATCGGGCCCGGCGCGATGGCGTTGACCCGAATCCCCTTGTCGCCCCACTCCATTGCGAGCACACGGGTCAGCTGATCGACGCCGGCCTTCGCGGCGCACACATGTGCCTGGTAGCGGACCGGAATCGAGCCCTGCGGGGCGGTGATGTTGATGACCGAGGCCCCGGGCGCGAGGTGTGCCACACCGGCCCGCATGACGTGAAAGGTGCCGTTGAGGTCTATGTCGACCACGACCTTGAACCCGTTGGACGACAGCGACTCCGCCTCGGCGAGGAAGTTGCCGGCCGCACCCGAGACCAGGACGTCGATGGCGCCCCATTCGGCGGCGATCCGCTCGAACACCTCCTCGACCGCGGCCATGTCCCGCACGTCGGCCGTGAACCCGAGCACGCGTCCACCGTGCGCTTCGAGGTGAGCGACGGCCGCCTCGACGTTGGCGGGCTTGCGGCTGATCACCGCCACGGCCGCACCGCGCGCGGCGAACGCCTCGGCGATCCCGAGGTTGATCCCGCTCGTGCCCCCGAAGACGACGACCTTCCGGCCGGTGAAGTCGAACTGAATATCCATGCGCTGCACTCCCTTTGGTGATTCGAACGAGCTTCGCCGTTCACTCCCGCCCGGCGGACCGCTCGCCGTGATAGCGGTGCCAGGAGACTATGGCCGGGATCGTTGTTTGTGCAATAAGTTGCATAAAACATGTGACACCCGTCACCACGAGGGCGCGAGACGGCGCTTCCGCCCCGGTCCTGACGCACGAGCCGGGAAAACGACCCCTCTAAAGTTCGGGGAATGGCACTGCAGTTCGCGATCCTGACCGCGCTGACCGACCGCGAGGCGGGCGGCTTCGAACTGGCCAGGCGATTCGATCGCGTCTACGGCTACTTCTGGTCGGCCTCGCATCAGCAGATCTACAAGGAACTCGATCGACTGCACGCCGCCGGCCTGGTCACCGAAGTGCCCCAGCCCGAACGGCCCGGCCGCGGCCAGCCCAAACAGTTCGCCATCACCCCCGCCGGCACCGATGCCCTGCGCGAGTGGATCGGCGAGATCGACGAGCCCACCCACCCGCGCGAGTCACTGATCGTCAAAGTGCGCGCCGCCGCAGCCGTCGGCGATGTCGAGGGCCTGCGTGCGGTGATCAACCACCACCTGACCGTGCACGCCTCCACCCTCGGCAAATACACCGACATCGAGAAGCGCGACTTCCCGGACACATCCCCCGCCACCGATCCTCTGCGCCACCTGGTCCTCAAAGCCGGTATCGCGATGGAACGCACCTGGGCCGACTGGTGCCGGGAAGCACTCGACACCCTCGATGCCCTCACGGACTCGGAGACCACGGTTCCCTGACCGGTCGGTCTTCACCGATCGCGGTTCGGCCGCGTCGATCCGGGCATTGCCGATGCGATGTCCGTCACCTACTCGACGATTCGGTCGCCTAACGATCCGCCCGTGACGTGCGCGGCGGACCCGTGCGACCGCCGAGCATGGGGTAGGAGACAGTGATGGCAGCGATCGGCATGTGTACCCCTTGCGAGGTCAGCGGGCGTGTCGCGCTCATCGCCGCCGGGACCGGAAGCGGGCGTGAACGAGCCGTGGGGAGCGACCACGGATGCACGCGCCGGACCCGAACCGTGCCCCCGGGGCCGGGTCACGGGGCTTGACCCTGCCCCAAGGGCACGGTTTCTACTGATCGGTAACAGTGCATGCCTCACCCGGAGGCAACCTGCTCGCGAACACGGAGGGACTCATGGCGTCGTTTCTATACCGCGTGGGACGGTTCTCCTACCGCCGATGGTGGGCGGTCCTGGGGGCCTGGATCCTCATGGCGGTGGTGCTGAGCGCGGTCGGCGGTGCCATTTCCAAGCCTTTCGAGGACAGCTTCGAGCTGCCGGGCAGTGCCGCGGTCGAGGCGCAGGAGAAGCTCATCGAGCGCTTCCCCGAGCGCGCCGATCAGGAAGGCGTCCCCGCCACGATCGTCGTGCAGTCCACCAACGGCGCACGACTGGACCAGGGCGCCGATCACGCGGCCGTCGAGCAGGTGGTGGCCAAGCTGCGTGAGGTCCCGCAGCTGACGCCCGAGGCGCGCGCCGCGATCGTCGACCCCACCGTGGGACCGGCGGCCGTCGAGAATCTGAACGCGGACGGCACGGTCGCGTTGATCAAGCTCACGCTCGACGCGAAGCCCAGCGGCGCCGACAACGGCGTGACCGAAGCCTCGATCGAGAAGGTGACCGAGGCCAAGGAGATCGGGCGCGCGGCGGGTCTGGTCGTCGAGAGCGCCGGCGGCGCGAACGAGAAGATCGCCGAGCCGCCGGCCGAGCTGATCGGCATCATCGTGGCCGTGGTGGTCATGATCATCACCTTCGCGTCGCTGCTGGCCATGGCTATGCCGCTGACCGCCGCGATCGTCGGAATCATGATGTCCACCTCGGTGATCTCCATCGGCACGGCGTTCATGACGCTGGGCACCTCGACCACCGGCCTGGCGACGATGATCGGTCTCGCGGTCGGTATCGACTACTCGCTGTTCGTCATCTCGCGATACCGGTACGAGACGACCAGGACCAATGACCGCGCGCATGCCGCCGGCGTCGCGGTCGGCACGGCGGGTTCGGCGGTCGTATTCGCCGGCGCCACAGTAGTTATCGCGCTCGTCGCGCTCAGCCTGACCGGCATGTCGTTCCTGGCGCAGATGGGTCTCGGCGCCGCGGTGACCGTCGTCATGGCCGTGCTGGTCGCGCTGACCGTGCTGCCCGCGCTGCTGGGTCTGTTCAAGTCGGCCGTGTTCAAGCCGCGGCTGCCCCTGCTGTGGACGCCGGAGCACTCGACCGGTCCCACGGTCGGACATCGCGTGGGCGTCGAGCTGACCAAGCGTCCCCTGCCTTACCTGATCGTCGCGGCCGTGGCGCTCATCCTTGCCGCGCTGCCCATTTCGCAGCTGCAGCTGGGGCTGGACATCACGCCGCAGTCGGACAAGACCGCGGTCAAGATCGAGCGGGACGCGTTCGGCGCGGGCAAGTCCTCGCCGCTGCTCGTGGTGGTCGCGGCGAACGATCCCGCGGGTATGGCGCAGGCGTCGGAACAGATGAAGGAGCGCCTGAGCGGGATGGCGCACATCACCCCGCAGGGCGTGATCGGCCCGGTGCCGAACGCGGCGCAGGACTCGGCACAGTTCGTCGTGATCCCCGATCACGGCCCGGCGAGCCGGGAGACGGGTGATCTGCTGGCCGATATGCGCTCGGCCGCAAAGGATGTCGAAGCCTCGACCGGGATCTTCGTCGGAATCGGCGGCGCGGCCGCCATCAACGCGGACTTCTCCAGTGCGCTCACCGACAAGCTGCCGCTGTACCTCGTGGTGGTCGTCGGACTCGCGTTCCTGCTGCTGATGGTCGTGTTCCGCTCGGTGGTCGTGCCGCTGATCGCGTCGGCGGGCTTCCTGCTCTCGATCGCGGCCACGTTCGGCGTCACCGTCGGGTTCTTCCAGAACGGCTGGCTGGGCTGGATCAAACCCGAGGACCAGGGGCCGATCCTGGTGTTCATGCCGATCTTCTTGATAGGCATCGTGTTCGGCCTCGCTATGGATTACCAGGTCTTCCTGGTGAGCCGCATGCGCGAGGAGTACCACCACGGTGCGTCGGCACTGGACGCGATCCGCACCGGGTACGGCGCCGGAGCCCGCGTGATCACGGCCGCCGCGCTGATCATGATCTCGGTGTTCGCGGGCTTCACCCTCTCGAACGAGACGTTCCTGAAGCTGATGGGCTTCGCGATGGCTGCCGCGATCATCTTCGACGCCTTCCTCGTTCGCATGGTGATCATGCCGACCACGATGGCGTTGCTGGGCGATCGCGCCTGGTGGATGCCGGCCTGGCTGGATCGGATTCTGCCGCGCATCGACGTCGAGGGTGAGAACCTGCGCGTGGAACCGGCCGAGCAGAAGGAGGCGGTGCCCGCCGGCGCCCGGTCCGACGGCTCCTGAGCAAGCCCCGGGGGTCGTGCGCATCGCGCGACCCCCGGTAGCGAACAGATCCGATGAGCAACCACCTGGCAGGTAGAGTCGAGGTAGCGAGATGGGCTGGAGCACAAGACAACTGGCCGAGTTGGCCGGTACCACCGTCAAGACGATCCGGCACTATCACCAGGTGGGTCTGCTGGACGAGCCCGAGCGCGCGTCGAACGGCTACAAGCAGTACGGATCCGCCCATCTGGTGCGACTGCTACAGATCCTGCGCATGAAGGATCTCGGCATCCCGCTGGCGCAGATCCGCACGATGGCCCGCGCGGACCAGGATCCGGAGGCGGCGATCCGCCTGCTGGACGCCGACCTCGCCGCCACCATCGAACGGCTGCAACGGATCCGGGCCGAGCTGGCGGTGATCCTCGAGCTCCGCGCGCCGATCGACACCCCGGCCCCGTTCCACTCGATTCAGCACACGATGTCCGAGCGCGACAAGGGAATCGCCACGGTGCTCTCCCGCGTGTTCAACGATGACGCGCTTGAGGATTTCCGGCAGATGATGTCCGAACCGAGCGCCGCGGACGAGCCCTTCGATCGCCTGGACGAGGATGCGGACGATGCCCGGATCGAGTCCGTCGCCCAACTGCTCGCGACACAGATGGCCGAGCACCGCGAACGGTTCACCTGGCTCGAGGACATCTACTCCGCGGTGCCCCGGGGGCAGCGGTTCGCCGAAATGGCGTTGGGCACGGCGATGCCGGAGCTGCTCAATCCGGCCCAGCTCGCGGCCTGCGTGCGGGCGCTGGAGATCGTGGAGGAAGCCGGCTCACTGGGCCCCACGCCCGATACGCAGGGCTGAGCACTCGGGCGTTTCGACCCGAGGGCATCTGCGCGCACGACCGACCAAATCTCACAGCTCCGGCTTCGGCAGCCGGTCCAGGAACGCGGCGATGAGCGGGGCGATCTCGCCGAGGTGGGTTTCCAGGGCGAAGTGGCCGGTGTCGAACAGGTGCAGCTCGGCGTCCGGGACGTCGGTGAGGTACGCCTGGGCGCCGGGCGCGGGGAAGAAGGGGTCGTTCGCGCCCCAGGTGACGAGGGTGGGCGGGGTGTGCTTGCGGAGCAAGGCCTGCCAGGCGGGGTAGCGGGCGACGTTGGACTTGTAGTCGAAGGCGAGGGCCACCTGCGCTTCCTTGCGGCCGGGCAGATCCAGGAAATGCTGGTCCAGCAGCCAGGATTCCGGGGACAGCGCGGTTGGGTCGGCGACGCCGGTCTCGTACTGGCCGCGGGTGCCGTCGAGGGTGAGGAGTCCACGGATCGTGTCTTCGGCTCCGTCCTGCTCGGGGCGCAGCGCCGTGAAGCCACGCGCGGCGTCGGAAAGCCCTGCCTCGTAAGCGTTTCCGTTCTGTACGACCAACCCGGTGATCCACTCCGGATGGCGTTCGGCGAGGCGGAAGCCGATCGGCGCGCCGAAGTCGAAGACGTACATCGCGAAGCTCGTCAGGCCCAGACGTTGCACGAAGCCCTCGGTGATGTCGGCCAGACGGTCGAAGGTGTACTCGAAATCAGCCGGGGCGGTGGTGTTTCCGAAGCCCGGGTAGTCGGGCGCGATCAGCCGGTAGCGGTGGCCGAGCAGGTCGATGAGCCGGCGGAACTGGTGGGACGCGGAGGGGAAACCGTGCAGCAGCAACAAGGTTGGCGCGTCAGCGTCGGCGGGCACGGACTCGCGGTAGAAGACGTTCACGCCGTCGACATCGAGGTGACGGTGGTGGATCAGCGGCAAACTCACGGCGTTCACATGCTTTCTTTCGAAGATTATGCATTACATGTACCCGCCCGCCCTCTAATGTGTCAAGTCGGTGAGTTAGCATTAGGTCATGCGTGAGGCGTCATTCCTGATCGGCGAGCCCTTGGCGCTGGACCTGGTCAACACCCGTCCGGCGGGCATCGACCTGCTCAGTACGCGGGACCAGTTGGCCGACTGGCTTGGCAAACAGGCCGATCGGCTACCCGAACGGCCAGAACACCCGACCGCCGAGGATCTGCGCCATGTGCGACGGGTCCGCGATCATGTCGCGACGGTCCTCGAGGCGCTGCTCGACCACCGTCCGCCACCGCCCGCCGCGCTGCGCGGATTGACCGACGCCCAATCCGCGGCGCCCGCGATCCGCCGTCTGGAATGGAACGGCACCACGCTCACCGCCACCGCACACCGCACCGGGGACAGCGGCATCCGGCTGGCTGCGGCCCTGGCCGAATCCGCCGTCGAACTCCTCACCGACCCGGCGATCACCCGCTTGAAACGATGCGAGGCGGACGACTGCGTCCTGTTGTTCGTGCCGGCGCATCCGCGACGCCGCTGGTGCTCACCCCAGCGCTGCGGCAACCGAATTCGCGTTGCCCGCTACTACGATCGTCACTCATCGAACTGAGTCGAGACAGCGAAACGACGCCTCGGGTCGCCTACGATGCGGCAGTTCTCACCAGGCCCGCCGACATCAAATTCGGTTGCGGGGCCGACAAGTGCCGTGGTCTTTTGACCACATATGAAACAGCAGCGACCCGCAACCGCACGGACCATCACCGACGGGATGAAACTGCACCGGCACACGGTGCGGGGGTCCGATCGCGTCCGAACGGTCATCACCCTTCGCCCCGGGACACGAGCCCGGTTCAGCACGAACCGTTTTCACGACACCTGGCATGTGCTGTCGGATGACCACGGCGCCCAGATGCTGTCGCGTCTGCTGTGGGGACTGTCGTATCAGGCTCGGCCCGGCACGGTCGTGCTCATCGATCGCCGGTTCCTCACCCCGAATCCGTTCGACGCCGACCCCGCCGACCCGATCGTGTTGGTTCCCGGCTGGTGCACGCGCTTCGACGATCACGCGGCCCGTCAGGTGCGCGGCCGATCACCGCAGCGGCACCCGGACGGCACGGTCCGCTGGCACACCTTCGGCTTGGATCGGGCGCTCGACCACGAGCCCGCCGACCGCGAGCGAGTGCGCGGGCGTCCCCGCGAGGACATCGGAAGTGTCACGCGCCGTAACGGACTGCTCGTTGTAACTCCCAGCACTCCCGAGGACGCCCGCAGCTGGGCGCTGCAGGCGGCGCGCCTGGATCCAGGCAACCGATGGGAGTCCGACTACACGTACCTCGGCCCCTGGGACTACGGATACCAGGGCGAGGTACAGATCTTCCGCCGCTTCCACTCGATGGTGAGCGTGGCCTCCCGAGCCCGGGCCCAGGTCCTCGCCGCCGCCAATCCCCCGACCGATCCCGACGCCCTCCGACCGGCCGTGTGGCAACAGTCGGAACGTGTACGCGGCGACGCACACCTGCGCGTCCGCGAATGGCGTGATTACAGCTACCAATTAGGCGAGGCGGCCGCCGTCCTCCTTGCGCGAGCCGGTGTTTCGACCCTCGACGAGCTCGCCGAGGTCGGTTCGGTCGAGGCGTACCGCCGGATGCGCGCGGCCGGTACGCCGGGCCTGGACCGCGAGATGCTCTGGGCGATGGAGGGTGCGCTCACCTACCGCGACCGGCGCAATGTCTCGACCGAGCGGCGCCAGGAAATGCTGGCCGAGCTGGGCGAGGAGCCTGCGCGCCCGCCGACGGGGGTGTCGACCGGCACCGCATCGAGAGCCGGACGGTACACAATGACGCGGGCAAATCGCTTGCGGCCGAACGTATCCCGGACTCCCTGACCGCGTGGGCGATGAATGCTCCCAGGCCTCTCGAACGGCCGACACTCACCCTGCTGGGGACTGCGTCCGCACCATCGCCAGCTGTTCCTCGGCCAACCACGGCTCGTCGATGCCGAGCATCTCATCAGCCTGCTTGGACATGGCCCACATGTCACGATCGAGTCGATCCTCGATTGCCCCGATAACCCAAGCGGATACGTCGCCCTCGGCGACCGCGCGAATCCGCTGAACCAGCTGGTCCGGAATCTGCAAGGACAGAGGCATGCTCATGCCAATGACGGTACCCACTGCGACGACCGTGCGAGCCTCAGATCCGACCGAATCTTCCTATTGTGCGGCAACAGCGATGACGACGACCGCAAGGATCGCAAACGCCAACCACAGGTAGCCGAGCACCAACCCTGCCAATGCGAGTCCGTCGCCCTGTTCGCCCGTTACGCGGATCTGGGACCGGGCGAGGTGACCGACGGGGATCGCTGCGACGGGCAGCACCAATCCCAAGACCAGGGCCACGATCGAGAGCGAGTTCGTACGGGGGTTGAACGGACCTGCGGGCACGGCTGGGACGTGGCGACCGGCTGCCCGGATGATGACGGCGCCGGCGACGCCCACCGCGACAAGGAACAGCCCGATCGCGAAGTTCCAGACACCGAGTTCGTTCATGGCCGGTACCTGTTCCGCCGCAACGTAATAGGTGCCCAGCCACGCGAGACCGAGTAGCAGCGGGATCAGGAAAACCATCCAAGCCGCGCTGGATGGTGCAGGGGCTGGGCTCGCGGGCGGTGGAAGCTGGGGGTTGGAATTCGTCATGGACAACCCTTCGACGTGACCGAGTCTCCCACTGTCTACGCCATTTCGACTGCGTACTAGCCTTTTTCGATCCGGACATCGATCGGACATCGACGTCGCCTAGACCCGATGCCCGCCCGCTTTCGCCTGGACCGGCTAGTTCGACAGCAGTGCCTCGAGCGTCGCGATTGTCAGCTCATTGTTCTCGTGCAGGACGGCCGTCATGCCCACGGATTCCGCGCCGACCACCGCGATCGCGGCGTCGTCGACGAACACCGCCTCGCCGGGCTCGACACCGAGCCGTCGACACGCGAGAAGGTAGATCCGCGGGTCCGGCTTGGCCATCCGGACCTCGTGGGAGTACACGATGTCGTCGACCAGCTCCTCGAAACCGTAAGCCGCGCTTTCCCGCTCGCGCGCTCCGACGAAGCTGTTGCTCAGCAGCCCGGTCCGGTACCGGGGCCGCAGGCCAGCCAGGTAGTCGATGAGCTCCGAGTTCGCGACCCCGAGGTACTGCGCCCACATGTCGGCGATAACCGCGTCCGCGACGTGCCCATCAACCGACAGACCACTAGAGATCGCTTCCCGCACTTGCGATTCGGTGACGTCCCCAACTTCTCCCGCCGCCCAGATCTCAAATAACTCCGGCCCGACGTCGCCGAGCGCCAACCCCAACCGCCCCAGCCAGTCCCCGATGAACGTCATCTCCGAGTTCACCGCGAGCACTCCACCGATGTCGAACACGACCGCCCGTACCCCCATGGCCGCGAGTCTAGCGACGCCACGCAGATCCGATTGCCGGGCACACGATCTCGGCCGACGGTATCGTGTGAGGCAGGCACCGCCGGGATGTGGACAACCGCTCGCCGCGGTTCCGCGATTCGCCGGTGCCCAAGCGTGGGGAGGCGCTGTGGACAATCTGCTCAAACTTGTGGCCGTCTCGCTGCCGTTCGTAGTGGCAGCGCTCTGCTTCATCGAAGCTTTCATCTATTGGGGGGATCCGGATGTCCTAGTACCTGCAATCGGCGCGATCGTGATGGGCATCATCGCCTTTGCCTTCGGTGTGGTCGGTCTACTGAGGTGATCGTTTCGGCGTCGGCGCGCGGGGCAGAAGCCGAAAACCCAACGAAGTTGTCGAACACAGACCGGCCAGGGGGCTGCTAGAGGTCGTTCTGCCCCCTGACATGGCTATGCCAGTCCGAAGAACTCGTGGAGTTCCGCCGGAATCCCGTTGGGGTCGGGTTGGAAAATCTCGACCAGCAGACTGTCGGGGCCCTTCGCCATCGCATAGGAGGCCGTGGGCTCGACCCGGATATCGGTGACCGAGTAGCCGGTTGCGCGCACTCGTTCCACGACCGATTCGAGCTCGTCGGTTTGCACGCCGACGTGGTGGACAGTGCCCTGCCCGAGATGCCCGGGCGGCTGGTCGTACAGGTGGATTCGTCCGGTCCCTATGCGTAGGAAGACATTTCGCGCGCCAGCGAAGTCGACATCGTGGACCACCTCCGCACCGAATCCGTCGCGCCAGAAGGCGATGGTCGTCTCGATGTCGGTGGCCATGAGGTGAACGTGATGCATGTTGATCATCGGACGGTGTCCTTGCGGTCGGCGGCGTACAGCGGCGGGCGGTGCAGGACCAGCTTGGTGGTGTGGGCGGTGTACGCCTCGGGCGCGTCATCCCAGTCTGCGGTCAAGGTCGTGACGAACTCGGCGGGAAAGTCTTGTCGGGCAATGAAATCGAGCAGATTCGGCAGGATCGGCCGGACGTTGGAAACACCGACTTTCAGGGTCGCGTCGTTCGCGTACATGTGCATCAGCGGGACCTTCGTGCCCCTGGGCAGGTAGTAGCCGACGGGCTGACAGAATCCGCCCGGCGCGAGCGAGCGCAATGCGGCATCGACCCCGGCGGCCGACGAGGTGCCTTCCACCGCGATGTCATAGTCACGACGAGGGATGTCGGCGAGCCGGAGCTTGCCCTTGGACGTTGCGCGATGCGCCGTGGCGCCGAGCCGTTCGGCGATCGCGAGCCGTTCGGGCCTGTGGTCGACATAGTCGACGACCGAGGCGCCGTGGCGAACCGCCAGTCCGGCGGCATAGAGTCCGATGCTCTGTGCCGCGCCGCCCAGCACGAGGACCCTGCCGTCCGGTCGCACCCGGAGGGCCTGTACCACGCAACGCCAGGCGTCGGAGAGGTTGTCGCTGGCGGCCGCGACCCGTAGCGGGTCGATGCCGGCGGGGATCGGTACGAGCATGTGGTCGGCGAAGGGGATGCGCAACAGGTCCGCGACCATCCCGCCCCAGGGGCCGCTGGCTGGGCCGAAGCCGAACGCCGCCAAGGTCGAGGTGCGGGTGGTGGCGCACTTCGCGGTGATCCCCAGGCGGCATTCGCGGCAGTCTCCGCACGACACCGCCCAGGGCACCACGACCACGTCACCGCGACGCAGAGTGCTGATGTCTTCGCCGACCTCGATCACCTCGGCGACGCATTCGTGGCCGATACCGAACGGACCTCGAAACGGAATCGGCCCACAGATGCCGCCGACAACCGGGTCGATCACCCCGGCCCGTAGACCGAGCTGCATTGCGCGGGAGACATGCCGGTGTATCGGCATGGTGTCGCCATCGCAGCGCCCGGCCACGAACGGGCGCACGATCGCATCCCGCGTATCGGTCAGCACCGGTGCGGGCCGGTCCCGCCATTCCAGGCGTCCGGTGCGAATGAATTGCAGCTCAAGCATTCCCGCGTTGCCCCTGCGCGAGTGCGGCCAGCTCCTTGAAGTTGACGATATTGCCGGCGGCGCCCCACGTGCCCTCCGCCTGTTCGTGGATCAGCACCCATACCCGCAACGCGTCCGCGTCGGTGAGACCGGCCGCCGCGAGTATCTGCTGGGTGACCTCGCCGACGAGTCCGGCCTTGCGGCGCGGCGACAGTCCGCCTTCGGGAACGGTCACATCGACGCGGAACCGCGGCGAGTCGTCTTCCAGTGCGGCGAAACCGCCGTCGGCGACTTCTTCGATCCGGCACCAGGCTTGGGCGCGGAAGAACGCAGTATCCGGGGCTCCTTCCCACTTCAGCAGGGTTTTCGGCAGCGAGGTCTGGAGCTCGCTCCGCGCCGGGGCGCTCAGCACCCCCGAGGGCAGGGTCAGGTGAATCATCGGCATCGGCTTACTCCTTCGTGTCCAAACCAACGACCTATAACAGTCGTTATAATTTGCAGACGCTACTATATGACGGTTGTTATAGACAAGGAGGTGGGCGTGACGGAATCGACCGACTCGCGACACAAGCTCGTCGTCGGCGCGGCCGATATGATCCGGCGCCGCGGCCTGAACGCCACCAGCGTGCGCGAACTGGCCAAGCATGCCCACGCGCCACTGGGATCGACCTACCACTACTTCCCCGGCGGAAAGACTCAGCTAGCCACCGAAGCCGTCACCTTCGCCGGCGATATGACCGCGGCGCTACTGGCTCGCGAGCTCGAGAACGGGCCGGCCCAGGGATTGCGGGCTTTCTTGCAGATGTGGCGGCAAATACTGGTGGACAACGACTTTCAGGCGGGGTGTCCCGTCCTGGCCGTGGCGATCGAAGATCTCCCGGAAGCCGAGACAGCGCCACACGAAGCAGCCGCCGCGGCGTTCGCCCGATGGATCGACCTGCTGACATCGTCGCTGTGCGAACACGGTGCCGACCCGGTCGACGCCGAACGCACCGCGACGCTCATCGTCACCGCCGTCGAAGGCAGCGTGGCGCTGTGCCGAGCCGAGCGCAGCGCGCGGGCGCTGGACCGCATCACGGAGAAGCTCGAGCTGATCGTCCAGGACGCGATCCCACCGAATCGCCAGAAGATCTGACCGGCTCGGGGACCATCTCCTGCTTCATTACTCAGCTGACTACCGGCCGTCGATGTTCGCGCGGGCGGGCAAGGCGAGCTCCTGCAGCTAGAGGTACCAGGGATCGGTCAGTGCCGGTCGGAAGAACTCGTGGAGTCGCGCAATGGCCGGCTGGACGCCTTGGCCGACAGCAAGGCGGTCGTAGGGTGCGAGGGTCGGCACCGTGCCGTCGGCTCAGTCCGAGCCGAAGGACAGGGCGGCCACGGCGTTGAGGGTCAGACCGATGCCGATGCCGCCAACTGTCCAGCCGAGAGCCTTGGCGCTGTTGCGGGTCAGCCAGTCGTTGACCCGCTGCAGGATCGGATCGACCCGGTGGTGCGCGGTAAGGCGAGCGACCGCCAGCGCGGCTGCGGGCACTGTCATGACGACACAGTAGGCGGCCAATGAGATGGCGGTCAGTGCCCATGAGAGGTCGGCGTTCGCGAGCAGGGCGACCGCGGCGAGGTAGGGCAGCATGGTCGCGACCTCGAGGGCGGCCGCGACGACGGCTAGTTTCACCAGACCGGCTGTGCTGCCGGTGCCCGACATGGTTCGGGACCTCCAGATCTGAATCTTGCCTGGCGTGCCCGCTCGCTGGGCGGCCCGGGCCTCCAGGCGGTAGCTGAGCGCGATGACGAGGACGCCGAGTATCAGCTGCCCGACGCGTAGCGGTGTCGGCGGAATGTCTACGCCGTCAATAGCTTTCAACGCGGCGTCCGCACCGAGCACCAGCAGGATTCCGACACCGAAGTAGAACACCGCGATGGTCGCGAGGTAGACCGCGATGCGGCCGGCGCGCAGCCGCCCCGGAGCGAGTAACAGCCAGATCGGGATCAGGAGCGTGCCGAAACTGGTGCTGTCCACGAGCGCCAGTCCGATCAGCGCACCAACGAGGGCGACAGTCATCGATCTCCTTCCAGTCCGACAGCTGTCCCATCGTCGCTCAGCCGATCACAGGATCACGTCGGCCCGAAGGAGGACCGGGGGTCGTAGATTTGGCGGGATCTGTACTACTTCAGTCGTATATCGAGTGGCGCGCAGACGACTTCACGGTCCGGGTTCGCTGATCGCACCGCGGCTCGAGGTGAGGTCGCGAAGGTAGAGATACCAGGGGTCGGTCAGCCACCACTGCTCGTCGAATCCCTCATGTGGACCGTAGATGTCCCGGTACCGGTCCCCCAGCGCAACCGTGTCGATGAACTCCGCGACGCTCTCGCATTGCAGGACGAAACCGCTGTCCAGGCCATGCCGGAAGTAGAGGAAGTCGAAGATGAACATGACTTCGGTGTCGACATCGATGACGATCGAAGCGCTGTCCCCCACACTGCCGATGGTGAGAGTGCTGCCGGCATCGACGATTTCGCCGTTGTGGTCGACCAGCTGTTGGGCTCGGAAACCTTTGTGCCCGTTGAACTCCAGGTCGCCGAATTGAGGGGCTGCGGTGAGTGCGTACAGTGCGCGCAGTCCCGTCGGCAGCGCCTCGCCGATTTCGACGCCGGCGGGCAGCGACAGGCGTGAGACGTCGTACCTGTCGTAGAACTCCTCATCCTCTTCGGAACGTCGCTCGAGTTCTTCGACAGCGCCGACCCGGCGCAGCAACTCGATCGTCGCGGCCATCTCACGCAGGTGGTCTGTCATGCGTCCCTGAATTCTCGTCGGCGACACCAGGTACCGATTCTAGATCCACACGCCGACTGCGGGATTCGGCTCGTACGTCGCCAGAACGGCTCCGGCCGGTCCCTCCTCGGCACGGTAACCCGCGCTGGCAGCTCGACGCCGCCCCAGTCAGATAGCGACCGACTGAACCTGGCCCTATGTGCATGTCCCTCCGAGGCCGTCGACATGCAACCAATTTCACTACTACGGCGCGTAGTTAACCTCTAGGCTGGCAGACGGAGTCGAGTACGTCCCGTCCAGGGCGTTCATCGAGGGAGGGGCCATGTCCGACCGTGCCGCCGTTCGTCCCAGACCGCCTGCACTGCTGCGGTTCTGGCGCGTCAACAACTGGTTCGTACGCAAGCTGACCTGGCTCAACCCGTACTGGGTGTTGCTGGAAACGATGGGGCGGAACACAGGGGCCGCGCGCCGAACGCCCCTGGCCACCGGACCGACCGACGACGGGTCGATGTCGTTCATCGCGGTGCACGGCAGCCGGGCGGCTTGGGTGCGCAATATCGAGTCCAATCCGGCTGTCCGCGTGCGGAAGTGGTTTCGCTGGGTGCACGGCACCGCGACGATCCATGAGCTCACGACTGCGGATCGAGAACGATTCAGCCGCTACGCCCGCCTCGGACCGGCGATGTTCGGACTCGACCACGTGCGGCCGGTGCTGGTCAGAGTCCAACTCCATCACTGAGTGCCCGCCGGCGCCACAATCCGTATCGCCTCCGATAGCCTCGGTGACCGTGGCGGCGTTCTTTCCTCCGATCGACCCGTACGCGGACGGCCTGCTCGAGGTGGGCGACGGCAACCAGGTCTACTGATGTGCCAGTGGCAACCCCGGGGGCAGGCCGGTCCTGGTGGTGCACGGCGGGCCGGGTAGCGGGAGCAGCGCGCGGGCCCGAAAGGCGTTCGACCCGAACCAATTCCGGATCGTGCAGTTCGACCAGCGGGGGTGTGGGCGAAGTACGCCCAGCGCCGCCGAGCCGACCACCGACATGTCGGTGAACACCACCGAGCATCTGATCGCAGACATGGAGCGGCTGCGCATCCACCTCGGCATCGATAGCTGGTTGCTGTACGGCGGATCCTGGGGGTCGACGCTCACCCTCGCCTACGCCCAGCGGTACCCGGGGCGGGTCACCGGGATCATCCTGATCGGCGTCACCACCACGCGCCGGCGCGAGATCGACTGGCTGTACCGGGATCTGAGGCGACTGCTGCCCGCAGAATGGGCTCGGTTCCGTGCCGCGGCCCCGGGGGACGACGACCCGGTCGAGGCATACCGGCAGCTCCTCGAGCATTCGGACGCCGAGGTTCGACGGCGCGCGGCGGTCGAGTGGTGCCGTTGGGAGGACGCGGTCATCGCGCACGAATCACTGGGCAGCCCGGGGCAATACAGCGCCGTGCCGGACGGCGACATGCTCGCCTTCGTCCGGATCTGCACGCACTATTTCGCGCGTGCGGCCTGGCTCGACGAGGGAGTGCTGTTGCGCGAAGCCGGGCGGCTGGCGGGGATCCCGGGCGAGCTGATCCACGGCCGTCTCGACCTGAGCGCCCCACTCGAAACCGCCTGGGAGCTGGCCGAACTCTGGCCGGACGCTCGGCTGCACATCATCGAGGACTCCGGTCACACGGGCAGCCCGGCCATGGGCGAGGCCCTCGCCGCCGCCATCGCGCGCTTCTCGAGGACCGATCCGTCCGGCTAACTCGCGAGACCAAGGAACCGCTATCCGCGACGAAGCCTGACGCCGGCTTCGCTCACAGCAGGCGGCGCACGGCGTCCACAACCGCGCGGCGGCGACCGTCGACGCCGTCGGCAGTCGCGGCGGACACACCGGCGACGTTGCTCGGACCCCACGCCAGAGCAATGCTCAGAACGATCGTCAGCAGCGCCTCGGGCGAGAAGTCGCGGCCCAGACCGGTCTTCTGCTGGACCGCGGCGAGCGCCCGCAGCTTGTCCTCGCGTGCCGGCGACGCGGCGGCCGGGTCCTCACCCGTGCGCTCCAGGCGGTGCCAGGTCGCGAGCCGGATCACCTCGGGATGCTGCTCGCAGTAGTCGAAGATCCGGCCCGCGTAGTCGGGGAGGTCGTCGGGAGTGAACGGCACCGAGTCCAGGCCATCGGTCACGTGGGTGTTCAGGACCGCGTCGAAAAGCTGTTCCTTGCTGCAGAAATAGATGTAGATCAGGTTCTTGTTGGCCGACGCCGCCTTGGCGATGCGGTCCACCCGGGCCCCGGCGATGCCGAACACGGCGAACTCGTGGGCGGCGGCGCTCAGGATGCGGGCCTTGGTGGCATCGGCTCGGGACATACGGGCCATCGTAATTGGGACTAACCGGTTAGTTTCGGGGCTCCCAGGCGCGCACCGGCGGTGTCAGCCGATCCCGAAGAAGTCGAAGGCCGCGTCGGACGCGAACAGCAGCACCGTGCACCACAGCGCGATCCCGGCCATCAGCGCACGAATCAGTGACCAGCGCGGAATGCCCAGCGCCGCTCCGATCAGGGCCGAGCCCCAGGTCCCGAAGAGGGCGGGTCCAACGAGACCGAACCCCACCACGCCGTACCGGTCGAGAACTCGGCGGGCCCGTCGACCTGTACTGCCGGAGAGACGGGCATCGGTGGCCGACGACCCCACGACAGCCGCGCCGACGGATATCGGCCCGGCCGCCGCTCCCCTGTCTTCGCGCCGCGGGCGGAAGGCCGCGACGTCCCGCAGACTCGAGAACGTGAGGGACCCCGCGCGCATCCCGAAGGCCGCCCTCCGTCCCGAACCAGCCGGTACCGCAGCCGAATTCCAGCGAGCACGCCATTCCTGCCAGTACAGCCGTAGCCGTTCCATCGCGAACACCGCGAAGACGACGCACCCCGCAGCCCCCAGCAGCACCGCGACCAGCGCGACCGGACCCGGCAGCGAGAGCGAGAGCCCGATGGGAACCGCCGGGGTGCCGATTGCGAAGCCCGCGAGCAGGGTCCAGGCGAATCGCCCCATCCGAATTCCTCTCAGCCGCATCGTGTGCGCCCGTTCGGTCGGCGCCGTCCACAAATCTAACTAACTGGTTAGTATGAGTCCATGGAAGACATCGATACCGTGTTCAGTGACCTGGCCGACCGGAAGTATCTGCTGCTCACCACGTTCCGACGCGACGGCCGGGCGGTCCCCACTCCGGTCTGGGCGATGCGTGATGGGAACGCGCTGACCGTGATGAGCGAGGCCGACGCCGGCAAGGTGAAGCGCATCCGGAACGGGGGCCGGGTGACGCTCGCCCCGTGCGACTGGCGCGGCAAGCCGCAGGGCGCGGAGGTGCCCGCGTTCGCCGAGCTGCTGCCGTCGGACGCGACCTCGCACGTGGCCGATCTGATGAAGCGCAAGTACGGCCTGGTTGCGCGGATCACGTTGCTGGGCAGCGCGCTACGCGGGAGTTCCAAGCGCATGGTGGGCATCACCATCCGGCTGGACGGGTAAGCCGGATCCCCCCGGTCGAGCGGAATTCGACCGGCCCGGAACAAGGACCGTCACTCGGCCACCACCGCAACCTGATTCGGCAGAAACGCGGCCGGTCGGACCGGCCGAAGCGAGGTTGACGGAAAACATCCCGCCGGACGAGTGCCGGTCCCTCGAGATACCGTCCGCGCCATGGGCAAGCCTTCGCTGATCGCGATCAACCACGACGACTATCACGCCGAGCACATCGGCAGGACCTCGGACGGCAGGCAGTTCTTTCTCACCCTGGCGTTCGAGCCGCCGAGCGGGCAGGACGAGGGCAACGAGTTCGTCGCCCTCTACCTGTTCGACGCGGACGGAACCTTCGTGGAGGCACGGATCGACGAATTCGGTCCGCGGGCGAGCATGGACATGGACCGTCGCACCGCGATCTACGAGCAGCGGCTCCGGGAGCTGGGCGAGGTGACCTTCACGCGCATCGAGGTCGCGCCCTTCGAGCACGAGGCGTTCGGCACGATCTTCGGCCTCATCGCCCGTCCCGGCGACGAGGAGGACGAGCCGTGGTGGGTCGAACTGCACCCGGGAAACTGCATGGCGTTCTCCGAGCCCTGGGACAGCGGCGACTACGACACGTGAGCGCGACCCTGGTGTGCGGCGCTCGTAGCTCCTCCCCGTCGTGTCGGTGACCTCACCGAACGAGTTCGGCGATCGCACCGGCGGTGTCCAGATCTGCGTACGCCGCTGAATACCGTTGTGCCAGCGCCAGAGCGATGTCGGGACGCTGCCAGAACTCGCCCGCACTCGCGGTACACAGCCAGAGCGTGAGCCCGTGTGCGACCGAGGCCCGGTAGCCGAGCCGGATCTGTTCTCGGCTGGGCATTTCCCGCGCGGGCAGGGCGAGGGCGTCGCGGTAGAGGTCGAGGAGGTCGTTCTCGCCGCGGCGCCGGTCTTCGATTGTCAGCGCGCCCTGCAGGAAGTAGCCCAGGTCCAGCGACCAGCTGCCGCGCCGGGCAACCTGCCAGTCCAGGAAACCGAGTTGACCATCCTCGAGCAGGTAGGTGTTGCCGATGTGCGGGTCGCCGTGCAGCAGCGTTTGCGGCGTGGTGGTCAGCGTCGAAATGTAGGGCTTCCAGATCTCGTTGATCAGCGCCTCGATGGTGAGGCCGAGGACCTCGGGTGCGGTCCCGGGGCCCAGACGCTCCAGCGCGGCGGGTAGCGGCGCGATTTCCATTCCGTCCCAAGGGACGAACGGCTCGAGCCAGCCCAGACTCGGATGCCGCAGCACCCTCTCATCCCAGTATCGGCCGTGCATGCGGCCCAGCCCCTGGACGCCGGATGCCGCCTGTTCGAGGGTCAACGGCCTGGTGGCGTCGCGCGGGTCGGCACCCCGCGCGGAGAGGTCCTCCATCACCATGACGAAGTCGTAGGACTCCTCGTCGATCAGCGCCGCGTAGACCCGCGGGTGTTCCAGATTCAGCGGAACACCCGAGTTGTACAGCCTGGGCTCGTGGAACATGCCGCTGGTCATGCGGATCAGTTCCTTGTGATCGGGATCGGCGGCCTTCACGAAAACCGTCGCCGGACCGGTTCCGGACGAGTAGGTCAGCGCCAGCCGCGCGCGACGATTGGTGCCATCGTCACGCAGGTCCACCGACACCGACTCGACGCGCGCATCAGGATGCTGGTCGGCGAGTACCGCGGTCATCCACTCCGGCGTTATCTGGTCCCAGTCCTGCGGCAATGGCAATGCTTCGACGTTCACGACAGTCCTCCACCCGTGAGAATCTAATTCTGATTCACTGAGAATTAGATTGTCGCGAGGCTACTACCACCGAGTGGCTTCGTCCAGGTTGGTCGCGCTCGTGATGGTGTCCGGTACCCCGGTGGCACAACGGCATACGCAGCGCCCGCCGGTGCCGACGGCCGGGACCCGGCTACCGATCCAGGTATCGCGCGGACAGCCGGCGACGGTGGTCGGCGGGTGAGCCGTAGAGGGAGCGGTTCAGGGTCGCTCGCTTGAGGTGGGTGTGGATCCTGTGCTCCCAGGTGTAGCCGATGCCACCGTGCAGCTGCATGGCCTTGCCCGCGATACGCACCGCGGCGGCGCAGGTGTGGGACTTGGCCATCGAGACCGCGGTGGGGGCGTCCGGATCGCCGACCGCCACCGCGCGCGAGGCCGCGGTGACCAGTTGGCGTGCCACCGAGATGTCCACGAGCATGTCGGCACAGGCGTGCTGGACGGCCTGGAAGGAGCCGATCGGGCGGGCGAACTGGGTGCGAACCTTGGCGTAGGAGACGGTGGCCTCCAGCATGGCCTCGCTGATGCCGAGGCTGTCGCACGCGATCGCCAGGGCGGCACGGTCGCGGAGTCGGCCGAGGGCCGCGCGTGGTGCGGGAAGTCGGAAAAGCGCTGTCGTGGAAACGTTCTCGGCCGACACACGACCCAGGCGGCGGGTCTGGTCGACGGTGGGGCGCGCGGCGACGGTGAGGCCGGGGGCGCCCGGCGTAACCAGGGCCAACGCGATGGACCCGTCCGCAGCGGTCGCAGGGATGAGCAGATGCGAGGCGACCGGGGCATCCATCACCAGGTCCACCTGGCCCCGCAGGCGATGGCCGGGATCGAGGTGAAACACCGGCCGGGTATCGGCAGCGTGCTGCGTATCGAGCACGACGATGGGAATCGCGCTGCCGGACACCGATTCGGCCAGCAGCCGATCGCGTTCCGCACACGGTTCCGCCGCGGCCAGCGCCCCGATTCCCAGCGCGGCCACCCCGGGATACGCCGAACACGCGGCGGCCCGGCCGATCTCGGTGAGCAGCACGGCGACCTCCGCGAATGTCGCTGCCGCGCCGTCATGGTCGGCGTCGACCTCGAGGCCGAGCCAGCCCGCGCGCGCGATGGTCGCCCAGTCCACTGCGCGGGCCGGGTCCGAGCGGCCGAGCAGTTCGCGGGCCACGTCGCGCAATTCGTCGTGCAGCTCGCCGAACTCGGTGGCGGTACCCATCAACTCTCCTTCGGGGGGCGCGGGAGGCCGAGTCCGCGTTCGGCGATGATCGTGCGCTGGATCTCGCTCGCGCCGCCGGGGATCGTCCACTCCCAGGAGCCGACGAAGTCCAGCACCCAGGCACCGGATTCCCAGCCGCCGGACATGGGCTTGCGCAGCACGGTGTGGGCCGCGACACCGCCGATCGCCGTGGCGAAATCCATAGTGCGCTGCAGCAATTCGCTGTAGTACAGCTTCACGACGGACGCGTCGGCCGGCCCCACCGTTCCGGTGGCGTGGCGTGCGACCAGGTCGCGGCACAGCGCCCGCAGACCGGCGATCTCGGTGTCGAGTGCGGCCAGACGATCTGCCACCAGCGGATCGTCGATGGGACGGCTGCCCAGGGGCCCGGGGATGAGGCATTCGCGCACCAGGCGATCGAATCCGGCGTGCCCGAGCCGCTCGGCCAATTCCAGCATGGTCAGGCCGCGCTCCGCGCCCAGGGTCTGCTGCGCCACCTGCCAGCCGCCGTGTTCGGGGCCGATCAGGTTGGTGGCGGGGACCCGTACCTCGTCCAGGAAGATCTCGCAGAAGTGCGCTTCCCCGGTCGCCTGGCGGATGGGCCGGACCTCGACGCCCGGACTGCGCATGTCGAGGAGGAAGTACGAAATGCCCTGCCGTTTGGGCGCATCGGGGTCGGTGCGGGCCAGCAGGAGGCACCAGTCGGCGTAGTGCGCGCCGCTGGCCCACACCTTCTGGCCCGAGACGATGAAGTCCGTCCCTTCGCGGCGGGCGGTGGTCCGGAGGGAGGCCAGGTCGGATCCGGCTTCGGGCTCGGAGAAGCCCTGCACCCAGATCTCGCCGGCGGTGATGGCCGGCAGGTGGCGGGCGATCTGCTCGGGCGTACCAGCCGCCAGTAGGGTGGCCGCGGCGTGATGGATGGCGACGAAGGACAGGACGAGGCGGGGCGCGTCATGTGCGGCGAGCTCCTGGTAGAGCACTACCTGGTGCTCGATGGACATGCCGCCGCCGTGTTCGGCGGGCCAGTGCGGGACCGCGAACCCCGCGCGATGAAGGCGAGCGAACCACTCCCGTTGGAAGTCGGCGAATTCCGTGTCGGAGGCGCCGGTCTGCGTCCGCCGCCAATCGGCGGGGACGTTGTCCCGGCACCACTCACGCACGGCGGCACGGAATTCCGCGAGGTCGGAGTCGGTGCGCCCGGGCGCGGCCAGCTCGGTCATCGCGCCCGCTCCCGCAGTGCCATCAGTTTGTCGCGATGCTCGGCGGACTGCATCGTCACCACTTCGGCCGCGAAGCCGGCCTGCATCGGGCCGGCCAACGCCTGCGAAAGATACATGTTCACAACCCGTTTCGTGGCTCGCAGCGCCTCGGCGGGCTGCCCGGCCAGGCGGTGAGCCAGTGCGCGTGCTTCGCCCAGCAGGTCGTCGGCCGGGACGACGCGGCTGGCCAGTCCCAGCTCCACCGCGGTCGCCGCGTCGATGCGATCCCCGGTGTACAGGTACTCGCGGGAGCGCAGGATCGGGGTGAGCAGCGGCCAGAACGCCGCCCCGCCGTCGCCCGCCACCAGGCCCACCGCCACGTGCGGGTCGGCCAGGTGCGCGCGGTCGGAGATCAGCACGACGTCCGACAGCACGGCCAGGCTCGCGCCGAGCCCGACGGCCGCGCCGTTCACCGCGGCGATGACCGGCAACGGGAACCGCAGCATCTCCTCGATGATCTGCGCGCCTTCACGAATGCTCTCGTCCCGGGCCACCGGATCGTCCAGGAACGAGGTGATCCAACCCAGATCGCCACCGGCGCTGAAGGTCCGGCCCGCGCCGGTGAGGATGACGACCCGCGCCTCGGTATCGGCCGCGAGCTGACGCCACACGTTGGCCAGCGCCCAGTGCAGGGCCCGGTTCACCGCGTTCAGGTCCGCAGCGCGGTCGATGATCACGGTGCGGATCGGGCCGTCGCTCTCGACGGTGAGTTCGGGCGGCAAGTCGTAGTCCACGCTCACGCTCCTGTCGGTTCGGAGAACAGTCCGGCCAGGCCGCGTTGCTCGACGCGGCGCGTCAGCAGTTCCTCGGTACCCGAACGGCCACGGGGGAATCGGCGCAGCGGCAGGCTGTAGCGCGAGAGCCAGGACAGCGGTGACTCGTCGCAGAAGCCGAGGGCGCCGTGTACCTGGTGTGCGACCCGGAAGACGATGTCGGCTGCTTCGATCGCGGCCAGCCGGGCGGCGAGCGCGTCGTTCAGGGCATCGGGGCGGCGGTCCTGAATGCTCCAGAGTGCGTAGCGGACGAGCATTTCCACGCCCCGCCGCTCGACCTCGGCGTCGGTGAGCTGGAACTGCACGGACTGGAACTCGGCGAGCGGCCGCCCGAACTGCTCGCGCACGAGCACGTGCTCGCGGGCGAGATCCATGGCCCGATCCAGCATGCCGAGCAGGGTCCAGCAGGGCAGCACCAGCCCCAGCGCCGCGTCGCGCTCACCGTCGGGGGTGGCGGGGCCGAGCACCCGCACGTTCAGGCGGGTCACGAACATCGACGAGCGGGCGGGCGAATCCGGTTCGCGCGGTGTGATGTCGGCGCGCTCTCCCGCCACCGTCACCCCGGACCAGCGCCCGTCGAGGGCCGCGATCGCGCCTCGGGGCTCGGGGCCGTCCACCACGATCAGCCCGTCCGACCCGGGTGTGCGCGCCAGCCGTTCGGCGACCGGATAGGGCACCGCGAAGTACCCGGTGCTGCGGCACAGGGCGGCCGCGGCCTCGAGTTCCACCGGCTCGTCCCGGGGCGTGAGGTCCCACGCTCCGAGCGCGGTCAGTATCGGTTCGACCAGGTCCGCGCGCCGCGCCGGATCGGCCTCGGCCCGGTACAGCAGGTCGTCCCCGCCGGCGGCCCGGAAGGCACGCAGCGACTCCCGGCCGAATTCCCGGGCCTCATCGCACAGCTCGATGTTCATATGTCTGTTCTCCCACCGCGCCGGTTCAGGCCGCGTCGCGGTTCTTGCGGGGCGCCAGCAGATTTCGCGCCAGCAGGATGCGCTGCATCTCGATGCTGCCGGAGGCGACGGTCGCCGCGTTGGCGTAGCGCCAGTGATCCTCGACCGCGCGGGCGAACCTGCGCTGCACCGGATCATCCGGGTCGGCGGCGTGTGCGATCTCGCTGAGCACCGCGGCGCTGTCCTGGTCGAGCCGGGTCACCGCGATGCGGTACGCGGCGGCGTCGGCGGGTGACACCTGTCCGGAATCCTGCAGCGCGACAACCTGATAGGCGAGCAGCCGAGCACGTCGGCAGTGGGTGAGTCCGCGTGCCCAGCGCCCACGCAGATCCGCGGGCAGCGCATCCCAGCGCGAGCCCAGCACCTCCGGCGCGGCGTGCAGCAGCCGTTCGCAGCGGGCGTACCGGGCGATGCCGACCCGTTCGAAGGCCAGCACCTCCTGCACCACGGACCAGCCGCCGCCCACATCGCCCAGTACATCGGCCTCGGTGGCCCGCACCCCGTCGAGGAACACCTCGTTGAGGTGGTGCGGCCCGAGCATGGCGCCGATGGGCCGCACGTCGATGCCCGGATCGGACATGGGCAGCAGGAAAACGGTGAGGCCCTGCTGTTTTCGCTCCTCGACGGAGGTGCGCGCGAGCAGGAAGCACCATTGCGCCATGGTGGCGTACGAGGTCCAGATCTTCTGCCCCGAGATGCTCCAGCCGTCGCCGTCCGGCCGCGCGACGGTGCGCAGGGAGGCCAGGTCCGAGCCCGCGTCGGGTTCGCTGAAACCCTGGCACCAGATCACCTCGCCGCGCGCGATCGGCGGCAGGTGTTTGCGCTGCTGTTCGGCGCTGCCGTGCCGCATGATCGTCGGCCCGACCCAGTTCACGCCCATGTACTGCGCGCCGCGCGGTTCGTGCCGCGCCCACATCTCCTCGCGCACCGCGGTTTGCTCCCAGATCGAGGTGCCGCGCCCGCCGAACTCGGGCGGCCAGGCCGCGCACAGCAGGCCCCGATCCGACAGCAACCGGCAGAAGCGCTGGGCGACGGCCAGATCGGCGGGATCGTCGGTGAAAGCGCCGAGATAATCGGCCGGGACCTCGTCCGCTATCAAACGCCGCAGGTCCCCCCTGAGCGTTGCGACGGACTCTCCCATTGTGAAGTCCATGGGGCGGAGATTACTTCAATCCTCATAAGGATAGCAATGTTTGAAGGTCAATACGCCGGTGATTAGACTTCGCCCATGCAGCGAACGGTGTGGGTGCGCGTGAGCACGAATCCGGGGCGGTCCCAGTGACCGCTGCTCGGCGTGGACGGTCCGCCGGCCGCATCCCCCAGCTCCGCATCGCCGAAACCGTTGCCGCGGAACTGCGTTCGCGCATCCTGGCAGGCGACGAGGACTATCGCCTGCCCACCCAGGAACAGCTGGTGCAGGACTTCGGCGTCAGCTACCCCTCCATTCGCGAGGCGCTGCGCATCCTGGAGACCGAGGGCCTGGTGACGGTCCGGCGCGGCAATGTCGGCGGCGCGGAGGTGCACCGACCGGACGAGTCGTCCGCCGCGTATCACCTGGGCCTGGCCCTGCAGGGCGCCCGCGTCACCCTCGGCGATCTGGCCGACGGCCTGCGCCTGCTGGAGCCACAGTGCGCGCGCGCCTGCGCCGAACGACCCGATCGAGCCGAGACCGTGATCCCGGCGCTCACCGAGAACGTCGACGCCTGCGCGGCGCTGGTGCAGGACGGCGTCGCCTTCACCCATACCGCGCGGGAATTCCACGATCTCATCGTCTCTTTCACCCCCAATCTCACCGTTCGCTACGTCGTGAGCACGCTGGTCGCGCTGTGGTCGACGCAGGAAGAAGCCTGGGCGGAGGCGCTGACCAAACGCGGCGAGTACCCGTCCGCGGACGAGGCGTCCGAGGTTGTCCGCACGCACCGGCGCATCGTGCGCGAGATCGCGGCCGGCCGGGCGTCCGAGGCCGAGCGGCTGTACCGCACGCACCTGGCCGCGACCCAGAACCTGGTGATCGACCGCTTCGGCGACGGCGTGGTCAATGCCGCCGCGTCGGCGCGGTCCGCCTTCGGGTCCACCCCGCGCACGCGCATCTGAGCGTTCCACCCCAGATAACCGGGCTTTATTTGCCGTTGACGTGCAATAATAATGTTCTCACGAAGTAGTATTTACTTCTCGAATGCGAGCACTACGGTCTCCTCGAACAGGCGCGCAGCCCACTCGGCCTGGGCATCTTTCGCTCCCAGTCGAGCTTAAACATGCTGTACAACAGCACTATTGATTGGCAACTCATCGCAGCGAGCGCGCCGACCCCACCATCTCCGAAACACCCCGAACCTCCCCGATTTCCCGTCGATCCAGGGCTCGAGGCACCGAAGTATTGCTATCCTTATGAGGATTGAAGTAGCGTACTTCCACGGATCAGTGGCCTGCATCACGCCCACGGAATCGCCCCCGGCAGCGCAGCCCGAATCCGCGACCGCACTTCGCACTCACACGGGAGGCCCCGCCTTGTCTCAAGGGGCGCGCTACAGCAGCACCACATCCATCACGCTCGCCGAGGGCGTGCGCATCGAACGGCTCACCCCGCCCAGCAGGCTCTTCGGCGCGAACGGGCTACGCACCGGCGCCGACAACCGGATCTATGTCGCCCAGGTCGCCGGCAGCACCATCAGCGCCATCGACATCGGCACCGGGGACATCGAGACCATCAGCGCCAAGGGCGGCGACATCGTCGCCCCCGACGACATCGCCTTCGATCCGGACGGCAACATCATCGCCACCGAATACCTGGACGCGCGAGTCAGCGTGCGCGGCAAGGACGGCCGGTCCCGGGTACTGCGCGACGATCTGCCCGGCGCCAACGGCATCACCGTCCACCAGGGGCGGTTGTTCGTCAACGAATGCCGGCCCGGCGGACGCCTGATGGAACTGCCGCTCGACGGCGGTGCGCCGAAGGTGCTGCAGGACAACCTGATCATGCCCAACGCCATGGAAGTCGGGCCCGACGGGCTCCTGTACTACCCGGTCATGGGCACCAACGACATCTGGCGTATCGACCCCGACGGCGGCGAGCCCGAACGCGTGGTCGGCGACCTGGGCGTCCCCGACTCGGTCAAGTTCGACCCGCAGGGCTTCATCGTCTCGACCCAGGTGCACACCGGTGAGGTGCTGCGAATCAACCCGCGCACCGGCGAACGCGAGCTGCTGGCGCAGCTGAATTCGGGCCTGGACAACTGCACCTTCGTCGGCGACCGGCTGTTCGTCTCCAACTTCTGCGGTGAGATCACCGAGGTGCTGGCGGGCGGCGAGACCAAACAGCTGCTCGCGGGCGGTCTGCTGTGGCCCCTGGACCTGGCGGTCACCCCCGAGGGTGTGCTGTACGTCGCGGACGGCACCTTCTTCTACGTCCTGCGCGACGGCGAACTCCACACCATCGCTTCGCTTTTCAGCCCCAACACGCCCGGCTACATCCGCGGGTTCACCCTGGTCGGTCCCGGCGAGTTCGTGGGCACCACCTCGAGCGGGCAGGTCACCTTCTTCGCGCCCGGCACCGATGCCGAACCACAGGTGGTCGCCGAGGGCTTCGACCAGCTCTACGGCCTGGTCGCCACCGCGAACCGCACCGTGGTCACCGCCGAGCTCGGCACCGGGCGGGTGCTGTCCATCCGCACCGGCGGCGAGGTCGAGGTACTCGCCTCGGGCCTGGCAGCCCCGATGGGCGTGGCGTTCGGCCCGGACGGCACGATCCTGGTCTCCGAGTCCGGCGCCGGGCGGATCGTCTCGGTCGGCGGCGCGGGCGTGGACATCGTGGTCGACGGACTCGACACCCCGCAGGGAATCCTGGTGCGCGGCAATCACTTGCTGATCGTCGACGTCGGGCTCAAGGCCCTGATCAGCGTCGACCTCGAGACCAAGACCCGCACGACGCTGGCCGCGAACCTCCCGGTCGGCGCGCCTCCCGGCGTCGTCGCCAAACCGCTCAACGCGAGCCCGCCGTTCTCCGGTCCCATGGGCCCGTTCGCGGGCATCGCCGCGGGCCCCGACGGCACCATCTACCTCTCGGCCGATGCCGAGGGCAGCGTCCTGGCGCTGACGATCGGAGCGTGAGTTCCCCATGGGCGAACCCGGATTCGGGCTCGAAGGCCGCATCGTCATCGTCTCCGGTGCGGGCGGCGGCGGTATCGGCACGGCGGTGACCCGCATGGTCGCCGCCGCCGGGGCGACGGTGATCGCGGTGAGCAGATCGCCGGAGAACCTGGAGAAGCACATCGCACCCCTTGCCGCACAAGGGCTTCCGATCATCTCGGTCCCGGCCGACGCCGCCACCGACGAAGGCGTGGCCGCGGTGCTCGAGTATGTCCGGCACACACCCGGCCGGTTGCACGGCCTGGTGAATGTCGCGGGCGGGGCGGCGGTCTCGGACTGGATGCCCGCGATCCGGGTGACGCGGTCGAACTGGCGCGAGCTGTTCACCCAGAACCTGGAATCGATGTTCTTCATGAGCCAGGCGGTCGCGGCCGAGCTGCAGGCCGCCGGGCACCCGGGTTCGATCGTCTCGATCTCCTCGATCAGCGGTATGAACACCGCGCCCTTCCACATCGGTTACGGCACAGCGAAATCCGCGCTCGTCGCGGTGACCCGCACGCTCGCCCTGGAGCTGGCCGGAGCCGGGATCCGGGTGAACGCGGTCGCGCCCGGCGTCACCGCGACCCCGGCCTCGCGCGCCTACGTCGGCGAGGATCCCGACCGCGACCGCCGCGCGATCGCCATGGGCCGGCGCGGCTCGCCCGAGGAACAGGCCGGGCCGATCCTGTTCCTGCTCTCGGACCTGTCGACCTACATCACCGGTCAGACCCTGCTCGTGGACGGCGGCCTGAACCTCAAGTGGACCCACCTCGGGGCCGACAACACCTCGCTGTTCCTCGAGGACGAGGACTTCCGCGCCGCACTCACCCGCTGATACCACGGTCGACCACAGGAGGATGTCGTGACCGAAACCGTCGAAAACGCTTCCGCGCCCGCCGAACCCCTGGCGACTCCCAAACAGATCGGGGTCGAGGCGTACATCTCGCCCGAGTACGCCCGCGCCGAAGGCGACAAACTGTGGGCCAAGGTCTGGCAGCAGGTGTGCCGGGTCGAGGAGATCGCCAAGGTCGGCGACTTCCTCACCTACGACATCATGGCCGACTCCATCATCGTGGTGCGCACCGCGCCCGACACCATCCGCGCCTATCACAACGTCTGCGCGCACCGGGGCCGGCGGCTCGTGGACACCCCGCCCGGCGCGCACGACGCCCGTGGCGCCGCACGGCAGTTCATCTGCGGCTTCCACGGCTGGCGCTACGACCTCGAGGGCCGCAACACCTTCGCCGCCGAGCGCGAGGACTGGACCTGCGGGCTCACAGAACGCAACGACGGCCTCCAGCACGTGCGGGTGGACACCTGGGGCGGCTGGGTCTTCATCAACATGGACCCCGAGTGCGAGCCGCTGCGCGACTACCTCGAGCCCGCCGCGAGCCTGCTCGAGCACTTCGAACTCGAGAACATGCGGTACCGGTGGCGGCGCTGGCTGACCTTCGACTGCAACTGGAAGGTCGCCTTCGAGGCGTTCATGGAGACCTACCACGTCCCCTACACGCACCCGGAGTTCATGAACTTCGGGCAGTTCCTGGGCTGGGCGCGGGCACAGGGCAAGCACAGCAACATCGGCTACGACGCGCCCAAGGGCATGGAGGAGAACCAGGCCAAGGTGCGCCTGGGCAGCGGCCCCGACGCCCGGGTGTCCACTGCCGAGCTGCAGAACTTCACCTGGGAGAACGCCAACACCAACACCACCCGCACCCTCGTCGATGTGGCCAACCGGCTGGTCGACGAATTGCCCGAGGGCACACCGGCGCCCGAGGTCCTGCGGTACTGGCTCGACACCGCGCGCTCGGAAGACGAAGCGCGCGGGGTGGTCTGGCCGAAGATCGATCCCGCCGTGGTCGCGCGGGCCGGCACGGCCTGGCAGATCTTCCCCAACTTCCAGATCGGCCACGCGCTGAACAACATGCTGTGCTACCGATTCCGGCCCTACGGCCAGGATCCGGACCGGTGCATCTTCGAGGCCGCGGTGTTCGAGCTGTTCCCGCTCGGGCAGGAGCCGCACACCGAATGGGAGTACACCCCGGTCGGGGATCCCGGCTGGCGCACCGTGCTGCCCCAGGATTTCGACAATATGGCCGCCGTGCAGCAGGGCATGAAGAGCCGCGGGTTCTCCGGGCCCAAACCCAATCCGTACCGCGAACGCAGCGTGGTGAACCTGCACCACAACCTGGCCAGCTACATGGGGACCGGCGAGCCCCGCGATCTGGCCTGAATCATCTTCTCCGACAAGGACACACGAGAATGCAAGACTGCACACCCACGCAGACGCCCGAGATCGACCTGGACGCGCTGCGCGCGAAGTACCTCGCCGAACGCGATAGGCGACTGCGCACCGAGGGGCAGGGCCAGTACCTGTCCACCGAGGACGGATTCGAGAACTTCCACGCGGGCGACCCCTACTCCCCCGTGGTGCCGCGCGAGCCGATCTCCGAGGAGATCGGCGTCGCGGTCCTCGGCGGCGGCTGGGCGGGCCTGCTCGCCGGCGCCCGCCTGCGCGAGGCCGGGGTCACCGACTTCCGAATCATCGAGCACGCGGGCGATTTCGGCGGGGTGTGGTACTGGAATCGCTACCCGGGCATCCAGGTCGACACCGACAGCTACCTGTACCTGCCGCTGCTCGAGGAGACCGGCTACATCCCCAGCGAGAAGTACACGCGCGGGGACGAGAACTTCGAGCACGCCCAGCGCATCGGCAAGCACTACGACCTGTACGAGCGCGCCATCTTCGGCACCATGGTCACGTCCCTGGAATGGGACGAGGCGATCGGGCGCTGGCGCATCGGCACCAACCGCGACGACGACATCCGGGCTCGCTTCGTGATCATGGCCCAGGGGCCGTTCAACAAGCCGAAGCTCCCCGGCATCCCCGGCATCGGTGACTTCCAGGGCCACACCTTCCACAGCGCGCGCTGGGACTACGACTACACCGGGGGCACCTCGCGCGGCGGGCTGGACAAGCTCGCGGGTAAGAAGGTCGCGGTCATCGGCACCGGAGCCAGTGGCATCCAGGTCATTCCGCACATCGCCGAATCCGCCGAGCACCTCTACGTCTTCCAGCGCACGCCCTCGTTCATCAACGAGCGCGGCGACATCCCGACCGATCCAGACTGGGCGGCCACGCTCGAGCCGGGCTGGACCGAGGTGCGCAAGCGCAACTTCCACACCGCGGCGTTCGAGGCGTTCGCCCCCGGTGAGAAGGACCTGATCTGCGACGGCTGGACCGAGGTCTCCCGCAACCTGGAAGCGCGGATCAGCGCCGACAACGGCTGGGCGACACTGACTCCGGAGAAGTTCGTCGAACTCCGCGAGATCGAGGACTACCGGGCGATGGAGCGCGTTCGCCGGCGCGTGGACGAGCTCGTGGACGACCCCGCGACCGCCGAGGCGCTCAAGCCGTACTACCGGTTCCTGTGCAAGCGGCCGTGTTTCAGCGACGAGTACCTGCCGACCTACAACCGCGACAACGTCACACTGATCGACGTCTCGGCGACCAAGGGCGTGGAGCGCATCACCGCCACGGGAATCGTCGCGGACGGCGTCGAACACGAGGTGGACTGCATCATCTTCGCCAGCGGCTTCGAGATCACCACCGATCTGGACCGCCGCCTGGGCATCGCGCCGTTCACCGGCCGCGACGGGCTCTCGCTCTACACCCATTGGGCGGAGGGCTATTCCACCCTGCACGGGCTCACCACCCACGGGTTCCCGAACGTGTTCTTCACCGGATTCCTGCAGGGCGGGGTGACAGCCAGCATCACGGCGGTCTTCGACCAGCAGGCCAAGCACATCGCGCACATTCTGGGGCACGCCTTCGAAGCCGGGATCACCACCGTCGAGCCCACGGCCGAAGCGGTCGCCGCCTGGGTCAGCACCGTGCGCGAGACCGCCATCGACAATTCCGCGTTCCAGCGCGAGTGCACGCCCGGCTACTACAACAACGAGGGCGAGAAGAACATTCGCTCGCATCTGGGCGAGCCCTACTGGCCGGGCTTCTACGCCTTCGACGAGGTGCTGCGGGAGTGGCGGGACGCCGGGGACATGCCGGGGCTCAACGTCAGCAAATAGCCCGTAAGGCAGTGCTGGAGAGGATATTTCGTGGATGAACTGAGATACGACGGCCGGGTCGCGGTGGTCACCGGCGGCGGTCGCGGCCTGGGGCGCGCGTACGCGCTGCTGCTGGCCGCGCGCGGGGCGAAGGTGGTGGTGAACGACCCGGGCAGCAGTGTGCGCGGCGAGGGCGTCGATGTGAATCCGGCGGTGTCGGTCGTCCAGGAGATCGAGGCGGCGGGCGGGACCGCCATCGCCTGCACCAAATCGGTCGCCACCCCCGAGGGCGGGCAGGGCATCGTCGATACCGCCCTGGGCTGCTACGGCCGGCTCGACATCCTCATCCACAACGCGGGCAACGTGCGCTACGGATCGCTGCGCGAACTGTCCTACGCGGATTTCGAATCCGTCCTGGACGTGCACCTGCGCGGGGCGTATCACGTTGTGCGCCCGGCATTTCCGGTCATGGCCGACGCGGGCTACGGCCGGGTGGTGCTCACCTCCTCCATCGGCGGGCTGTACGGCAACAAAGGTGTGGCCAACTACGCCGTCGCCAAGTCCGCGATGATCGGCCTGTCGAACGTGATCGCCCTTGAGGGCGCCGAGCACGACGTGAAGAGCAATGTCATCGTGCCCGCCGCGGTCACCCGCCTCGCCGACGGCCTGGACACCTCGGCCTATCCCCCGATGGGGCCCGAGCTGATCGCCCCCGCCGTCGGCTGGCTCGCGCACGAATCCTGCACCGTCACCGGCGAAATGCTGGTGGCGGTGGCGGGCCGCGTCGCCCGCGCGTACATCGCCGAGACCCCGGGCGTCTACCGGCCCGAGTGGAGTGTCGAGGAGATCGGCGCGCAGATCGAGCACATCCGCGACACCGCGGACTCGTGGACGCTGCCGCCGGTCCCCGACGGCCACACCGTCCATCTGACAAAGAGTTTCGAGCTAGCCACGGAGGCAGCCAACCATGGCCGTTAAGGTTTTCGAACGCATCCTTCAGCTCTTCGAGGCCGAGGGCATCAACACCATCTTCGGTATCCCGGATCCGAACTTCGTGCACATGTTCCATCTCGCCGAGGAGCGCGGCTGGAACGTGATCGCGCCGCACCACGAGGAATCGGCGGGCTTCATGGCCGAAGCGGTGTCGCGGATGACGGGTAAGGCCGCGGTGTGTATCGGCACCCTGGGCCCGGGTGTGGCCAACCTGGCCGCCGCCATGATGTGCGCCAAGGTGGAGAACTCCCCCGTCATCTTCCTGGGCGGGCAGCGCGCGCGGATCACCGAGCAGCGGGTCCGGCGCGGGCGCATCCAGTTCGTGAAGCAGGCCGAACTGTTCACGCCATCGGTGAAGTACAGCGCCAGTATCGAATACGCCGATCAGACCGACGAGATCATCCGCGAGGGCCTGCGCCGGGCGCTGACCGGCACCCCGGGCCCGGTGTACATCGAGTGGCCCAAGGGCATCATCCAGGAGGAACTCGATGTGCCCGAACCCCTGCCCCCGCACCGGTATCGACTCGTCGGGCAGACGGCCGGGCAGAACCTGATCGACGAGGCCGCCGCGCTGATCCGCGCCGCCGAGCAGCCGATCCTGCTGGTCGGGCACGGGGTGCACACCACCCGCGCGGGCGCGGCGGTGCGGGCGCTGGCCGAGGTCATGGCGTGCCCGGTGATCCAGACTTCCGGCGGCACCTCGTACATCGAGGGCCTCGAGGACCGCACGTTCGCCTACGGCTTCTCCCCGTCGGCCATCGAGGCGGTGGTCAAGTCCGATCTGTGCCTGGCCATCGGCACCGAACTCGGCGAACCCGTGCACTACGGGGTCGGGCGGCACTGGGTGGCGGGCGAGGCGAAGCGGTCGTGGATTCTGGTGGAACAGAATCCGGAGGCGATCGGGGTCAACCGCGCCATCGACGTGCCCCTGGTCGGCGATCTGCGGGCCATCGTGCCGCAGCTGACCGAGGCGCTGCGGGACACCCCGCGCACCCCGACCGCGGAGCTGGCGGGCTGGATCGAGCAGGATGCCGCGCGGCTGGCCGAGCTGGCCGAGACCGCGCCGTCCGGCCGGTCTCCGGTGCATCCGGCGCGCCTGATCGTGGAGGCCACCAAGGCGTTTCCCGCCGACGGCATCATGGTGCGGGACGGCGGGGCGACCACGATCTTCGGGTGGACGTACTCCCAGGCCAAGCCGCGCGATGTCATCTGGAATCAGAACTTCGGGCACCTGGGCACCGGAATCCCTTACGCGGTGGGCGCTTCGGTGGCCGACGGCGGCAAGCGGCCGGTGATGCTGATCTCCGGTGACTCCTCGTTCCAGTTCCATATCGCCGAGCTGGAGACCGCGGCGCGATTGAACCTGCCGCTGGTGTGCGTCGTGGCGGTGGACTACGCGTGGGGGCTCGAGGTCGGGGTCTACAAGGGCCTGTTCGGGCAGGGGTCGCTCGAGACCGGCACACACTGGAGCACCGACGTCCGATTGGACAGGGTCGCAGAGGGTTTCGGCTGCTACGGCGAATACGTGGAGAAGGAAGAGGAGATCGCGCCCGCCATCGCCCGCGCCTACGCCAGCGGCAAGGTCGGGGTGATCCACGTGGCGGTCGATCCCAAGGCCAATTCCGAGGAGATGCCCAGTTACGACGAATTCCGTACCTGGTACGCGGAAGGGACACAGTAGTCATGCGCGAATACGGGAAGTTCTACATCGGCGGCGCCTGGGTCGATCCGGCCGGGCCGGAGACGTTCGACGTGGTGAATCCGGCCACCGAACAGGTGTGTGGACGGGTCGCGAGCGGGTCGGCCGCGGATGTGGACCGGGCGGTGGCCGCCGCCCGCGCGGCGTTCCCCGCCTGGTCGAGTACCCCAGTGGCCGAACGGGTTTCGGTGCTGCGCGCGATCGGCGAGCAGTACGCCAAACGGTCCTCCGATCTGGCGGCGGCCCTCACCGAGGAGATGGGCGCGCCCGCCGCGCTCGCGGGCGGTTTCCAGCTGAATCTGGGCACCGGACATCTCGAGACCGCCATCGAGGTGCTCGAGCGGTTCGCGTTCGAGGAGCAGCGCGGCGACACCCGGATCGTGCACGAGCCGATCGGGGTGTGCGGGCTCATCACCCCGTGGAACTGGCCGCTGAGCCTGATCGCGGTGAAGGTGTTCCCGGCCCTGGCCACCGGCTGCACGATGGTGCTCAAACCGGCCGAGCGCGCGCCGTTCAGCGGGCAGATATTCGCCGAGATCCTCGATGCCGCAGGTGTTCCCGCGGGCGTGTTCAACCTCGTGCAGGGCGACGGCCCCGGCGTCGGGGTCCCGCTGTCCGCGCACCCGGACGTGGATTTGATCTCGTTCACCGGCTCCACCCGGGCCGGCATCGAGGTGGCCCGCAACGCGGCGCCGAGTGTGAAGCGCGTGGTGCAGGAACTCGGCGGCAAGAGCCCGAACATCGTGCTCGACGACGCCGATCTGCCCGCCAATGTCGCCGCGGCCATCGGCCCGGTCATGATGAACGCCGGCCAGACGTGCAGCGCGCTGACCCGTATGCTCGTGCCGCGCGCCCGCATGGGTGAGGCCGTCGAGGCCGCTCGTACGGCCGCGGCCCAGCTCACGGTCGGCGATCCGGCCGGTGATGTCGCGCTGGGTCCGGTGGTTTCGGGCCCGCAGTTCGAGAAGGTGCAGGCGCTGATCCAGCGCGGCATCGACGAGGGCGCGACCCTGGTCACCGGCGGACCCGGCCGCCCGGACGGCCTGAACACCGGCTACTACGTCAAACCGACGATCTTCGCGGACGTCACCAACGACATGACGATCGCCCGCGAGGAGATCTTCGGCCCGGTGCTGTCGATACTCGCCTACGACGACGTCGACCACGCGGTGACGATCGCCAACGACACCGACTACGGCCTCGCCGCGAATGTCGCCGGCGCGGACCCCGAGCAGACCCGGGCCGTGGCCCGCCGCCTGCGCGCCGGCTACGTCACGATCAACGACGCCTTCGACTTCCACTGCGCTTTCGGCGGCTACGGCAAGAGCGGAAACGGCAGGGAGTGGGGCGAGTTCGGGTTCCACGACTACCTGGAGATCAAGAGCATCGTCGGCTACGGCGCCTGAGGGGCGGGGAGTAGACCCCCGGCCTCGCGGCTGACCGGTGGCGCCGCTGCGCAGCGCCGGTGGGAACGCAGCCGGCCCGCTGAGCGCCCCACGACCCGGATCGATCCGGAAACCACCCGCCGGAACCACTTCGGGCGGTGTGCATTTCGGACCGGACACCGGCGAGGGTTCCTCGCTGGTGCCCGGTCCGCGGTGAAAGTGCGTCTGTAGCCGCGGCCGATGGTCGGGACAGAGCTGGCGGTTGCCGAGAAAGGGGATCGCCAAGGAATCTCGTTTCATGCTCTGGCGCAACATCGTTCGGATACCTCGGCCCGCGTGACCGCACCACGGAGCGTTCGCCGGGTCGTACTCTCGTGGTCGTGCCGTCACCTCTCCAGGACACGCTCTTCCTGCTCATGATGGAACCCGAGCGCCCCGAACCACTTCGTCATGCCACGGCCGCACTCCCCCGTGCACTAGCCGAATTCTTCTCGATCGTGGGCGAGATCCCGCTCGGCCAGGACGGTTTCCCTCGCACCGTGTGGAACGAGGGAAACAGCGGTCGACCGGTGATCGGCGAGCTGGACGACTATTCGTGGACGGTCGGCCTCCCCGCATTGCTCGCGGACTACTGGGCCGCGGAGATCACCCCACTCGCCGCTTTCATGGACCCGACGGCCGAGTTGCCACCGAATCCGCCCGCCGAATCGCTGCACCTGCTGTTCACCAACGAAACTCGCGATGGCCGCGCCTACATCGAACTCGACGGCACCGACGATCCCCCGGTCCACGAGTTCTTCACGTCATCCGGCTGGGCCGCCGCGTCGCGGCCGTTCTCTGCATGGCTGTTCACGCTGTTCGCCGACGCCTACCTCGCGCACGCCTGGGCTCCCCTCTCGTTCTGGGGCCCCGAAGCCGACCTCGAACGCTCCGCCGAAAGCGCACCCCTGCAACTGTTCAAATCCGGCCTGTGGCTGCGTGCCCGCGGTCCACTGTCCGCCGCCGCCCGCGTCGCCGTCACCGCCGCGTTCCCCGACCACGAGGCCCGGCCGTTCGACGACGCGAACCTCGAGCAGTTCACCGACACCGACGCCGCGATCTGGATAGTCGGCGAGCACTGGTGGCTATGGGCCGACACCGCTCCCGCCCTGGCCCGGATCGCCGACATAGCCCGCACGAAGGGAGAACTCGAAACACTCCTCGCGGACACCCCCGAAGGCCGCGCCGTACTCGGGTGATCCCGTGACCGCCGCGCAGGGCCGCCGACGAACACCTCGGTGGGCTTATCAGGGCTTGGAGGTCACTGCGGCCCCTGAGCCCACCGGTAGTAGCGGACGTTCGAGAAGTCGATAGCCAAGTACGGGTATTGGCCGGGATCAACACGACGATCTGCCTGGCGAGAATGTCATCGGGGAGGGAAATGGACACCGAGCCAACTGCGGTGATGCAGCATCTCAGGAGCCTGCGATGGCCGATCGCCCGTTCGGTCGGTGCGGCGGTGCTGGTTCTGGCATTGGCGATGATCTTCTTGCTCACGTCGAATCCCCCTGCGGAGCAGGATGTGCCGGCCGTCCCACTGCCCGCCGTCACCTCGCCATTGGTGCCAACCACTCCGATACCTCCGACACAACAGCGGCCGCGAGACTGACCCATTCGAAGGTTGATCCCACTTAGGCTTCGAATGCGCCGCGCTGGCCGGTTCGGACAGCGCAGTATGCGGCATGTGCGTACATCCGGTGCTGAAGGAGATCTCGCTGTCGCCGCCCATGCTGGCCGTTCAACCTGCGCGGGTATCAGCATGTGCTGATGCCGCACGACCATCGGGCAAGATCGTGCAGACCCGCGAACTTTGTGGCTCGACGGGAAGCGTGTCAAACACGGCTGGAACAGAGGTGGACGATGGAAAGGACCGATGCCTACTACGCGGAGATGTTGGAGATGTCGCGATGGTGGACATCAAGGCTCGGCACCCTTCTGCAGGCACTCCGAGACAGACTGATCGCCCACTACGAGGACGGAAGTGGCGATGACGCCATGGCATATTTCGACAAGCTCTATCAAGCCGGTGAGTACATGCTCGTGGCAGACGCACTAGCTGCAACCCTGTCCGTACGACGAATACCGATCACTGCCACCGAGCGTGGCGTGGTGCGCGAAATCCTGTACAAAGTGGCTGATCCGCACCCGACGTACTACCGGTTCCTGGCCGACCGCGACGACGTGATGGCATCACTCAACGTGGTGGAGAACACTCAGGATCTGACGAACCCCGCCGAGCACGCTGCCCCAAGGTTCACCAGCGGTACCCTAACGGTGACGGTGACACATCACACGCCTGTGCAACCACCCGAGCCAAGCTGAGTCCAAATGCGATTCCACGCGACGAGCCGTGCAATCCAGATAAATGCCATCGCACGACACTCGGCATGATGGTGCGTTCCGCCGATCAGAGGCGCAAATACCGATGGCCGGTGGCGAGATGGACGGCACGCATCGACGCACCAGCTACTTCGATCGCGACTGTCCATGCAGCGTCGCCATCGAGCGGGTCTCCGAGTAGCGGTGGGGTGAAGTCCGCGTCTTTCAGCCGCAGTCCGAGCTGTCGTCGATAGAAGCGTTCGGCCGCGGCAGGGGCGCGGGATTCGTGGACGACCGGGCCGGGAGTCCGTGGTCCCGGGGGGTGTGACCATCCGGTGAATGTCTGCGGTTGCCACAGCGACACGACCGCTCCGAAAGGGTCGACGATGGTAGCGAGGGTTCCTTGCTCCGCGATAGGTGTCGGAGCAAGCAGGCTGCGCGCTCCGTGGCTGATGGCCAGGTGGTGAAGGGCCGCTGCATCTTCGACACCGAGGTAGTAACTGACGTGCGGTGGTGTCCCGGGAGGATAGAGCGGACTATCGAGATTGCTTATCCCGGCAACCCAGTGGCGGTCGGCTCGCGCCTTGATCGCACCCCGCCAGTCGTCTGGATCTACTAGGCATTCCCAACCGAACTCGTCGGCGAAAACCCGGGCGGCCGCATCAACGTCCACCGACTTGCAGTCCATCCAACAGAACTCCCCATGCGGCCGTGATGTGGACGGATGTCGGTGGACCAAAACAACTCCTATCGTGGGCGCACCATCTCGAACGAGCGGCAGACGCCGCAGGGCTGTGCCGGCGACCCTCTGGCGGTACACCATGGCAACGCCGTGAGCACGCACATCGGCAGTAGCGGACGTTCCGCCGGCCTCAAATCGGCTTGGCCCGCAAACCTTCGACTGACCCACGCTGGCTGCTTCGGTCAGCGCGATCAGCGGCATGAGCGGACATCCGAAGCTTCGGACCTTCGGGGTCAGAACGGTGGATCATCAAAGGTGATCGTCCATGTTTCCGGATCCAGCCAGCGCGGAGGATCTGGCCTGACGGGCACGTGTACGTGCATGGGCAGGGTCACGTTGAGCCGTTGCGCGTCGTGCCGCGTGCCGGAGTCCAGCTCCCAGTGCAGGTTCACCACATGGCCCTCCCAGTCCTCCCACAGTCCGTCGACGATCGAGGTGATGGTCTGCTGGAGCCCGAAATTGCACCACGGCCGTCCCTCTTCATCCTTCGAATCGACCCAACCGGTCGAGGAGTCGTAGGTTCCGTAGACGAAGAGGTAGGCGCGAATATCCTCACCGATCAAGCAGTCCAATTCGGCGTCTTGGAAGAGAGCGATACCGACTGTCGCAGAGGGCATTTCCGGCGCTTCCGAGCAGCAGGACGACTTGATCACCGGTTGATCATTCACCCAGTTCAGCTATGCGGCAAGCCTCGAACGCCTTGCAGATCCATCAGTGCGGTATGTGGCATTACAGTGCGCTGACCTCGGGAAGATGCCGCCCTCGGCAGTTGCTCCGCCCCGGCTAGCGGTAGTCGGGCCAAGTCCACTCGGTGTTCGCCTTGGCCTGGGCCGCAACGGCGGAAACACGCTCTGCGAGAAGTCCATCGAATACGTCTGTCCACGAGCCGTTTCCGCTGATGATCAGCGTGTTAAGTGATTCGATCACCACGTAGATATCGGTATCGTCTCGCTGCTTGACTTCCACGTTGAAGTCCCAGCCACCTTGGAACTCCTCCGCTAACAGCTGCTCGACCGCAGCCTTCACAGACTGTGCTTCATGAAGATCAGCAAAGCCTCTTACTGATGCATAGAGATCGCAGTTCACAGACACACGGTGGACCCTATCGGGTCGGTCAGACAGCTCGGACGGTCGTCGCTGCGGCTTACCAGTCAGGACAATTCCCCGCTCCTGGACCCACTGGTCAAATACGGCTTGGCGCGGCGATCGGGTTTCCGGAACTCGGCAGAAGCGGACGCTGTGCACGACACCGGGTCGCGGCCGCCGGCACCCCGCGCTGGCCGGTTCGGTCAGCGCGGTATGCGGCATGAGCGTGCATTCGCTTTAGCTGTGGTCCTCGTCTCCGAATGCCGAGGAGGGTCGATAACTAGGTGAGGTAGAACAATCCCCAATCCCGACGGGCAGCCTCCAAGATGATCTCCCCCCAATCCCGGACCAGCATCGCGAACTGGTCGAAATCGGCGAAACTCGGCCCGCGTGTGATGGCCTCCGCTGTCAGCACAGGCCGGAGTTCCTCGATGCGATCACTACATCGGAGCCAGACTCGAGCCAGTCCAGCGATCTCGGCCGGTGAACACGCCGTTCGCAAATGGCGGTCGATCTTCTCCATCGGCAGGCCGGGCACAGGGTCGCTGCCCCTGTGCCCGAGCAGTCCGATGATGAACTGGTCGAACAGTGCGGCCAGGTCGGTAGGCATGTCGGACTGCTCGCGCATCTCTCCCCAGGCCTCGGCGAGGTCCCAGTGCGCGTCCATCGAGCCGGTGGACGCCACCCCGCGGAAGGTGCATTCGGCGTACCACGGCGCGAGGTCCGAAGGCGGCCAGAGGAAGCGAACGTTCTCGTCGTAATCGTCGCCGAGTTCTTCGAGGGACGGGATGGCCCAGAACATTTTCCAAAGTCCATCCATGCCTTCACTGTTCAGCCTTTCAGCCAACCGGTCCCACTGCGCGATGGCTGGGAAAATATCGACGCTCACGGACGCATCCTGCACTCTCGTATGATCCGAGGCCAACGAAATCGTGTTGCCGAGGATCGGTGTCAGGTTGGTGCGCTCGCCCGAATCCGTCCGATCATCGGCATGAGAGTGCGGTCGGTGGTCACGCCGACCGGCTGATCGGCCGTGCTGGGTTGGGCGATGAGGCTATTCGGGTTTTACTGCCGCGCTGGCACCGAGCAGGACCAACCCGAGTACCAGGGTGCCGCCACCGGCGTACAGCAGGTTTTGCTGCGCGTTCGATGCGCTCTCGGCGCGTTCGTCGTAGCTCTTGTCTGTGGATCCGAGGCAGGCATCACTGCGTGACATCTGCTGTCCGTCACAGCGGGGGTTCTCGGCGTCGTTGCCCGCTGACCAGGACGCCACGAACAAACCCACCGCGAACACGATCGCCAACCAGCCCAGCACCTTGAAACCCGCTGCGCGCTCGCGGGGATCATTCGTCATCGTCATTGCCCACCCCTGGATCACATCCGCTGCCGGGCACTACGTCCCGCGTCGCAGCGATGATGCCACACCCTATTTCTTCCAGATCTGCGCGGTGAGACTCGACTTGCCCACGGCCAGGCAGAGAACGCCTTCGAAGTCCTTGTAGGACTTCGCCTTGTCGGGGGAGTAGTACACCTGCAACTCGACGCTGTCCTCGAGGCCGGCGGCTGTCAGCAGCGGGCGGGCGTGGGTTTCGCATTGGGCGTGGGCGTCCGGGCGCGCGGTAGCTTCGCCACCGGAGATGTCGACCGCGCCCCTGTACAAGACCTCGGCCTCGTGCGGCTTGACGCAGTTCCGGCGCACCACGAGCGTGAGTTCCTGCCCGTCTCCGTGGATGTCGATGCAGTCACCCATACGCAGCTCGCTGACCGATACATCGGTGCGGCGATCGTCGTTGGTGATCCCGCGCCAGAGCGTGAATCCACCGATCGCGACCGCGCCCGCAATGATCACCGGTACCACCCACCGGCGGGTCGAACCCGGTGGGGTGGCCGGCGGGCGGGGTGGGGCGGCGGGCGGCCAGTGTGGCTGCGGCGCGGGATAGGGCTGTCCCGGTGCGGGATTCCAGTGCGGACCGCCGCCCCCGGCGCCCGGATACGAATTCATGCCTGTGCCCTCCCGTGTCTGCTGTGGCAGCCACTCGGCTCCCCCCGGGTAGACACAATAGGCACTGCGACCCCAGCAATGCGCACGGCACCGATGTCGACGGCGATCACGCGGAAGGGCCCTCTCACCGCCCCGAGGTCCGCGAGTCCTTCGCGGCCGTGAACCGATACCGCGGCCCCGAACCCGCGTAGGCGAGCCACGGCCTGCGTCGGTCGAGGTCGTCGATGTCCGTGGTGGCGTCGGCCAGCACGTGCGGTTTCGTACTGCCGAGACTCGGCTCCGCTATGGCCATTGCCCGTATTGCACTGCGCCGCACGTTGTTTCGTGGTGGCGTTCTACGATCTCTGGGTGAGCGCGCCCGAGATGGTCTTGCAGTACATCGAATCGTTGAAATGGCCGGTGATGACCGCGCTGATTCTGTTCTGGCTACGCGCCCCGCTCACCGGTCTGGTGGGCCGGTTGAACTCCGGGCGGCTGGAGGCACCGGGATTCGCGCTCGAGGTGTCTTCCGAGTTGGCCGGGCAAGCAGCCGAGACCGCCCTGGCGATCGAGGCCGGGGACCGTCGAACCCCGGGCGATGGAATCGAACCCGCCGACGAAGAACCAGCCGACGAAGACCCTGCCGAGACGGACACCGCCGAGACGACACCCCCGGCCGCTGCGTCGATCGACGCCGTCACCGCTGCGGCAAATCTGTCGGCCAAGGACCGAAAGACGGTCGATGACGGCATCGTCGAACTCTTCATCGTCGCTCGGCGGGCCAAGAGCATGCAGATGTTCAATGGAAAGCCCGCGCAGGCTGTCCGCGACACACGCCTCGCCCTGGCCGACGCGGTGTGGAAAGTGGCTTTCCCGGTGGCCGGGAAGGTGCGTCGACCGTCTCGTCTCGAGCTGTGGCCTGGGACTCCACAGGAGTTCCGGCAAGGGCTCGACGAGCTGCTCGACCTGTTCGACATGGTGAGCGGCAACCCTGAACTCGTGACCGAGTACACCGCACTCAAGGTTCACGAGGCCGTACGGTCCTGGGCCAGCCAGTATGCCGTCTACCTGACCTCGGTGCTGGCTGAGGCTGACCGCTCCCATGAGTGAGATCACTCCGGAGGCAGCCGAACCTGTTCCGGGGATATGTCGACCCGTAGACCGCGCCAGGATGGATGACGCAGGTGCGCGCGAGTGCGAACCGGTGGAGTGCACGTATTTGGAAGGTGCACTATTCTCTCCGATGACGCCGGGCGCCGAGCTCGGGTTGGCAGCGCCAGCGGGGTCCGTGCCGCGCGCCCAGCGGCATTTCCGTGCGTTGCTGAGATGTAGGAAATCTCAGATCATCGACAACACGAAACCGATGAAGCCGCATCGTAACCCGCCCATCCGGCCTCGTCGTCACGGTCGGTTGCGCGGCAGTCGACTTGCATATCTCCGGTGGGCAGTAGGCGATCAACGGCCGGCTCGAGCACCCCGCGGCTCCGCCCTCGGGTTCCGCAACCTGACAAACTACATCGCCGGATCACCCCTCGAGTCCGGCGGGTTCAGGCCGCAACCACATCCTCGAGTGGGATGAGATCTCTATCGTCGGTCCATGACCACTCGACTGAACCCCTACCTCAGCTTCGCGGGTAATGCCTCGGCCGCCCTGGCGTTCTACCAGGACGTGTTCGGCGGCGATCTCACGATCAACCACTTCGGCGACTTCGGCACCGACGACCACGGCATCAGCGACCAGGTCATGCACGGCCGGCTGGAAACAGCGTCCGGCCTCACGCTGATGGCAGCCGACATGCTGCCGGGCGAGACGTTGCGGCCCGGGAACAACCTCGCGGTCAGCCTCGGCGGGGACGACACCGAGGAGCTGCGCGGCTACTGGCAGGCGCTGTCGGACGGAGGGACCGTGACGGTCGAGCTGGCCACCCAGCCGTGGGGCGACGAGTTCGGGATGTGCGTCGACCGGTTCGGGATCTCGTGGCTGGTCAACATCGCCGGGGCCGGCTGACCTGCGATCGAGGTCGCTCGGGCACCGGCTTGCAACTTGCGCCCAATGCGGCGCTCCTGCTTGCCAAGTGCAGAGAAGTCGCCTGCGCCCACGCGTACAGGCTGGCGCGGTCTTGGTGAGAGGGCCTCGAGGCCGAGAGCGATCTGGCGATCGTGCGGTCTGCCGACCTGAACACCGAGTACGACGACGCCACACCAGGCGGTCTCAGTAGTCGGCGTCGGCCTTCTCCACGGCCCGGCGGGTGCACCACTGCCGGGTGGGGACGTGCCCGAACCCGTTGGCGGTCAGCAGGGTCAGCTCGACCAGGGCCAGCCAATCCCCGGAGGAGGTCCGGGCCCAGGCCAGTAGGAGACCTGGGGAGCGGCCCGTGACCAGGAGTCCGCCCGAGCGGACCCACAGCGGGAGTTCGTTGGCGCCGAAGTGGGTGCCGTCGGTGAAGATGGCCAATCCCAGGTCGACGGTGACAGGCACGGGCGGCTGGACAACGCGGCGCGGGGAGGGGCCTACGGACGGCTCCGGCCAGTTCTCGAACATATTTTCGAATAATAGACCGTTAAGTTTGTTTCCTGTAGTCCGATCCCCTGAGCTGACGAGACCTAGTGCACGGCGGGCGGGCCCGGGACCGCCGGGGTGGCGGAGGCTGGTACCGGTTCGACGGCGGACCGCGCTTCGGGATCGCGATGCTGCGCGACCACCAGGCGGGACGGGATCAGCACCACCGCGCGGACGCCGCTGTAGTCGGATTCGCCCAGGCGGACGGTGATGCCGTGGCGGGCCGCCAGGCGGGCGACCACGAACAGGCCGAGGCGGGAATCCTCGAACAGGGTGTGCACGCCGAAATCGGGTGGACTGGAGAGCATCTGGTCCAGGCGTTGTTTCTCGGACTGCGGGAGGCCGACGCCCTGATCGATGATCTCGAGGGCGATGCCCTTGCCGACGACCGTGCCGATCACCTCCACCGGGGCGGTCGGCGGCGAGAAGGCCACCGCGTTGTCGATCAACTCGGCCAGCAGGTGCAGCAGGTCGGCGACCACCAGGCCGACGACGGCCACGTCCGGCATGCGGGAGACGCGGGTGCGGGTGTAGTCGATGGTCTCGCCGACGCTCGAGCGCACCACCTCCATCAGCGAAACCGGTTGCCGCCATTGGCGTCCCGGCTGACCGCCGGCCAGGATGATCAGGTTCTCGGCGTTGCGGCGCTCGCGGGTCACCAGGTGATCGAGGCGGAAGAAGACCTCGAGCATGGCCGGATCTTCCTGGTTCGCTTCGACATCGTCGAGAATCTCCAGCTGGCGATGCACCATCACCTGGCTGCGGTGGGCGATATTGAGCACCACCTTCTCGACGCCCTCGCGGGTGCGGGCCTCGGTCACCGCCGCGGAGATCGCGGTGGCGTGGGCGTGCCCGAACGCGGCGGCGACCTGGCCGATCTCGTCGTCACCGAAGTTCAGCACCGCGCCGTCGGCGGCCGGATCCACCGGCTCCCCCGCGCGCAGCCGCCGCATGACCTCGGGCAGGCCCTCGTTGGCCAGGCTCAGGGTGCGATTGCGCAGCCGCCGCAGGCGGCGAATGATGCGGTCCGCCAACAGCAGCGCGATGGCGATGGCGCCGGCCGAGAGCAGCAGCACCGCGGCCCCGGCCAGCAGCGCGTCACCGCGGGTGTCCTTGGACGCCTCGATGGCCAGCGTCTGCGCGCGCCGATTGTGCGCGTCCCAGAATCCGGTCAGCACGGCCGAGACCTCGGCGACGGCGTCCTGCCACTCCTGATGCGAGACCGGCAGCGGGGTCGTGAACAGCGCCTGCATCGCGCTCGTGGACACCCCGGAGGCGGCGGAGATGCGGCGCGCGTCCGAGCGCTGCACGAGCGCGCTCTCCACCGCGGTCAGGCGCTTCCACGCCATCGACTGCAGCAATCGCTGTGCGGCCCCGGCCTGTTCGGAGGACTGGTCCTTGGCGAAGTTCTCCACCAGTGAGTGCGAGAAGCCGACGAGCCGCTGATACTCCGCCGCCAGGATGTCGGGCAGCCCGGCGTCTCCCGCCAGCGACGCGGCCAGCGCGTTGGCGCGGTTGATCGCCTCCTGTGCGGTCAAGGCTTCGGCGGCCAGCGTGAGCTTGCCCGCGCTCTCGGCGCTCGGCGCCTGGTCCTGGATCATGCGGGTGCCGAGGATGACCATCTCGGGCAGCCGTCCGTAGAACGCGTACGACTCGGTCAGGCTCAGCGCTCCCGCGTCGAAGGCCGCGCGCTGCCCGGACAACAGCTTCTCCAGCAGGTTCAGGTCGCCGACCGAGTCCTTGAGGTCCTCGCGCCCCAGCGCGCGCAGCGCGTCCTCGGTCGGATTCATGTGGCGCAGCGCGGTATCCACCCGATTCCGCGCGCCCGACAGCGTGCCGGCGTCGGCCTGGGTACCGCCGTAGATCCACAGCGTGACCTGGCGCTCCTGCTGAATCGCGGCCACCAGTTCCGACACCGGCGAGATCCCGTCGAGCATCTTCGAGGCCCATTCCTCGTCGTGCCCGCTGGCCGCGACCAGGTACCCGGCCCCGCCCACGCCGACGCCGAGCAGGGTGAGGCTGGGAACCAGGGCAATCGCCAGAATGCGTACCCGCACACCGGGTTTCGCCTTGAACATCGCCACAGTATAGGAGACCTAGATCACATGAACAATGCCATTCTCATATTTGCTCATTCTTATTTTTATGCCTCGCGCTCAGGACAGGCCGAGGTCGCGCGCCACGATGACCTTCATGACCTCGCTGGTCCCGGCGTAGATCCGCGCGACCCGGGCATCGGTGTACAGCCGCGCGATCGGATACTCCAGCATGTAGCCGTAGCCGCCGAACAGCTGCAGGCAGCGATCGACCACCCGGCCCTGAACCTCGGTGCAGAACAGCTTCACCCGCGCCGCGTCCGCCCCCGAGAGCTTGTCCACGATCAGTTCACTCACCGCCCGATCGACCATGCACTGCGCGGCCTCGACCTCGGCCGACATGGCGGCCAGTTCGAACTTGGTGTTCTGGAACGAGGAGACCGGGGTACCGAAGGCCTTGCGCTGCTTGACGTAGTCCACCGTCGCGGTGATGGCGGCCCGGGCCTGTGCCACCGATCCGACCGCGACGGTGATCCGCTCCTGCGGCAGATTCCGGCCTAGATACCCGAAGGCCGCGCCGTCCTCACCGAGCCGATTCGCCTGCGGCACACGCACGTTGTCGAAGGACAACTCCATGGTGTCCTGCACCTTGCAGCCCATCTTGTCCAGCATCCGGCCGCGGGTGAAGCCCGGCATGCCGTCCTCGACCACCAGCAGGGTCAGCCCCGCGCGCCGGTTGTCCGGGTCGGTGGCGGTGCGGGCCACCACGATGACCAGGTCCGCGTGCAGCCCGCCGGTGATGAAGGTCTTGGCGCCGTTGAGGATGTAGTCGTCGCCGTCGCGCACCGCCCGGGTGCGCATGCCCGCCAGATCCGAGCCGGTCCCGGGCTCGGTCATGGCGATGGCGGTCAGCAGCGTGCCCGCGGCCATGCCCGGGAACCAGCGCTCGCGCTGTGCGGCGTCGGCGTATTCGAGGAAGTAGGGCAGGATGACGTCGAGCTGGGTGCGCACGGTGCCGAGGGTGACCAGCGCCCGCGCGGCCTCCTCCTGCAGCACCATGTTGAACCGGTAGTCCCGCAGCCCCGCGCCGCCGTGCTCCTGCGGCAGCGCGATGCCCAGCATGCCGAGTTCGCCCATGGCGGTGAAGACGTCGCGGGGCATGAGCCCGGCCTTCTCCCAGTCGGCGTAGTCGGGGACGATCTTCTGCTTCACGAAGTCCCGCACCAGCAAACGGAATTCGTCATGCTCGGCGGTGAAAAGGTCGCGGCGCACGATGGCCTCTCGATCAGGGGACGAGTTCGACGACGGTGGCGTTGGCGGTCCCGCCGCCCTCGCACATCGTCTGCAGTCCGTAGCGAATCCCGTTGTCCCGCATGTGGTGGATCATCCGAGTCATGAGCACCGCGCCCGATCCACCGAGCGGATGCCCGAGCGCGATGGCCCCGCCCAGCGGGTTCACCAGGTCCGGGTCGGCGCCGGTCTCGGCCAGCCAGGCCAGCGGCACCGGCGCGAACGCCTCGTTCACCTCGAACACCCCGATATCGGCCAGGGCGAGACCGGCTTTGGCCAGCACCTTCGCGGTGGCCGGGATCGGGCCGGTGAGCATGAGCACCGGGTCCGCACCGGCGACCGCGCCCGCGCGGTAGCGGGCGAGCGGGGTGAGCCCCAGCTCGCGGGCCCGTTCCGATGTCGTGAGCAGCAGGGCCGCGGCGCCGTCGGAGATCTGCGAGGAGTTGCCCGCGTGCAGCACGCCGTCCTCCTGGAAGGACGGCGACAGGCCGGCCAGGCTCTTCACGGTGGTACCGCGCCGGATGCCTTCGTCGGCGGAGACCGTGCCGGAATCCGTTGTCACCGGGACGATCTGGGCGTCGAACGCGCCCGCGTCCTGGGCGCGGGCGGCCAGTTCGTGCGAGCGTGCGGCGTAATCGTCGACCCGCGTGCGGTCCAGCGCCCATTTGACGGCGATCAGCTCGGCCGACAGACCCTGGTTGAAAGAGAATCCGTCGTACCGTGCCAAAGCCAATGGCCCGTAAGGCATTCCGGTACCTCGGGCAGCGCCGAGCGGTACGCGGCTCATCACCTCGACCCCGCCGGCGACCACGAGGTCCTGCTGTCCCGAGGCCACGGCCTGGGCGGCGAAGTCCAGCGCCTGCTGGCTGGAACCGCACGCGCGATTGACGGTGGTGCCGGGCACCGACTCCGGCCAGCCCGCGGCCAGCACCGCGTAGCGCGCGATATTGCTGGACTGGTCACCGACCTGCGAGACACACCCCCAGATCACGTCGTCGACGAGCGCCGGGTCGATGCCCGTTCGCGCGACGAGCTCGTTGAGCACCAGCGCCGACAGATCCGCGGGATGGACACCCGCCAGGCCGCCGTTCCGTCTACCCACGGGCGTGCGCACCGCGCCCGCCACAATGACTTCCCGCATCGCTCATGCTCCGTTCTCGGTCGATGCCGCCCGGCCGGGTTCCCGGCGCGGCGCGGTCCAGTGCCCGGTGAACCGGGGTTCACGGCGCTGGGCGAAGGCCTCGTACGCCTCGGGGGCGTCGGCCGTCGCGAAGTTGATGCCCTGGGCGCGGGCCTCGGCGGCGAGCGCGTCCCGGAAGCCGGCTTCCGCGCCCGCGTCCAACAGGGCCTTGGTCTGGGCGAGCGCCACCGGCGGACCGGCGGCCAGGCGCGCGGCCAGATCGCCCGTGAAGGCGTCGATCTCGGCGCCGTCCACCACCCAGGTGACCAGTCCCAGCTCGAGGGCTTGCGCCGCGTCGATGGTCTCCGCGAGCAGGGTCAGCCGCTTGGCCTGCTGCAATCCGATCAGGCGGGGCAGCAGCCACGAGCCGCCGAGATCCAGGGTCAATCCGCGCCTGGTGAAGATCTGGCAGAAGGTCGATTCCGGGGTCGCGACGACCAGATCGCAGCCCAGCGCCAGGTTCCAGCCCGCGCCCATCGCGACCCCGGCGACCTTCGCAACGGTCGGTATCGGCAACTCGCGCAGCAGCAATGCCACGTCGGTGAGCGCCCGCATCCGGTAGACCGGGTGCCGGGGGTCGGGTGCGCCGATGTCGGCGCCCGAGCAGAACGCGTCACCGGCCCCGGTCAGCACCAGCGCCCGTACCGACCGGTCATCGGCGGTGTGGCGCAACGCTTCCGCCAGCGCGATCCACAGCGGCGGGTCGATGGCGTTCTTGCGGTGCGGGCGATTGAGGGTGAGGGTGCGGACGCCGTCGTGGTCGGCGCTCAGCAGCACCGGCGGCTCGCCCATCACATCACCATGCCGCCGTCCACCGGCAGCACCTGACCGGTGACGAAGGAGGCGGCGTCCGAGGCCAGGAAGACGAAGGCGCCGGCGACCTCCTCGGGTTCGGCCCAGCGCCGCAGCGGAATTCGATTCAGCATGGTTTCGGCGAAGCGCTCGTCGGTGCGGATGGTCGCCGTCATGGGCGTCGCGGCCAGGGGCGCGAGCGCGTTGACCAGGATGCGCTTGCGCGCGAGCTCCTTCGCCAGGGATTTGGTGATGCCGATGATCGCGGCCTTGGCGGCCGAATAGTTCACCTGGCCCAGGGTGCCGACGAGCGCGGCGGCGGAGGTGACGTTGATGATGCGGCCGGTGCCGTCGGTGGGGAGCACGGCCAGGGCGGCCTGGGCGCAGTTGATCGTGCCCAGTGCGTGGATGTCGAACAGCCTGCGCACCGACTCCGCGGTGGTGTCGGCGAACATGGCCGGGTCGGTCACCCCGGCGTTGTTGACCAGGATGTGCAGGACGCCGCCGGTCGGCTCGGCCGCCGCGGCGACCGCTGCGTCGGCGGCGGCCCGGTCGGCGACATCCAGCGCGAAACCGGTGGCGGCACCGCCGTTTCCGCGAATCTTCTCGGCGACGGCGGCTGCGGCGTCGCCGTCGACGTCGGTGACCAGCACGGTCGCCCCGGCTGCGGCCAGGGCGTGTGCCACGGCCGCGCCGATGCCGCCCGCGGCGCCGGTCACCAGCGCCGAGCGCCCGGTGAGGTCGAATGGTGCGCGGTAGGTCATCAGTAGCTCCTCGGCAGTCCCAGGGTGTGCGAACCCAGGTAGTTCAAGATCATTTCTTGGCTGATGGGCGCGATGCGCATGACGCGGGCTTCCCGGAAGTAGCGCGAGACGTGATACTCCTCGGAGTAGCCCATGCCGCCGTGGGTCTGCAGGGCCCGGTCGGTGGCGGTGAAGCCGGCCTCCGCGCACAGGTACTTGGCGGTATTCGCTTCGCGCCCACAGGGTTTGCCGTGGTCGTACAGCCACGTCGCCTTGCGCAGCATGAGTTCGGCGGCATCCAGGTGAGCCAGCGAGTCCGCGAGCGGGAACTGCACGCCCTGGTTCATGCCGATGGGCCGGTCGAACACCACCCGCTCGTTCGCGTAGCGCACGGCGCGGTCCAGGGCCACCCGGCCCAGGCCGAGCGCCTCGGCCGCGATGAGCATGCGTTCGGGGTTCAAGCCGTCGAGCAGGTACTGAAAACCCTTACCTTCCTCGCCGACTCGGTCCCGCACGGGTACGCGCAGATCGTCGATGAACAGCTCGTTGGAGCTGACCGCGTTGCGGCCCATCTTCTTGATCGGGCGGATGTCGACGTGCGCGCGGTCCAGGTCGGTCAGGAACAGCGTCATGCCGTCGGTCTTCTTGGTGACCTCGTCGTACGGCGTGGTCCGGGTGAGCAACAGGATCTTCTCGGACTCCAGGGCCTTGGAGATCCACACCTTGCGCCCGTTGATCACATAGTCGTCGCCCACGCGCTTGGCGAAGGTGGTGATGCGGGTGGTGTCCAGGCCCGCGGTCGGTTCGGTGACGCCGAAGCACACGTGCAGCTCGCCCGTGGCCACGAGCGGCAGGGTCCGGGCCTTGAGCTCCTCGGAGCCGTGCACGACAACGGGATTCATGCCGAAGATCGACATGTGGATCGAGCTGGCGGCGTTCATCCCGCCGCCCGAGCGCGCCACCTCCTCGGCCAGCAGGGTGGCCTCGGTGATGCCCATCCCGTGCCCGCCGTACTGCTCGGGAATCGTGATGCCCAGCCAGCCGCCGGCCGCGATCGCGGCGTAGAACTCGGCCGGGAACTCGTGCGCCTGGTCCTTCTCCATCCAGTACTGATCGTCGAAGCGGCGGCACAGTTCGGCGACGGCCTTGCGGATCAGGTGCTGATCTTCGGACAGTTCGAAATTCATGCCCTCGGACATGGTTGGCGCCTTTCTCCTCGTACGGGTCATCGACCCGTGGGCGCGCCGATGCGGGCGGAGTCTGCCGTTCCACCCGCATCGGCGGCTCATCTCGACGGCCGAACGCGCTCGAACGCCCCGGCCTGTACCCCGGGGGCGGCGGCGCGCCGACAACGGCCGTCGTCGATCCCGGCGCGCTCGCGGCGCCGGGACGTGCTCCGCGCCCACCCGGGGCGCGGCGTGTGCGGGCCCGCGTTCAGTCCGAGGCGGGCAGGGCCTTGGCGGCCTTGAGGGTCAGGGCGACGCCGTCCAGCGCGAGTTCGCCGCTGCCCGAGCGCGTGCACAGCAGTTCGATCGATTCGGCCGCGTCGACATAGCGCTTGCCGATCAGCGTGACCGCCTGGCCCGCATCATCTTTCGGTTCGGCCTTGGCCGAGACCGCCATCGGCTCGCCGCCGCAGGTCAGGGCGACCGGTTCGGCCCCCGCCGTGCGCACCACGACCACGCGGGTCGCGCAGACGGCGCTGGCCAGCTGCTCACCGGGCCGCAGAGACAATGTCGTCATCGTGAATCTCCTTCTCCGCCAGTCGATCTCCGAGTAGAGCGAGATCGTGCGATTGTCGTGCCAGCCAGAAGCGCAGGAATTCGGTCAGCGAGTAGCGCAGGAAGATCGCCGAACCCACCACGCTGGTGGCCACCCCGCCCAGCGCCAGGGTGATGGCGTCGCGCTGGGTGAGCGGGTTCTTGGTGCCGTGCGAGAGGAAGTACGCGGACAGCGCGAGCACCAGACCGGTTGCCATCAGGGCGATTCCGATGCGCAGCCACAGCCGCGCTCGTCCGGCGGCCGGGTCGGGGATCTTCAGATCGGTGAGTTCGCGGACGAAGCGGTCCGCGCGGGACTCGGTCATGTCGTACTTCCTAGATAGTGGGCTGCCAGGTCGTTGCGGAATTCGGCGTCGGGCCGCCCGTGCGCGGCGACCCGCCCGCGCACCAGCACGGCCGCGTGATCGGCGATGTCGAGCACGGCGGCCGCGAACTGCTCCACGACCAGTACCGCCACGCCCTGCCGGGCGATCTCGGCGACCTGCTCGTAGAGCTCGCCGACCACCAGCGGCGCCAGGCCCATGGACAGTTCGTCCAGCAGCAGGACCGCCGGGTCGGTGGCCAGACCGCGCGCCAGCGCGAGCATCTGCTGTTCGCCGCCGGACATGGTGCCCGCGATCTGATGGGCGCGCCGCTCCAGGATGGGGAACCGGGCGAACGCGATCTGCTGGATCTCCTCGCGGGAACGGCCGGTGAAGGTCATCATCCGCAGGTTGTCCAGGACGCTCAGATTGGGAAAGACACCGCGGCCCTCGGGAATCAGGCAGACGCCGGCGCGCGCCAGGTCGCGCGGGTTCGCCCCGGTGACCGTGCGCCCGCCCAGAATCACGTCGCCGCCGGTGACCGGGTGTATGCCCGCCGCGACGCGCAGCGCGGTGGTCTTACCCGCGCCGTTGGGACCCAGCAGGGCCGACACGCGGCCCGCCGCGACACTCAGATCGACACCGTGCAGGACGGTGATCGCGCCGTAGGCGGCGCGGACACCGCGCAGTTCCAGCAGCGCGGTCTCCTCCGATGCCGGTGCGGGAGCATCGATCCGAACGGAATCCGGCATCGCGCCGTCACCGACCGCCACCGCGCCGGGGGATCCGGCGGTGCTCGTCGCAGGGGAACTCATGTCGTCTCCTCGGTCGCCCCGGATCGGGCCGCGGGCGACTGCCCGTGGCGGGCCCCGGCGGTCATATCTCCCCCAGGTACGCGGTGACCACGGCCTCGTTCGCCTGCACCGCCGCGGGCGGGCCGGAGGCGATGACCTTGCCGAGATCCAGGACGAACAGCTCGTCACACACCTTCATGACCAGGCCCATGTCGTGTTCGACGAGCAGAACGGCGGCGCCTTCGGCCGCCAGCGATCGCAGCAGCTCGCCGAACCGTTCCGTCTCGCCGGGGTCCTGTCCGGCGGCGGGCTCGTCGAGCAGGACCAGGCTCGGGCGCGCGGCCATGGCGCGGCCCACCTCGACCAGACGGCCGGTGCCCGTGGGCAATTCGTCGGCCGAGGTGTCCGCCAGGGCGGTCAGGCCCAGTCGTTCGAGCAGGTCGTCCACCGCGCGGGCCGCGCGCCGGCGCTCGGGTCCGAGTTCGGCGGCGACCAGCAGGTTGTCCCGGACGGTCAAGCGGCCGAACAACTCCAGGCGCTGGAACGTGCGGGCGAGCCCGTGGCGTGCGCGCCGGGCGGGGCCGTGGCGGGTGACGTCGCGGCCGCCGATGGCCACCCGGCCGCCGGTGGGGGCGCGCAGCCCGCAGATGACGTCGAACAGGGTGGACTTCCCGGCGCCGTTCGGTCCGATCAGCCCGGTCACCGCACCGCGCTCGGCGTGCAACCCGGCGCCGTTCAGTGCCAGGTGGCCGCCGAAGGCGACGCTGACGTTTTCCACGTGCAGATGGGCGGATTCACGCGTACTCGACTCCAGGACTGCGGCTTTCGTGTCCGTAGGCGTTGTGGGCGGCGAATCGCCGGGTACGGGTTCAGCGTGCGGTAGCGACGGCATGGTCGAGCACCTCCCTGTCCTCGGGGGTCCAGGGCTTGCGCACGCCCCACCATTCCACCGGCACCGCAACGTCTTCCGGTTGCGGCGGGCGAGCGCGTCGGGCGTGCCAGATCCGTGCGCCGACGACGGCGATCACCAGACCGCCGGTGAAGGACCAGCCGTCGATCATCCCGGTGATGTTCGCGATCCAGCACAGCGTCACGGCCAGTGCGAGCACCGGTGCGACGACGCGATCACGCAGCGTCCCCAGCCATTCGGACCGCATACTCGCCAGCGCGCCGGTCCGCAGGACACCACCGCCGAAGGCGATGCCGCCCGCGGCGGGCAGCACCTGGGCCAGGTTCGACAGCGCGGGCCAGAGCGCGGGGATCGCGGCCAGCGGACCGGCCAGCACCGCGCCGGTGAACAGGCCGGCGCCGACCATGCCGAGCCCGCCCATGACCACGATCAGGAAGATCGGCATGCCCGGGACGAGACCGAACTGCTCGGAGGTCACCGCCTGCTGCTGCATGCCGTACAGCGCGCCGCCCAGTCCGGCCAGCGCCGCCGAAACGGCGAACACCAGGACGCGAGCGGCGAGCGGGTTGCCGCCGAGGGTCGCGTACGCAGCCTCGCTGTCGCGCAGGGCGATGAGCCGGCGGCCGAATCGGCTGCGGCGCAGGGCGACCACGGCCAGCCCGGCCAGGCCCAGGCAGATCGCCGCGAAGACGGTGATCTCGGCGGTGGTGTCGAGGCTGACGCCGAACAGATTCGGGCCGACCAGCGACACCGAGCCCTGCTCGAACAGCGCGATCCGCACCCCGAAGAGTTCGAACGGCGGCAGGTTGAACAGCCAGCGATCGAGCACCACCGCGAACGCGGCGGTCGCCAGCGCCAGATAGACACCGGACAAGCGCAGCGCCGGAATGGCGATCACCGCACCGGCCGCACCGGCCGCGAGCATGGCCGCGGGCACCGCCCACCACTGCCCCGCCGCGCCCACCTGCGCGCAGGTGGCCGCGCCGATTCCGGCGAAACTCAACTGGCACAGCGAGATCTGGCCAGCGAATCCGGTCAGCGGCACGAACGACAGGGCGATGACGCCGAAGGCGAAGATCGAACCGTAGGTGATGAGGTCGGCTTCGGCGAGCACGGTCGCCAGGATCACGCCCAGTGCGGCCACGACCCCGGCGAACGCGGCCGAGCCGGACCAGGTCGGCAGCGGCACGGCGGCGAGGGTGCGGTCACGACCGCGCAATCGGCCGTGCGGGAACAGGAGCAGTGCCAGCAGCAACAGCAATGCCGGTGCGGCCAAACGCAATCCGGGCAGATAGTCGTTCTGCGGCAGATAGCCGGCGAGGTAACTCTCCAGGCAACCAACCACCACCGCGCCCACGAAGGTCATGGGCAGATTGCGGAGACGGCCGAAAATCGCGGCGGTGTAGGCGCTCACGATCAGCAGGGACAGCTGCGCGGCGTCCAGCGCCACCATGGGGGCGATGAGAATGCCGCCCACCGCGGCCAGTTCGATGCCGAGTATCCACGCGAACCGGTTGGCCCGGCCGGGATCGGCCCCGGTGAGCCCGACCAGTGCGCGGTCGTCCACGGTGGCGCGCATTTCCACGCCGATACGACTGCGGTACAGCAGTATTCGCAGCCCCACCGCGACACCGACCGCGACCGCCATGGTCAGGATCTGATGCCAGGTGACCGTCACCGCGCCCACCCGCACCGGGGTGACGTCGGCGAAGAACGTCGGCAGCGACCGCGCGACGTTCGGATCCCACACCCAGCGCGCGATCACGATCAACCCGCTCAGCAGCGCGATCGTCATGACGAGTTTCTCGGCGTCGCCCAGGCCCTGGGTGGGGGCCAGGGCCTTGCCGAACAGCACGCCGAACAGGGGTGCGAACACCCCGAGCACGAGGATCAGCGCCAGCGGCACCGGCACGTTCCAGCCGATAGTCAACTGCCAGTAGACGAACGCGGACACCATGCCGGCCGCGCCGTGCGCGAAGTTGAACACCCCGGTGGTGGTGTAGGTCAGCACGAGCCCGCTGCCGATGACGGCGTAGATCGCGGCGGTGCTGAGGCCGACGACGCCGAAGGCGATGAACTGCTCCATCAGTGTCCCGTCACGTCAGATCGTTTCCGTCACTTCAGGTCGCTGAAGGACTTGCCGACATCGGCCAGGGTGACGGCCTTGGTGTACTCGCCCTGGAAACGGAAGGTCGGGATATTGCAGCGGAAGACCCCGGTGTCGGGCTTGAAGTCGATGGTCTTCCAGCCCTCGGGGGTCGCGCGCTGGACGTTGAAGCAGCGCACCTGCTCGCTCGCGGGGGTGGACAGGTTGACCGGTGCGGTCAATCCGCCTCCGGTCCAGGCGGTTTCCTTGCGGGCGGCGTTGTAGACGCAGGCGCGGGTGAGTTGGTCGCCGCAGCTGGTCGCCGATTTCGCGAACAGCAGCCAGCTCTGGAACCCGCGCAGGGCCGGGTACGTGATGGCCGCGTCGGGGGCGTATTCGGCGAACAGCTCACGCAACTGCTTGACCGCGGGCACCTTGTCGGCCGAGTCCAGCGGCGCGATCTCGCTCAGGTCCGCGATGTTGTTCTGCGCGGACAGCGAGTTCTTCGCTGCTTCGATGAACGACGGGTTGTAGGCGTTGCTGTTGGCGTCGATCCAGTCCGGCTTGTAGTCCATGCCGGTGAGCACGTCCTCGAGCTTGGCCAGCTGGCGGAAGTCGCCCAGGAAGATCAGTCCGCGAACGCCTTTGGCCTTGATGGCCTGCGCGTACGGTGTCCAGTCCGAGACGCCCGCGGCGGGATAGAGGTCGTTGTAGACGATCGTCGCGCCGGCAGCGGTGAGTGAGGCCACCATCTTCTCGGCGGTCGGCTTGACCGCCGGGGAATCGCCCACGATGAAGCCGACGGCGCCGGCCGAGGCCGGGTAGGCCTCCTTGATCAGCCAGTGCTCGGACCCGGTGTACTGATTGACCGGTCCGGCGGCCGAGGAGCCGGCGGCCAGCTGCAGGTCCGAGCCCGCGTTGGCGGCCTGCACGACCTGGCCGGGGAATTCGGGCAGCAGGCAGGACAGACGATCCTTCACGCCCAGCCCGTCCAGGGCCGCGCCGCCGCCGACCAGGAAGAAGTCCTCGCGACAGGACTCGATCATGCGCTGGCGGTACTCCATGAGCTTGGCGTCGCGCATGTTGGCCACGAGCTTGCGGCCGTTGATGCCGCCGGCGGCGTTGCACCACTGCGTGAAGACCTTGGCGGTCTCGGAGAACTCGGGGTTCTTGGTGAATCCCATGTCGGTGAAGACACCGATCTCGATCTCGCTGTCCGACACACCTTGTGCGGTGGAGCCTTTCGCACTGCCGGGGCCGCACACGCCGGTCAGGTCACCGAAGTCGCCGGAGGTGGCGGCCGCGGTGGTGGGTTCCTCGGCGACGGGATCGTCGCCGCGCCCGCAACCGGAAGCCAGCAGTGCCAGCGTCGTCAGGGCAATGAGTATGCGGCGTGTTCGGCGCGGTTTCACCGTGTGTCCTCCTCTGCGAGCCCCGGCATCGGACCTCGTTCGAGAAAATTACATTCTCCAATAGTGAGAATCAATATCCTGTCCCGCATTCGGCGACCGTGCCGCACCGCCCGGGTGGCGGTGACCCTGCGGTGTCCGGGGTACCGAACCCACCTGGCGTTGACAGCATGACACACCCATGGAAATCTAGTAGTCACTTTATGAGAATCAGATTCTCCTCAGGAGGTGCGGATGCGGCTGCCACCCTTACCGGCAGACGAATGGGACGACCGGACCCGCAGTGCGCTACGCGCCCTGCTCCCCCGCGATCGACGTCATCCCGACGGCGCGGGCCCGGCCATGTCGACACTGGTGCGTCATCCCGACCTCACCGAGGCCTTCCTCGGTTTCGGGGTCTACGTCCTGTTCCGATCCAGCCTGCCCGCCCGGGTTCGCGAACTCGTCGTGCTGCGCGTAGCCCATCGCAGCTCGTGCGCCTACGAGTGGGACAGTCACGTCTCCATCGCCGCCGAGGCCGGCATCACCCCCGAGGACATCGCCGCCGTCCGGAGCGGCATCAGCCCAGACCCCTATGACCAGGCGGTCCTGACCGCGGTGGACGAACTCGCCGAGCACAACGCCCTCGGCGACCGCACCTGGGGCGAGCTCTGCTCGTACCTGGACGAGCGCCAGCTCATGGACTTCGTGTTCACCGTCGGCGGGTACAGCGTGCTGGCCATGGCGTTCAACAGCTTCGGTGTACAGCCCGAACACCACGAAAGGTAATGCGTTGGCACACTTCACCAAACCGGCGGCGGGAAGCTGGACCCAGAACTATCCCGAACTGGGTACCGCGCCGGTCGATTACACCGACTCCATCGACCCGGAGTTCTACGAGGCCGAACGGCAGGCCATCTTCCGCAAGAGCTGGCTCAACGTGGGCCGGATCAACCGGCTCCCGCGCGCGGGCAGCTACTTCACCAAAGAGCTTGCCTGCGTGGGCACCTCGCTCATCATCGTGAAGGGTACCGACGGCGAGGTCCGCGCCTTCCACAACATCTGCCGCCATCGCGGCAACAAGCTGGTGTGGGACGACTTCCCCAACGAGGAGACCTCCGGCACCTGCCGGCAGTTCACCTGCAAGTACCACGCCTGGCGCTACGACCTGACCGGCAAGCTCACCTTCGTCCAGCAGGAGAAGGAGTTCTTCGAGCTGGACAAGGCCGATTTCGGGCTCAAGGGCGTGCGCTGCGAGGTGTGGGAGGGGTTCATCTTCGTCAACCTCGACCCCGACGCCAAGCCGCTCGACGAATACCTCGGCCCGCTGGCCAAGGGGCTCGAGGGCTATCCGTTCGCGGAGATGACCGAGGTCTACAGCTACCGGTCCGAGATCGGCAGCAACTGGAAGCTGTTCATCGACGCCTTCGCCGAGTTCTACCACGCGCCGATCCTGCATCAGAAGCAGGCGGTCAAGGACGAGGCCGACAAGCTCACCGAAACCGGTTACGAGGCACTGCACTACGAGATCGCGGCGCCGCATTCGATGATCTCCTCCTGGGGCGGCATGGCGCCGCCGAAGGATCCGAGCATGGTCAAGCCCATCGAACGGGTGCTGCGCAGCGGGCTCTTCGGCCCGTGGGACGTGCCGGACATCGAGGGGCTCGACCCGCTGCCGACCGGTCTGAACCCGGCGCGCCACAAGGCCTGGGGCATCGACGAATTCGAGTTCTTCCCCAACATGTCGCTGCTGTGCTGGGCGCCCGGCTGGTACCTGACCTACCACTACTGGCCGACCGCGGTGAACAAGCACATCTTCGAGGCCAGCCTGTACTTCGTGCCCGCGCGCAACGCCCGCGAGCGCCTGGCGCAGGAGCTGGCGGCGGTGACGTTCAAGGAGTACGCGCTGCAGGACGCGAACACCCTCGAGGCCACCCAGACCATGATCGCCACCCGCGAGGTCACCGAGTTCCCGCTCAACGACCAGGAGATCCTGCTCCGCCACCTGCACAAGACCGCCCAGCGCATCGTCGAGGAGTACCGCAATGACAGCGCCAACTGAATCCCCCGCCCAGCTGCCGGAGGAGTTCGCCGATCTGACCCCGTTCGCCGACTGGATCCTGGCCACCGAGCCCGAGCGCTACGCCAAGCGCCTGGCCTCGACCATGGATCAGATGCAGGCGTTCTACGACGCGGCGTTCCCGCGACTGGAGCCGGCGATGGACTACATCGACAAGTTCGAGTGGAACGATCTGCCCGAACCCGCACGGGCGCTGTTCCATCTGCTGCAGTCGCTGGTGATGGTGTCCTTCCCCGTCGAGGTGTGGAAGCAGCCCCGCGTGCCGGATTCCGGTGCGGCCTGGGTGGATATCGTCTCCGAACCGGTGGTCTAGGGCAATGACGACGCTGACGCTGAAGGCCGCGGGCCTGCTCGACATCGACACCGGCGAGATCATCCGGCCCGGCCTGCTCCGGATCGACGGGGACAGGATCGCGGGTGTCGGCGGGCCCGAGACCGGTGAGGTGCTCGACCTCGGGGACGTCGTGCTGCTGCCCGGGTTCATGGACATGGAGGTCAACCTCCTGATGGGCGGACGCGGGGAAACCGGTCTGGCCTCCAGCGTCACCGACGATCCGGCGCTGCGCATGCTGCGCGCGGTGGGCAACGCCCGGCGGACCCTGCACGCCGGATTCACCACCGTGCGCAATCTGGGGCTGTTCGTCAAAACCGGCGGCTACCTGCTGGATGTGGCGCTGCGCAAGGCGATCGACGCGGGGTGGATCGAGGGACCCCGCATCGTCGCCGCCGGGCACGCCATCACCCCGACCGGCGGGCATCTGGATCCGACCATGTTCTCCGCCTTCGCGCCCGACGTGCTCTCGCTCTCGGTGGAGGAGGGCATCGCCAACGGGGTGGACGAGGTCCGCAAGGCCGTGCGCTACCAGATCAAGCACGGCGCGGATCTGATCAAGGTGTGCGTCTCGGGCGGGGTGATGTCCCTGACCGGCGCCCCCGGCGCACAACACTATTCGGACGAGGAGTTGCGCGCGATCGTCGACGAGGCGCATCGGCGCGGGCTCAAGGTGGCCGCGCACACCCACGGCGCGGACGCGGTGCGGCACGCGGTGGACGCCGGAATCGATTGCATCGAACACGGATTCCTGCTCGACGACGACGCCATCGACCGGATGGTCGAGCACGGGACGTGGCTGGTGCCCACCACCCGGCTGGCCGACGCCATGGACGTGTCCAAGGCCGCGCCCGCCCTGCAGGCCAAGGCGGCCGAGATGTTCCCTCGGGCGCGCACGTCGGTGCTGGCGGCGTACAAGGCGGGCGTCAAGATCGCCGTGGGCACCGACGCGCCCGCTATTCCGCACGGCCGCAACGCCGATGAACTCGTAGCCCTGGTCGAGCGCGGCATTCCGGCACTGGATGTGCTGCGCGCGGCCACCGTGCGCGGGGCCGAGCTGATCGGGGTCACCGATCGCGGCCGGCTCGCGGCCGGGCAGCTGGCCGACGTCATCGCGGTGCCCGATGACCCGCTGGCCGATATCGGCGTCACCCGAGACGTGCGCTTCGTGATGAAAGGGGGCAGGGTTCATGTCCAGAAACGATGATCTGCTCGAACTCCAGCAGCTGACGGCCCGGTACGCAACCGCCATGACCAGGGGCGACATCGACGAGGTGCTCGCGGTGTTCACCCCCGACGGCTCGTACAGTGCGTTCGGGGACACCTATCCCCTGGATCAGTTCCCGGAGCTGGTCGCTGCCGCGCCCAAGGGGCTGTTCCTCACCGGCACACCGGTTCTCGACATCGACGGCGATACCGCCACCGGTGTCCAGACGCTGTGCTTCGTCGAGCACAGCACCCACGACATGCGGATCGGGTACTACACCGACAGCTATGTGCGCGGTGCGGACGGCTGGCGGCTGCGGACCCGCCGGATGACCTTCATCCGGCGCAACGGCGACCACGACTCCGGCATTCCGCATGCTTTCGAGCGCTCGAAAGCATGAGCGCGACAACCGAATCGGGCACCGCGCCGAGCGTCGCCGAGTTCCGGGAGCGGGTGCGGGCCTGGCTCGACACCCACGATCTCACTCCCCCGCCGGATCATTCGCTGGACGCGCAGGTCGCGCAGCTCGCGCTCGTGCGACGGGAGCTGTACGAGGCGGGCTGGATGCGGTACGGCTGGCCCGCGGCGGTCGGCGGGCTCGGCGGGCCCGCCGTCCTGCGCGCGGTGCTGGGCGAGGAGGTGGCGAGCCGGGATCTGGCCGAACCCGGCATCTATTCGATGATCGAGGTCCTGGCTCCGACCGTCATCTCCTATGCGCGGCCGGAGTTGGCCGCCGATCTGGTGCCCCGGCTGCTGTCGGGGGAAGAGCAATGGTGCCAAGGGTTTTCCGAGCCCGGTTCGGGCAGCGACCTCGCTTCGCTCGCCACCCGAGCGGTCCCGGACGGGGACACCTGGGTGATCGACGGGCAGAAGGTGTGGACCAGCCTGGCGCAGTACGCCGCGCGCTGTGTCCTGCTCACCCGCACCGCCCCCGGCCACGACGGGATCACCGCGTTCCTGGTCGACATGGACACCCCCGGCATCACCGTGCGGCCGCTGCGCACCATGCACGGCGTCGACGAGTTCGCCGAGGTCTATTTCGACGGAGCCGTGGTCCCCGCCTCTCGTATGCTCGGCAAGCCCGGTGACGGCTGGCGGGTGGCCATGGATCTGCTGCCGCACGAGCGGTCCACGTGCTTCTGGCATCGGATCGCCTACCTGTTCACGCGCCTCGATCGCCTGCTGGAGCAGACCACGATCGCCGATGACGCCGAACTAGGCGCGGCCTATCTCGCGCTGCACGCCGCCCGTTGCCGCTCCCGGATCACCCAGGACCGCTTGGCTTCCGGTGCCCGCCTGGGGCCGGAGACCTCGGTCGACAAGGTCCTGCTCGCCACCGCCGAACAGCGCCTGTTCGACACCGCGCGCGAGCTGCTGCCCGGCGCGATCGAGTACGACGACCCGGTGTGGCGCACCGAGTACCTGTACTCGCGCGCGGCCACGATCTACGGCGGGACCGCCGAGATCCAGCGCAACATCATCGCCCGCCGCCTGCTCGATCTGGGGAAGGAGTAGCTGTGCTCGACGCCGACGAGACCCACCTGCTCACCGAGACCTTCCGTAAAACCCTCACCGCCACACCGGCATCCGACATCGACGCCGCCCTGACCGCCGCGGGCTGGCCCGATCTGCTCACCGAACACCCCGATGAGGCTGCAGCCCTGGTCTTCCGGCTGCTCGGCGAAACAGGCACGCACGCACCGATACTCAACGACGTGCTGTTGCGCGCGCTGGGAAAGCCGTTGTCCGGCACGATCGCGCTTCCCAGCGCCGGCGGGCGCCGGCTGCTCTGGGATAGGGCCGGCCACCGCCCCGACGCCCTCGACCCCGAGCTCCCTCTCTATCCGGTGGCTTCGGATGACCCGATGGACGAGCAGCGGCGGGAATCCCTCGCACCCAACGGTTTCCGGCCCGACGAAGTGTTCCCCCTCGCGGCAGGCCGCCGAGCCCTGTCCTGGTGGCTCCTCGGCACCGGCCACGCGATGCTGACCCTGGCCCGCACCCACGCCCTGACCCGCACCCAGTTCGGCCGCCCCCTGGCCTCGTTCCAGGCGGTACGCCACCGCCTGGCCGAAACCCTGGTGGCCTTGGAGGCCGCCGAAGCCACCCTCCACACGGCCGACGACGACCTGGGCGCCCTCCTGTCCAAGGCCGCGACCGGCCAAGCCGCCCTGACCGCCGCCCGCCACTGCCAACAGGTCCTGGCCGGCATAGGCTTCACCGCCGAACACGACTTCCACCGCCACGTCCGCCGGACCCTGGTCCTGGACGGACTCCTCGGCAGCACAAGGGAACTGACCCGAGAGGCCGGCGCCCTGGTCCGCGCCCGCGGCCACGCTCCCCGCCTGGCTCAACTGACCTGAATGGGTGCGCTCCGCGATCTCGTCCGCATCAACCACGATGCAACGTAGGAATCATGAGCGTCGTCCTGCGCGGAGGCACGGTGTGCCCGGGGGACAGCGTTGCTGTCGAGCTGCCGGACGAACCACATCTTCCGCTCGACCGCGTCTGAAGCTTCGACCCACTCGACGGCGGCTTGCCGCTGATCGAGGGGGCGGGCGCGGCTACGACCCGAGCCGCCACACTCCGCGCCGACCTAACGAATTTCGCGACCCCTCGCCGTCTCGGAACTGCTGCGAACCAGGTCGTACACATAGCTGCGGTCGCCCTTGCGGCTCACCCACACACCCTCGGGCGGGAGATCACCCAGCCCCGCATCGTCGAACGGACGGCTGTACACCTCACCGGACTCCGTACACACCACCCACCCGAAATCCGGCAGTCGGCGACACCAAATATCCAGGTCGACTCGCTTGTACGACGGAAAACCATGAGCCTGGCCGACGATGGCGAACTCGTAGGTCAAACCGTCCACCCGGCGCACGAACTTCACTTCCGACATGTCGCCATCCTCGATGGCCCGCGCGCGTCCTCGCAACAGAATTGGCCGCCGGAGCCTGCAAAGCTCGGGGCGGAGTAGCCGTAGGCAGGTTGAGCGGGTGCCTGCTCGACCACGGGTTGCGGCGAATCCGTGCGCCGCGTGGCGCTCGTTGTCCGTACCGGTCAGCGCGGCAATCGGCATCATGGCGCGAGCGTTCACCCCGTTTCCGGCGGCTCAGGCGTGGGTGGGGTAGTGCTTGCGCAGGTCCGAGGTGGTGACACGGTCGAGAGCGCGGTCGGGGAGCAGGCGTGAGGCGCTGATGAGCATCCTCGTCATCATGTTCGTGGTGTAGCGGGTGCGGGGTTTGGGCGTGGTGGCGGCGTCGGCGATGATGCGGCCCGCGGCCTCGGCCGTGATCGCGGAGTCGCCGAACCCGGCCATGTGGGCGGGGAGGGCGTGCATCAGGTCGCCGTAGCGGGCCCGGTGGTCGCTGGACATGTTGGTGCTCAGGCGATCCAGATCCGGGCTGCCGTCCATCGCGGTTTTCACCCCGCCGGGTTCGACGACGACCACCTGTACACCCAGGGGAGCTACTTCGTTGCGCAGGGCATCGCTGATGGCTTCCATCGCGAACTTGGAACCGGCGTACGGACCGTAACCGGCCATGGCGAGTTTGCCGCTCATCGAGGTGATGTTGACGATCCGGCCTTTACTGCGGGTCAGTGCGGGAAGGAACGCCTGGGACATGGCGATGTGACCGAATACGTTGACCTCGAATATTTTTCGCCATTGGTCGAGTGGCACCATTTCCACCGGGCCCACACCGGGAACGCCGGCATTGTTCACCAGCACACGCAGCGCGCGGCCCTGCGGATCGGCGTCCACTCGGGTGACGAGCGCGGCGATGTGATCCGGGTTGGTGATATCGAGGATGACCGGCTCGATACCGGCGGCCGCCAGCGAGTCGCCGTCACTCTGACGCCGCACCCCGGCCAGCACATGAAATCCCCGGCGAGCAAGCTCCTGGGCGGTCGCGGCACCCATACCCGTGGATGCGCCCGTCACGATCGCCAACTCCTGGACCGCGGACTTTGTCATCCGCAAAACCCTGCCACAGACGCAAGGACAAACCTGGGAATCACCAATCCGCCGAGCGTTTTCGCTGCCTGGTGGGCCCTGGCGCCCATTGTGCGGCGGCAGGCTCGTTTCCGAACCGATTAGCTTTTCGCGACGTGGCCGTCTGTATAGGGGAGATCAACCAACGGGAGGCTGACAAATGCGGAAACTGACGTTCGGCATGAACGTGACCTTGGACGGATACATCGCCGCGCCGGGCGACGACCTCGGGTGGAGTGGGGGTGACGGGCCGGACTCGTCGCCAAGCGACGAGCTGTTCCAGTGGTGGTCCGACCGGGTGGCGGGCACCGAGCTGGCCCTCTACGGGCGCAGGTTGTGGGAGGGGATGAACGCACACTGGCCGACCGCCGACCGGGACCCGGACGCCACACCGGCCACGGCCGAGTACGCGCGGCGCTGGCGCGACATGCCCAAGGTCGTGTTCTCCTCCACGCTAGGTGCGGTCGAGGGGAACGCCCGGCTGGTCACGAGTGACGCGGTCGCCGAGATCACCCAACTCAGGGCCGAGGACGGCGGGCAGATGGACATCAGTGGCGCGACACTCGCCGGCGCCGCCATGCGAGCCGGGCTCATCGACGAGTACATCCTGGTCACCGTGCCGGTTCTGGTGGGTGGCGGGACGCCGTTCTTCACCGCGCTGGACAGATGGGTGAATCTGAGTCTGGTGGAGACTCGGACGTTCCCGGGCGGCGTGCTGATGACCCGGTACGAGACGAGGCGATGAGTCCGGGCATTCGGTTGTCCAGACTTGTTGGGGCGCAGGTGATCACAAGGTCGAGGGCAGACCCAGCCACGGCTTGTCCCGCGCGTCGAACCCGGTGAGCTCGGCAATCTTCCCGTCGGCAACATGCAGGACCGCGATGGTGAACAACCGATAGTCCGGGTCGCCGGGGGCGCGGAGGTACAGCGCGGCCGCGGGCATGCGGTTGACCGACGTTGTGACGCAACGCCAGTCGTCGAAGCCGTGCTGGAACAGCCCGTGGGCGACCCAGCCGTCCACCGCGTCCCGGGCGGTCCTGCTCACGACGCCCGAGTCGGGCACCATCGCGAAGCGCAGGTCGTCACGCAGCAGCGACGCCAGCCCGTCGATGTCGCTGCGTTCATGGGCCTCGATGTACGACTTCACCACGCCGCGTTCGTCATTCGACAGCTCCCCGGCGCCCGGGCTACGCCAGTCGAGGCGCCGGCCGGGCAGCTGCTCGCGCATCGTCACCCGCGCCCGCTGCAACGCACTGGTCACCGATGCGACGGTCAGCTCGAGTGCGTCGGCCGTCTGCGCCGCCGGGAAGCCGAGAACATCCCGCAGGATGAACACCGCCCGCTGCCGCGGCGGCAGGTATTGGACGGCGACGATGAACGCCAGCTCGATCGTCTCCCGCGCCACCGCCGCGTCCTGCGGGTCCTCGGGCAGCATCCGGTCGGGATACGGCTGCAGGTACGGCAATTCGGTCTCGGGCAGCTCCACCTGCACCGGTGTCCGGTCGTTGCGCTTCTCCACGAAGTCGAGGCAGGCGTTGGTGGCGATCCGATACAGCCACGTCCGCAGCGCGGCCCGTCCCCCGAACGACTCTCGCCCGTTCCACGCCCGCAGAAACGTCTCCTGCGTCATGTCCTGCGCGTCCTCGAAGTTCGCGAGCATCCGGTAGCAGTGCACCTGCAACTCTCGCCGGTGCCGCTCGGTGATGGCCGCGAACGCGGCCGCGTCCCCCGAACGGGCGACCGCGATGAACGCGGCCTCGTCCTCCCCCAGCGCTCGGGCGTCGGTCATGGTCCCCAATCCTTCCATCGGTGCGAGGGCACAACCAGAACCGACGATGGGGCGGCGGGTTTCTAATCGGCGAGGGCACCGGCGGCACGGACCGAACCCCCGAGTGCGCACGCCGCCGCGGCACGGGCGCAGCCGATTCGGTGCAAAACCACTGGGCACCAGACGAAATGACTACTATGTTATGTAGTAGATATTTCGGAGCGGGGGACGCAATGAAGAGCATTCGCGGCACATTCACCGGCGCACGACCATCCAGCTCGCGGGCCGTCGACGGGACCGAGCAGCCACGCTGGTTCGTGCGGGCCTACGCCGCCTTCGCGACCGGCCGCCTGCCACGATTCGTTTCCCGCCACATCGCGTGGAAGCTCGATCCCGTACTCCTGCGGCTCACGCGCGGCCGCCTGGCAACAACGTTGATCTTCCCTACCGCGGTGCTGGAGACCACCGGGGCCAGGACCGGAGCCCGACGGCGCAACGCGATCATCTATTTCACGGACGGCGAGCACATGGTGATCGTGGCGTCCCATGCAGGCAGCGCGACCAACCCGAGCTGGTACCACAACCTGCTGGCGAATCCCGATGTCCGCTTCGGCGACACACCGATGCGGGCGACCGTGATCGCCGACGAGTCCGAGCGCCAACGCCTCTGGGCGATCGCCGACCGGGTCTTCCCCGCCTACGTCGCCTACCGCCGGGAGGCGGCCCGGGCGGGGCGAACCGTCCCGATCATCCGGCTGACTCCGCCGGTTCGCCGCTGAACGGGATTGGGCAGCCAGGGCTTTCGCCGCACTCGAGCAGGTCGTCGCAGCCGGCGGTCAGGGCCGCGAGCAGGGTCTGGCGGACCATGGTCAACTCGGCGAGCTTCGCGTCGACCTCTGCGAGCTTCGCGGTGGCCCGGGCACGCAGGCCGTTATCCGCACGGCGGGCACGCGGCCGAGTGACTTCGATCAGGTCACCGACCTCGTCCAGGGTGAAGCCCAGACGCTGAGCCGCCTTGATCGCCCGCAGCAGCGCCACGGTGTCGTCGGGGTATAGGCGATGGCCTCCGAGCGACCGTTCCGGTGCTCTGAGCAGCCCGCGCCGTTCGTAGTACCGCAGTGTCTGCACATTGACACCGGCCGCAGCGGCGACCTGACCGGTGCGCATCCCATTCATCGCGGATGTGCCAGAGCACGGACGCGCTGTTCGAGCGCGTCCAGAACGTCCAGGTGTGCGGGCGGAACTTCGATGCGCATCACCGGGCCGGTCTCGATGGTGAAGGTGAAGAACGAGCAGCATCCGGACTCACGGGCGGCCAGATCCCGCGCGAGCGGCTCGGCGCCCTCGGCGAGTGCCAGGTCCAACCGCGTCGGCAGCGGGCGGTCGAACCCGCGAACCGACGCGGTGAAGAAGCTGTCGAACTCTGCCACCCGCACCGGTTGTTCGGCGGTCGGCAGGGTGCACGCGTCCGGCACCCAGCCTTCGGGGTTCAGATCGATCGTCATGTCTTCACGGTAAGCCTGTACCCGGGTACCGGATACAAGATGTCCGATGGTCCCGAGAGTCGGGCAGCGCTCCCATCGCCCGGCCGTCGATCTCGGCGACCAGGTAGGCGTAGTTGCCGGCGTTCGGCGGTGGCGGAGCACGGTGTGCAGGCCACCGCCGAACGCCGGGTTCACAGGGCGAGTAGGGCGCGGCGGGCCAGCGCGGTGGTGGCCAGGGGCCGCAGCGCCAGACGCACGAGCGCCAGCGCGTTGTCGTCGCCCGCGGCGCGGTTGACACTGAGTTCGCCGCACGTCAGGCATTGATGAATGAGCAGCCACTCCCCGTCGGTGCGGGCGGTCATGCTCACCGCTTCCATCCGGCCGCGGCAACTCGCCGCCCGGTCACCGGGAATCCGCCGGTCGACATGCAGGGACGCCAAGCAGTTCGGGCAGTGATTGCGATGTGCGGTGCCCGGGGCCTGGATCGGTACGTCGAGACGGCAACCGACGCAACGGAAATCGGCATCGCGATGCCCGTCTCGACGATGAAGTACCGTCTTGTGCCGCTGCGGGCGACGCGTGGGGGTTCGACGAGTATGGCGTGGCACGCAGAGTCCTCCTTTCGGTATCTGCCACGCGATTACAGGGAACCGAATGCCTCGAGCGGGAAGGGTGGCTGCGCGAGTGGGCGCACCGCGATACGCATGAGTACCAATTGGTTGTCGTCGGCGCAGATCGGAGCCGCGGCGAGCTCGTCGCACCGCACGCAGCGGTGGATCAGCATCCAGTCGCCGCCACGCGGTACCGCGATGGCCAGCGGCGACATCCGTGCACCGCACTCGCTGTGGCCACCGGCGACGTGGTCGACGACGTGGCGTGAATGCAGACACGACGGGCAGTGGTTGCGCGGCACACCGTCGCCGGCGAAGGCGAACACGACGAGCCCGCACGAGATGCAGGTGAAGGTGTTGAGCTGTTGAGAGGTACTGATGGTAGACACCCGGGTTACTCCTCTTGCTGAAGTCCGACAAGACAGCAGGAGCAGGCCGAGCGAGCCTCGACGACAGAGCCCGAGTGATCGCCGTCCCCGGGTTCCGGGAATGGGTCGATCAACGGGTCACGGAATGGGCACCGGAACTCGACGCATCCGGCGTGCCGCGGTTAGCGGCGACGGATACGCGGTTGCGCGATGCGGAAAGGCGCGCTCGGCGCCGGCCGGGTCATCAGTACACCAACCCTCTACGTTCGAACGGACAGGAAGCGACCGTCGTGGTCGCGGCTGAGGGTAGCAACCCGAGGACACCCATCGTCAACCATATTTTCGTCGCCCTCACGCCCCGTGCGGGCGCCATTCGCGGCGAGCCACCGACACGGTCAACTCGGCCGGCTGACCTCAGTCGTCGGCGCGGGCGTGCCGCCCGCCGGGCAGATCAGTGTCCGGCGTGGACAATTCCCCGGACGGGTTCTCGACGATGCGCGGCAGGACCACGGTCGGGTCGTCCAGTTCCCGCCGCACCTGCACCAGGAAGGCGTCCAGGCTGGAGTACTGCTGCAGGACCTGGGTCAGCAGGCGCAGCGCGCCCGACTCGGGGTATGCGTTCGTCATCGATCCTCCACCGGCGGGCGAACCGCCTTCGCGGGCGGTTCGATCGGATATGGGTGCGGATCGTCCTCGGTGCGACGGCCGGCTGCCGTCGCACCGAGGACGAGTACTGCGGTGGAGCGATAGGTCCTGTTACAGGCCAGAACCCGGGCCGTCGGAACGGCCGATGGTGTGCGTCGGCGGGAAGTATCGGACTTCCCGACGGCGCTACCGCAGCCGGTGTACCTGCTCGATTGCGGTTCAAACAGCCCGCGCGCGAATCAGTCCCGAATGCCCGAATTTTGGTCCGGGACAACCTCGATGGTGGCGTCCTCGACGCGAGCCGGCGCCGGACTGCTGAGAACTTGCTGTGGGATTGGGCACACAGCCCGCAGTGAGAGGTATTGAAACATAGGCTTTTCGCGTAGAACGGTAATCGGCCGCAGTGTGGCGGGAATCCTCTCGGAGGGAACGCTCATGTCGGTGACGATGTTCGTGATCGTGGCAATACTCGTACCCGTGCTGGCAGCTGCCGCCGGGTACGCGACCATCGCTGCCACCTACTGGTGGGTCCAGCACGGTACGCGCAGGCCCGCGCTCGGCTACATCCGGAGCGAGGACGCACCCGCACGAGGGCGACCACGCCATTTCGCGCGAATGTCCTTTCAACGCAACGCCTGACGCGTCAGGACCGGGTGCCCGCGATTCGGGGCACCCGGTCCTGACGTCTTCAGCCCCGCGGGCTACTGATTTTGCTGGTACGCGCGCTGACGCTGTTCGTCCACCGCGGCTTCCGCGCGGGCCTTCTCGGCCTCGGCTTCCTTGGCGGCTACCTCACGCTGCGACTCGGCCTTGTCCTGCTGGGCACTTCCCTCCCGGCGCAGGTCGTCGTTCCCCACGACCGCACCGGCAACTTCCTTGGCCTTGCCCTTGATTCCCTCGACGACCCCTTCAACACCTTCGAGGGGGCCGCTCTTGCGCTCGGACATCTCTACCTCCGAAATTGTTGCGTCACTGGACAAAGACCGCATACCCGGGCAATCGGGCTCAAACCGGCGGGGACGCGGTACGCCCACGAGATCCCGATCACACCGCGACCGGGCGGTTTGGACGGGTAGTCAGTGGGCGACGGTCGCGCGGATCGCGTCGGCCACCGCCGGGGAATCCTTACGCAGGATTTTCGAGTGGTTACTGGCGACCTTGGCGCTGATCGTCACGTTGGGGTTGGCGGCGAGGATCGGATCGAGCACGGCCCGGTTCGTTTCCATCTCGCCGGATTCGCTGCCCAGACTGTCGCCGGTGGCCAGCACGAACCGCACCGGCCGGATCGCACGCTCGAGCACGGGCCCGCTGGCGGCAGCGATCTCGTTGAGCTCGATGTTGGATTCGGCGTGCTGGGCCGCGCTCATGCGTGCGGCCAGCCCGAACGGGCGAACCAGGGGCAGCAGGAACCGCATCCGGTGAAACAGCGTGCGAATCCGTTGCGCGCCTTCGTCACCGGTGAGGCCGTAGGGGAACGCGTCGACGGTGACCACGCCCAGCACACGGTCGGGGTTGGCATCGGCCCAGTGCCAACCCAGCACTCCGCCATACGACCAGCCGGCCAGCACGACCGGCCCGGTCACACCGCGCGCGGCCAGCACGGCGTCGATGTCCCGCAGGCACGCGGCGAAGGAGTAGTCACCGGACCGCCCGGACTTGCCCCGGGCGCGCTCGTCGAAGGTGATGTGGCGGTAGCCGTCACCGAGATCGGCGATCACCTTGCTCCAGTGCGACTGGTCGGCGTACGCGCCGTTGAGGTAGACGATCGGCTGTCCGGTTCCACCGGTGTCGGTGACCGCCAAGGCGGTGTCCTCGACCGCGACCGTGCCGCTCCAGGAGGTGCTGGCCGGGCTGCTGGGCTTCGCTGCTTTGCTCATGGGAAATACGTTGCCCGGCAGCGCTGTTCCGGCCCTGACACCGCCCTGACACCGTTTGCGTCACCGCCTGATGGGAGGACAGGAACCATCGGTGCGTGCCGGAAACGCCGCGATCGAAGATGCGTTCGCGCTGGTCATCACCGACGAGAAGTTCCTCGTCACCATCGAGCACTTCTCACCCGAGCCGGACCAATGCCAGGTCCCATTGGCCGTTCTGGTCCTCCCAGGTCGTCACGACCTCTCCGACACCGACCGGGTTCCGCCCCGGCGCATCATCGACGTCGAAATCCCCGTCCTCCTCGATCTCCGCCACGATCCGCAACGCGTCCTCCCGCGTCCCGTCCGTCCGCACCAGGATCCGCTGTACCCGCCAGTCGATTCCGCCCAGTTCCCGCCCCACCAGCTCACGCCCCTCGGCCGACTCCCCACCAACGTCGAACCTGGTCCCCGCCCCGTCCACCCGCAATGTGTCGGTGTCCCCGATCATCAGCTCGTCGCTCACGACATCCCGCTCCCCGCGCAGCAACGCGGGATCGAGCCACCCCGGATCACGGTCGAGACCGACCTCGTAGATGAAGTTTCCCCAAGCGAACAGCGCGTACGACATGGCGAGATCCTAAGCGAGCCTGCAGTTTCCGGAGCGGTGCCAGTGGTGGTTAGCCAGTCGGTGCGCGGCATCGTCATTCGGCTGAGCGGGAACGGATTTCGGGGAGCTCCCGACGTGGCTCCCGCTGCATACACCAGGTGCGCAGGCCATCGTCGGTCACCACGACCTCGGCGGTCACTTCGAAGCCCAGGCGCCGATAGAAGCGGACGTTCGCCACACTGGAGGTTTCCAGGAACGCCGGGTAGCCCGCCCGGGAGGCCGCCTCGACTCCGGGTCTGAGCAGGGCGCCGCCCAGTCCGCGTCCCTGGAGTTCGGGGGCGACCGCGACGGTGTTGAGCAGCCACACCGGATACGCGGGACGGTGCGGCTCAATAGCCGCCTCGGAGGCGGCCGCCGCGTCGGACCTGTCTCCGATGAGTTCACCCAACTCCGCTGCGATTGCGGCGAATTCGGCTCCGGGATCCCGGTCGGGGCTGAACCAGATCGCGACCGCGCGCCCCGAGTCCGCGACCCAGACCCGTCCGCGCACCATTGCGACGCGTGTCAGGCACAGCTCCTGATAGCGCCGAACCCGATCGAGGTGGTTGTCGGCGGCTATGACATGCCGGGTGTAGGGATACTCGGCGAAAGCGCGGGCCAGAGTGTCTACCGCGACGGGAACGTCGGCGTCCTCGATCGGACGCACCTCGGCCGTTGATGACATCACGGGTGGTGAACGACCCCCGCGACGATACCGTTCCGGGCGCGGCGGTTTACCGGCCGCAGGCTATTCCGCGAGTAGCGTGCGGGCGTAGTGGATCAGATCCTCCGGCGGCGGTAAGTCCTTGTACGACTGCCCCACCTGTGTGCCGTTCGCGTAGACGACGATCGTGTTCGCGTCCATGACGTGCTCACGTTCGGCGGCGCGTCGTACCCGGTCGTAGTGGACGGTGCCGAACACGATGTCGGACAGATGATCCCAGTGAGCGATGCCATGCCGTCCACACAACGGGCTCTCGCGCTCGCAGCGCCTGTACTCGATGACCACGATCGGGTTGCTACAGGTGAAGTCGTCGATCACCCTCCACTGTTCGGATGGATCGGTGTAGACATCGAACGTGATCCACGTGGCAGGCATGTCTGGCACCTCTGGTCGCGAAGACGCGCTCGAAACAGCGCGGAAGAACCATCGGGCCCATCGCCGACCATTGTTGCTCAAGGCCCCGCACATCGGCATCCCTGGGAACTCCAGAATGCCGCCGGGCAGTCGTGGGTATGAAACCTACTCCCGGCCGGACTCCTCAGCGGCGCGCTTCGCCTCCTCGAGATCCCTGCGGAGCCGGGTGGCGGTCTCCGTGTCGCCGGCGTCCTCGGCGGTCGTGATGTCCTGCTTCAGCTGGGCGATGACGTTTCCGATCTCCATTTCCAACCTCCAATGCGGTCTTCACGTCGGCCACGCAGCGTGGACAATCGCATGGCCAGTAGGGCGGCTACCCGTCTTGATGATCGCGAAACCGAGACGGGCGGCTCGGCGATTTCGCGCGGGGCGCCCGTCTCCGCAGACCGGCCGTCATGCCGGCGACCTGTTTCGGGTTCATGCCTCCGGGTAGTCGCCGACGAACAGGAGGTGCGAGGCATGAACCCTACTTCTGAACCCCGGACCGGCGTCGCGACGGCGAACGGGGACAACGACAGGCGCTCGCTGACCGAACTCGTCGACACCGTGGGCGCACAGCTGACCAGGCTGGTCCGGGACGAGATGCAGTTGGCCCGAATCGAGATGCGGGACAAGGGCAAAGGGATGGCCAAGGGCGTCGGCATCGCCGGCGCCGGTGGGCTGCTGGCGTTCTACGGCGGCGGCGCGCTGATCGCCGCGGCGATCCTGGCGCTGGCGCTCGTGGTGCCCGGGTGGGCCGCCGCGCTCATCGTGGCGGTCGTGCTGTTCGCGCTGGGCGCGATAGCGGGGCTGGTGGGCAAGAAGGCGGTCGACGAGGCGACGCCACCGGTGCCCGCCGAAGCGATCAAGGACGTCCGCGAGGACGTCGAGGTACTCGAGAACAGGAGTCGGCGATGACCGACAAGACACCACGTCCACATGTCCCCGACGAGGCCGAGCTGTTGCGGGCGGACCGCGACCTGGCACGCCGGGAACTCGGCGACGCCGTGGCCGAACTCGCGGATAAGGCCGACGTGCGAGGGCGAGCGCAGGACAAGGCGCACGAAACCGCCGAGGCCGCCCGCGAACGCGCGGCCGAAGCCACCCAATACGCGCGCGAGGTCGCCGGGAACGTGCGCACGAGCGCCGCACAGGTCGCGGACCAGGCTGTGGCCAAGACGCCCGAGCCGGTGCGCGAGAAGAGCAAGCAGGCGGCGGACGTGGCCTGGCGCAATCCCGTGCCGATCGCCGTGGCCGTGGCATCCGGCGCGGCCCTGATCTGGTGGACGCGGCGGCGGAGGAACGCGTGAACGCACTGTACAAACCCGTTGGACTGGTCGTGAGCGTGCTCGGCGGGATCGCGGCTAACGTGGTGTTCACGCAGGTGTGGCGGCGCGTCAGCGGTGAGGATCAGGCGCCGAGTGCCACCGCCCGCGAGTACGGCTGGCAGGAAGTGCTCGCCGCCGCGGCCTTGCAGGGCGCGATCTTCGGCGTGGTGAAGGCCTCGATCGACCGCGCGGGCGCGTCGGGCTACCAGCGATTGACGGGCACCTGGCCCGGGAAGTGAGTCGAGCATGGCCGCCGACGACCATCCGGCCGCTACCGATACCGGCGCTCGACCGGATCTGGACGCCGACCAACCCGACAGCCCTGCCGACCTGTCGAAACCGTCCTTGGTCGCGGTGGTCAAGCGCGCGGGCCGGGAATTCCAGCGCGACAACCTGACCGATCTGGCCGCGTCCCTGACGTACTACGCGATGCTGTCCATCGTGCCGGGGCTGATCGTGCTGGTCTCGCTGCTCGGCCTGCTCGGACCGGACGCGACGGGCGAGCTGATGGGCCAGGTTCGCGAGCTCGCCCCCGGCTCGAGCGCAGACTTCGTGCAGACGCTCATCGACCAGGCCCAGGCCAACAAGAGCGGCGCGGGACTCGGCGCGATCCTGGGTCTGGCGATCGCGTTGTGGTCGGCGTCGAGCTACGTCGCGGCGTTCATGCGAGCCTCCAATGTCATCTACGACATCGGGGAGGGTCGCCCGATCTGGAAGACCACGCCCATCCGGCTCGGCGTCACCGTGCTCTCGGTCGTACTGCTGTTGCTCAGCGCGGTGATCGTGGTGGTGAGCGGGCCGATCGCGCGACAGGTCGGTGATTTCCTCGGCCTGGGCGAGACGACGGTGCTGATCTGGAACATCACCAAGTGGCCCGTGCTGTTCGTCCTGGTGTCGGTGCTGCTGGCAATCCTGTTCTGGGCCAGTCCGAATGCGAAACAGGGCGGCGTGAAATGGATCAGTCCCGGCGGCGTGATCGCGGTCCTGATCTGGGTGATCGTCTCCGCGGGATTCGCGGTATACGTCGCCAACTTCTCGTCCTACGACAAGACCTACGGCTCGCTCGCGGGCGTGGTGATCTTCCTGGTGTGGCTGTGGCTCACCAATATCGCCCTGCTGCTGGGCGCGGAGATCAACGCCGAACTGGACCACGGCAGGGCCATGGCCGAAGGGCTGCCCGAAGAGGTCACGCCCTTCGCGAAGCCTCGTGACACCAGCAAGCTCGATCCGCTCGATCAGCAGGCTGTCGAAGAGGCTGAATCCGCTCGGCGAGAATGAATTTCACGCACCCTGGGCGATGACTCAGCGTGCCAGGTCCGGGTGGGCCCGGCCGGTCACCAGCGGCATGTCGACGAAGGTCAGTAGGCCCGGTTCGGCGGCGCAGACGTACGGGATCGAGTTCACGCAGTGCGCCGCGGTGACGACGATTCCGGGGTTGCGCTCGAGGCCCGCCGCGACACCGCTGGGGTGCCAGCCGTGGATCGTGACGTGACAGTCGGGATCGCCCTTCACCTCTACCTCGAAGCGGACGCCGCCGTCGCCGTATTTCCATGGCGGGTCGAGGTTTTCGTCGCCCATCAGCCAGTTGACCGCCACCCGGACGACCTTGGTTTCGCCGACGAACGCCTCCCAGGCGAAGCGCTGGGCCGCCACCTGGCCGGGCTGGATCTGGCCTATCGGCGAGTCGATCGGGGCGGTTGCCACCGCCACCTCGCGACTGCTGCGGATCTCGGCTTCGGCGAAACCCAGTGTGTCCAGGCACATACGGACGGACTGGTCGAAGCCCTTGTCCAGCAGGGACAGCATCGGGCCGTTCATCGCCGCCTCGGGCGACTGACCGAAGCCCATGATGTGGCGGACCACATCGGGAGAGTTGTAGGTGCGGATATCGGACCATTCCTCACCGCGGACGAACGTGATCGCGCTGGACAGGCCGGCGAAGAACAGCGGCTGTTGCTCGGTGGCGCCGCCGGGATCGATCCCGGTCCCGTGCAGCGTCACACCGCCTTCGATGGCCGGCGCGGCCATCCGCTCCTTCTCCTGCGGGGTCGGCCAGAACCAGCCCAGCGGGGTGACGACGTTCTTGCCCGACCGCAGGATCGCGGCGACCTCTTTGGGATTCGGCATCAACGGCGCGTACAGGACGCAGTCGGCCTCCAGCGCGAGGATCTCCTCGACACTGTTGGTGGCGATGACGCCGATCGGTCCGATCCCCGCGAGCTCACCGGCATCCTGCCCGGCCTTGGCCTCCGAATGCACCCAGCACCCGACGAGCTCGAGCTCCGGGTGCAGCTGGATCTGGCCGATCGCGGCCTGGCCGAGCCCACCCGTCGCCCACTGGATCACTCGCAGAGTCATGCAAGAAATAGAACACGTTGCATTCTCGGGGTCAAGATCGCAAAGCCACTGCGTTCGAGCCTCCTTGTCGAGGTCGTCCACCCCACCGGGACGTGGTGCGCCCGAGCAACCCGGTCGTCAGTCTCCCGCCATCTCGCCGGATTCGTTGCGCCGCAACCACTCCGCCAGCGAGCGACCCGCGTCGAGAACATGCCGTTCGGCGATGTCGCGGGCACGAACCGCGTCGCGGGCGGTCAGCGCGTCGATGAGCTGGTCGTGTTCGTGGAGGGCGTTCTGTTCGTGTTCGGGGAACACGCGCAGGAAGTTGGTGGGGACCACGCGGGCCGCCTGTTTGATCTGGGTCAGCAGGCGGGGCGAGTGCGCGGTCCGGTGGATCTGTTGATGGAAGCGCCAATTGGCGTCGGCAATCGCGTCCTCGCCGGAATGGGACGCCACGGCCGCGGCCAACTCGCGCAGGTGCGTGAGCTCGGCGTCGGTGGCACGTTCGGCGGACCAGGCCGCGGCCTGACCGGTCAGGACGCCGAGGATCGTGAAGCTGTCCATGACGTCGGCGGGACTGATGCCCAGCACGGTGATGCCGCTGCGGGGGGCCACCCGCACCAGGCCCTCGAAGGAGAGTTCGAGCAGGGCCTCGCGCACGGGGGTGCGGCTGGTCGCGAACTCCTCGGTGATCGCGTCCAGATCTATGCGCGCGCCGGCGGGGAGGGTGCCGGTCAGGATGCGGTCACGGAGTTCGCGGGCCGCGCGTTCGCGCACGGTGCCGCCGATATCGACTGATCGCGATGCCATTCCGGGGAGCCTAGCAGGTCTCGAATACAAGGTTTGATATCTGATATATCAGATGTTACGTTCACGATATGACAGCACAGCGTCGCGACCGGATGACCTTGGTCGCTTTCATGCAGGCGGGCAGCACCTCGGTCTACGCGGGTTCGTGGCGGCATCCGGCCACCGAGCACGGGTACCTCGACGCGTCCTACTACGCGAAGGTCGGACGGCAACTCGAAGAGGGCTGCTTCGACCTGATGTTCTTCGATGATCGGCTGGCGATGCCGGGCATCTACGACGGTTCGGTGGCCGAGGCGGTGCGCTACGGCGCGCGGCCGGTGAAGCTGGACCTGGGAGTGGTGCTGGGCGTGCTGGCGCAGAGCACCTCGCGAATCGGTTTGGGCGCGACGTACTCGACCACGTACTACGCCCCGTTCCACGTCGCGCGGACCTTCGCCACGCTGGACCACCTGTCCGGCGGACGGGCGGCGTGGAACGTGGTGACCTCGGTGAACGACAGCGAGGCCCAGAACTTCGGTGTCAACGCCCATCTCGGGCACGACGAGCGCTACGACCGCGCGGACGAATTCCTCGAGGTCGTCAGCGGACTCTGGGACACCTGGGACGAGGACGCGATCATCCACGACCGGGCGGCGGGTGTGTACGCCGATCCCGGCAAGGTGCACGAGCTCGGGCACGTGGGCCGGTTCTTCTCCGCGCGCGGACCGCTGACCGTCCCACGCACCCCGCAGGGCCGCCCGGTCATCATTCAGGCCGGCTCGTCCGGTCGCGGACGCGAATTCGCCTCGCGCTGGGCGGAATTGATTTTCACCGGTGATCCGGGGCTCGAGGTCGCCCGCAACCACTACGCCGACCAGAAGGCGCGCATCGCCGACGCCGGACGCGATCCGGACTCGGTGAAGATCTGTCCCATGGCCTATGCCGTGGTCGGCGAATCCGAGCAGCACGCCCGCGAGCGCGAGGCCATGCTGCTCGAGGACCTGGTGCATCCGATGGCGTCGCTGACGCTGCTGTCGGAGCTGATGAATTACGACTTCGCGCAACACGATCTCGACGATCCGGTCACCGACGAGCTGATCGCCTCGGTGTCGGGCATCCGCGGGCTGGTGCAGAATCTGCGCACGCACATCGGCGGCACCGTCACGGTCCGCGATCTGGCCGGGCACCGCGCGACCCTGCTGCAGGGCCCGCGCTTCGTCGGCACCGGCGAACAGGTCGCCGATCAGATGGCCGAATGGTTCCACGGCGGAGCCTGCGACGGGTTCGTCCTGGCGGCGACCCACATGCCCGGCTCGTTCGAAGACGTTGTGCGCATGGTTGTTCCGCGCCTGCAGCAGCGCGGGCTGTTCCGCACCGAGTACGAGGGCACCACCCTGCGCGACCATCTCGGACTCGACCGCCCCGCGGTGCGCCGGCCGGCCGCGCACGCCGGACCGGTTTCGTGATGAACGCCATGCTCTCGGGTGTGCGAGTGCTGGACCTCGCCACCCTGGCCGCCGCCCCGCTGGCGGCGACCTATCTCGGCGAATTCGGCGCCGAAGTGATCAAGATCGAGCAGCCGGGCGCCGGGGATCCCATCCGCACCTGGGGCGCGCAGCGCGACGGCGTCGGGCTGATGTGGAAGTCGGTGTCCCGCAACAAGCGTTCCATCACCCTGGACATGCGCGGCGCCGAAGGCCAGGACCTGCTGCGCAGGCTGGTGACCAAAGCCGATGTGGTGGTGAGCAATACGCGGCCGCAGACCCTGCGTAAGTGGGGTCTGGACTACGAGAGCCTGCGCGCGGTCAACGAGCGCGTGATCATGTTGCACATCACCGGCTTCGGGCTGACCGGACCCAAGAGCGAACGGCCCGGCTTCGGCACCCTGGGTGAGGCCATGAGCGGGTTCGCCCACATCACCGGCGCGGCGGACGGCCCGCCGACCCTGCCGCCGTTCATGCTCGCCGACGGGGTGGCCTCGCTCAACGCCGCGTACGCCGTGCTCATGGCGCTCTATCACCGCGACGTGCACGGCGGGCCCGGGCAGTTGATCGACATCAATCTCGTCGATCCGCTGGCCCGGCTGCTCGAGCAGACCCTGCTGGGCTACGACCAGCTCGGCATCGTCGCGCAGCGCGCCGGGAACCGCTGGGACATCTCCGCGCCCCGCAACACCTATCGCACCGCCGACGGGAAGTGGCTGGCGATGTCCGGCAGCTCACCCGCGCTGGCGCTGCGGGTGTTCCGGGCGATCGGGCGGGCGGACCTGGTCACCGACGCGGAGTTCTCCGACCCGCAGCGACGCCTGGCACGCGCGCGTGAGGTAGACGACGTCGTGGCGGAGTGGGTGTCGAAACAGACTCTCGCCCAGGCGATGTCGGCGTTCGAAGCGCACGAGGTCGCCGCCGCGCCGGTCTACGATATCGAGGACCTGCTGCACGACGAGCAGGTACGCCACCGGGAGGTCTTCGTCCCGGTGCCCGACCCCGAACTCGGCACCATGACCGTGCAGGCGCCGGTACCCCGATTCTCCGAAAGTTCCGGCCGCGTGGACCATCTCGGTCCGCGCCTGGGCGAGCACAACGCCGAGGTCTACGGCGAGCTGCTGGGGCTCAGCGCCGGCGAGGTCGCGGACCTCGCGCACCGCGGCGTGCTCTGACCCGTTCCGATGATCACGAACCACGAAGGAATTCGACGATGACCCTGCTCGTGCGACGCTCCGAACTCGCGCTGCCCGCCTGCAACGACCACATGTTCGCCAAGGCCCTGTCCTGCGGCGCGGATCTGGTGTTCCTGGATCTCGAGGACGCCACCCCCGAATCGCTCAAGGAGTCCGCGCGGGAGAAGGCCATCACCGCGCTCACCGAGATGGACTGGGGGCGAACGGTTCCCGCGATCCGCATCAACGGTCTGGACACCAAGTGGTGCCACGACGACATCATCGAGGTCGTCACCCGCGCCCGCGAGCACCTGCACACCATCGTCGTACCCAAGGCGTGCACCGCCCGCGATGTGTGGTGGGTGGACCTGCTGCTCACCCAGCTCGAGGAGAAACTGGGCCTCACCCGCCGGATCCGCCTGGAGGTGCTGATCGAGGAGGTCGAGGGCCTGGCCAACGCCGAGGAGATCGCGGTGGCCAGCGACCGGATCGACGCCCTCATCTTCGGTGTCGGCGACTTCTCGCTGTCCCAGGGCGCGCGCGTGGACACCAACTTCGAACCGCTCGGCGACTACCCGGGCGACTTCTGGCACTACGCCCGCAACAAGACCCTCGTGGCTGCTCGGATCGCCGGCGTGCTCGCCATCGACGCGCCTTTCCCCGACTACGGCAACGTCGAGGGCTACGAACGCGACGCGCGCCGGGCCTCCCTGCTCGGCTACACCGGCAAGTGGGCCATCCACCCCGCCCAGGTCCCCATCGCGAACACCGTCTACTCCCCCACCGCCGCGGAAATCGCACTGGCGGAACGCAATATCGCCGCCTACCGCGAGGCCGAGGCGAACGGCCGCGGCGCCGTCGGCGTCGACGGTGTCCTGGTCGATGCCGCACACATCAAGATGGCGAAGGCCACCCTGGCCCGCGCGGCGGCCATCGACCCGGAACTCCTGAACGGAGCCGCCGTCGGCTGACGCGACGAAGACGATGGTCCGCTGGACCTGCCCGCACTGGAATCGCCAGGCGGGCACGGCGGGCCATCCGCGTCACCGAACACCGGCGCCGATCCGCACCCGGAAGGCTCCCGACACGCCTACCGGGGCAGTCCGTTCGGGCCACACGCTGTGGGAGACCGGGCAGAGACGTCGGATCGGTAAGACGCTCACCGATATCCGCGCCGGCTGTTCACGCCACCCGGCAATCAGACCGGACGATCTTCCTCACAGATGATGTCTCCGTCCGAGTTCTCGCGGCACGAGTACGGGACGAAGGCTCGAAAGCCGACCTGCCCCTCCTTGTCCGTGAAACGGACCAGTCTCAGGTCCCCGTATGCCTCGCCGTGCTTCGCCTTCAATGCCTCGAATTCCTCAGCGAAGCTCAGCTGATTCTGTTCGATCGTCATTGCCTCGTCCTCTCGTGGTGGTCGCGGCCGGAGGGCCGCCACCATCAACGATGTCCTCGGCGGGCGCTACTCGCGCGAGTGGTGCACTACTCGAACTTCACCGCGTGTCCTCCGGCCGACCACGGTCAGCCGATCAACGCCCCCAGCGGCATCCGGGCCCGGCTCGAGGAATCGTCGAGCCGGGCACGTTCCTCGATCCTGGACGGATGCCGGTCGGCGGACACGGTGTGCACCGTCCGGATACCCCTCTCCCCTGACAGTGCACACAGGTGGCTACCGACGAGCCCGCACCCGGTCACCACCGGCGCGGCTCGGCAGTGCCACCGGCATCGAAACCCGCGTTCGGCGTCAGCAGGCGGTGGACGTCCCGCCCTGGATCGCGAGCAGGGCGCAGAAGGTGATCGTCGCGACCTTCCACTTGTCGCCTTCCTTCACCGCGTTGCCGGCCTGGTCCGGCAGGGCGGGGGTGCCGTTCAGCAGCAGGGTGTAGGTGACGTCGGCGTGCGTGGCGTCCACGACTTTGACCGCGGAGACGGTCGCCGAGGTGCCCGAGGCCTGCGGATTGGCCGCGGCGGCCTGCAGCACCGCCGCGAACTCCTGGCCCTTCTCGACCGTGGCGATGCGCTGCTCGGTGGGCGTCTTGGCGTTGAAGAAGGTGGTGAAGGCGTCGGTGATGGCCTTCGTGGTGGCCTCGTCGGCCTTGGCGGCCGCGGCCGTGGTGGTGACAGCGGCCGTTGTCGTGGTCGCGGTGGAATCGTCGTCCGAGCCACAGCCGGTGAGCGCGGCGGCGGCGAGGAGAACGCCGAGGGCGGCGGCGGAGGTGCGACGGAAGGAGATTCGCATGGTGGATCCTCATCTGAAGGGGAGAAGCGGGGCCGCGACGGGCCCCGCGAGGGTGGAGATATCGGCCGTACTGTAATACGGACGGTAGTGCCGGATGGCGGGATTACTTCACATTGGCTTTCATCTGTTCCAGCCGCATCAGCACCGGGAAATCGTTGACGCTCAGCGCGTTTCCGTGGCCGGTCTGATGAATGTCGAACACCGACTGGATCGCCGCGTAGAAGCCCTGCACATCCAGGGTCTGGTTGACCGCGCGCTTGGCCTGACGCAGGCCGAACGCGGGCATGGTGGCGATATGGGCGGCGAGTTCGCGGGTCTTGGCGTCGAGTTCGGCGCGCGGCACGACGGTGTTGACCATGCCGGTGCTCTCGGCCTCGGTCGCGGTGATCGGGCGGCCGGTGAACAGGATCTCCTTGGCCTTGCGCGGGCCCAATTCCCAGGTGTGCCCGTGGTATTCGACGCCGCCGATGCCCATCAGCACGACCGGGTCGGAGAACAGCGCGTCGTCGGCGGCCACGATCAGGTCGCACGGCCAGCACAGCAGCAGCGCCCCAGCGATGCACCGGCCCTGCACCGCCGCGATCGACGGCTTGGGCACGTTGCGCCAGCGCAGCGAATACTCCAGGTAGCGGCGGGATTCGATCTCGTAGATGGTGTCGAGGGTGATCCGGGAGGGATCGGGCCACGAACTGTCCTTGAGATCGTGACCCGCCGAGAAGTGCTTGCCCTCGGCGCGCAGCACGATGACCGCCACCTCCGGGTCCGCGGCGGCGCTGGTCCACGCCGCGTCCAGCGCGTCGAGCAGCTCACCGTTCTGGGCGTTGGCGGCCTCGGGACGGTTCAGGCTGATGGTCGCGATCTTGTCGGCGACCTCGTAGCGGATGTACTCGCTCATAGTTCAACTCCGGGGAAGACCGAGCACCCGCTCGGCGATGATGTTGCGCTGAATCTCGGACGTTCCGCCCGCGATGGTGCCCGCGAAACTGCGGGCGTACCGCTCGAACCAACTGCCCACCGTGTTGTCGTGGTTCAGCGGATGCATGGGGCCGGTGAACATTTCGTTCAACAGCCCCTCCGGGCCCGCCGCGGTGAGGGCGTGCTCGGAGGCGGTCTGCACGGCTTCGGAGCCGAGCAGTTTGAGCACCGACAGCCCGGCCACGTCCTGCTGCCCGCGCGCCTCGCGCGCCAGGGCGGCCGAACCGAGCAGGCGCAGCGCCAGATTGTCCATGACCAGGGTGGCGTAGTGGTCGCGATCGAACACGCTGTGCGGCTCGAAATCGTCTATCAGGCACTGCAATCGGTCGGCGAAGCTCAGCCACAGCATGGTGCGCTCGTGCCCGAGCGAGCCGTTGGCCACGCCCCAGCCGCCGTGCAGCGGGCCGACGAGATTCTCCGCCGGCACCCGGGCGTTCTCGAAGAACACCTCGTTGAAGTCCACGTCGCGCGGCCCGCAGATGGACGGGAACGGGCGCCGGGTCACCCCGGGGGTGTCGGTGGGAATCAGTAATACGCTCAGGCCCTTGTGTTTCGGCGCGTCGGGATCGGTGCGCACGAAGGTGAGCAGGACGTCGGCGTGATGCGCGCCCGAGGTCCACACCTTCTGGCCGTTGACGACGAAGTCTTCGCCGTCGCGCACCGCACGGGTGCGCAGACCGGCCAGGTCCGATCCGGCGCCCGGTTCGCTCATGCCCAGCGCGGCGGTCAATTCCGCGCGCAGGATCCGCACCGCCCAGTTCTTCTTCTGTTCCGCGGTGCCGAAGGAGAGCAGCGAGGCGGCCACGATGCCCAGGCCCTGCGGATTGAAGCTGTGATAGATCCGCCGCCGCGAGAGCTCCTCGAGGTGCACGTACTGCTGCAGGATCGAGGCGTTGCGGCCGCCGAATTCCGGTGTGTTGCCGGGCAACAGCCACCCGTGCTCGAACTGCGTGCGCTGCCACTCCCGTGCCCAGTCGGGCACCTCGGCGCTCGAGACCGGGCGGTCGGCACGGGCCCGGGCCTCGTCGGGCATGTGCTCGGCCAGGAATTCGACGAAGGCCGAGCGGAAGTCCTCGACCTCGGCGTCAAAAGTCAGTCGCACGGTACTCCTTCGCGATCAGCGCGCGGTGCTCCACGGCTCCGCCGAGCAGCAGCTCGCCGGCCTTGGCGCGTTTGAGCGCGAACTGCAGGTCGTTCTCCCACGTGTAGCTCATGGCGCCGAACAGCTGCATGCCGTGCCGGAAGACCAGCGACTGGCACTCCCCCGCCGCGGCCTTGGCCATGGACGCGGCCACCCGGCGGCGCGGGTCGTCGGCGGAGATGGTCAGGGCCGCGAAATAGGCCAGGGCCCGGGCTCTTTCGACTGCCACGTGCATGTCGGCCGCCTTGTGCTTGACCGCCTGGAACGAGCCGATCGGCACCCCGAACTGCTCCCGGCCGCGCACATGCTCGAGGACCAGGTCCAGCACGCGCGCGCACGCGCCGACCATGGTCAGTGCCAGGCCGGTCAGGCCGATGTGGCGCCCGCGTTCGATGTCCGCGTCGATCCGATCGCTCTCCTCGACGCGGACGCCGGCGAAGCTCACCTCCGCCACGTGCAGGACCGGGTCGAACGCGATCTCGCGCCGGATGACCGCGTCGGCCGAGTGCACGGCGAACACCCCGGCGCGGGTGGCGACGGCGAACCAGTCGGCGCGGTCGCCGTCCAGGACGTGGCGCGCGGTGCCGCTGAGCAGCCAGCCCGTGCCGTCGTGGAAGGCGGTGACACCGTCGTACACGGCCGCGCCGGGCGCCGAGCTGGCGCCGAATCGGGCTGCCAGCGGGGCGAACTGGGTCATCGTCGCCAGGAAGGGCGTCGGATCGGTCGCGTAGCCGAGGGCCTCGAGCACGATGGCCAGCTCGACCATGTCGGCCGGATCGGTCAGTTCGGTCCAGCCCTGATCGACGTAGACCCGCCACAGTTCATCGGTGGTCGCGCCGCGGTCGACGACCGCGCGGACCAGCTCGGGCGGACCGTGTCTGGCGATGACCTCACGGACAGTCTTCTGCCACAGCCGTTGGTCGGAGTCGAACTCCAAAAGCATCCCGGCACGCCTCCTCGCTGCTGCGTTCGCAATGCAAGCGAGAATATCATTCTCCTAGAATGAAAGTCATCCTTCGCCATCCGGGAAGGCGCGCCGACCCTAACGTCCAGGAATACGCCGTTCTCCGGTACAGTGCATTCATGTTCTCCCCCTACAACCGAGGACCGATGCGGCCGTGACCAGCCCGAGCGAAGAGCCAGCCTGGAAGCAGCGCGCTGTCGAGCGCTCGCTGCGCGCCGCCAAGGTGCGAGCCGAGGAACGCGTCCAGCGATTCCTGGACGCCGCGCAGGCCATCATCACCGAGAAGGGCTCGACCGACTTCACGGTTCAGGAGGTCGTCGACCGCTCCCGGCAGTCGCTGCGCAGCTTCTACCTGCAGTTCGACGGTAAGCACGAGCTGCTGCTCGCCCTGTTCGAGGATGCGCTGAGCCGCACCGCCGAACAGTTGCGCGCCGCGGCCGACGGGCAGACCGACCCCCTGGACAAGTTGCAGATCTCGGTCGAACTGCTCTTCGAACTGTGTCGGCCCGATCCTTCGGCGCAGCGTCCGCTGTTCACCGATTTCGCGCCGCAGCTGCTGCTTTCGCACCCCAGCCAGGTGAAGGTGGCGCACGCGCCGCTGCTCACCCTGTTCACCGAACTGATGGAACAGGCCGCCGCGGCCGGGCAGTTGCCCGCCGACGCGAACCCGCGCCGGCTCTCGGCGATGGTGATGCAGACGGTCATGTTCACTGCGCAGTCCTCCGGGGCGATCGACGAGCAGACCCCGAACCCGATCACCGCCACCGAGGTCTGGAACTTCTGCGCGCACGGTTTCACCCGCGCTTGAGAACGCTGTTCTCATTCAGGAGAACTTTACTTACACTCGGGGTATGACCGAGCTGTGGACCGATCTCGTCGCCTGTCTCGACCTGGACGAGCAGCCGCCCCTCGCAGACACCACCGTCTTCGAGGGGCGCAATCAGAAGCTGACCTATCACCGCGTGTTCGGCGGCCAACTGCTGGGCCAGTTCACGCGCGCCGCCGCGCTGAGCTTCCCCGACAAGACGGTCAAGTCGCTGCACGTGGTGTTTCCCCGCGAAGGCCGCGCCGACGAGCCCATCCGCTACCGGCTCGAGCGCGCGCACGCCGGACGCACCTTCGCCACCGCCACCGCCGTGGCCGAGCAGTCCGGCAAGATCATCGCCACGGCCTCGATCTCGCTGCACGCGCCCGAGGCCGGCCCCGAGTTCGACAGTGTGGCACCGATTCCCGCCCTGCCCTCGGCCGAGCACAAGATCGACGGTATGGAGTTGCTGCCCTGGGAGGTGCGCTCGCTCACCGACCTGAACGACCCCGCCGCCCGGGCCCCGGAATACGAGCTGTGGATGCGCACCCCGACCGTGGAACCCGGACTGGCGCAGGCGATCGCGGCCTACGCCACCGACCTCACCCTGATCGGCACGGCGCTGCTGCCGGTGGACGGCTTCGATCAGCGCGGCAACGGCACCGCCTTCCTGTCCGCGGTTACCTCGCACACCCTGTGGTTTCATCGCCCCTTCCGCACCGACGACTGGCTGCTGCTGCGCCAGCACAGCCCGCTGCTCGCGCACGGCCGCTGCTTCGGCCGCGGCGACATCCTCACCGAGACAGGCACGCTGGTCGCCTCCTACGCGCAGGAAGCCATGGTGCGGCTCCCCTCCTGATCCGCCCGCGCGGGCGATCGGCCGAGTTCAACGCCGATCCCCGCGCCGAACGACAGCGTGGACACCGATGTCCTTGCGGCCGAGGACACGCCATACCAACGGGCTGACACGGACGCAGGAGAACGGACGGGTTCCGCGCGGCCGCACTGTTCGAAGCGAAGCGGCGAGCATCCGGTCGCGGGCGATCGGCCGAGGTCATCACCGTTCGGCTCGCAGCGCTGCGGGCGGCCGTGCGTTCGCCAATGCCCTTGCGGCCGAGTAGGCGTCGCACCGGCCGGCCGCCACGGACGCGGCCAACCCATCCAGGTCCGGGTGGGCGCAGAGGCCGGTGCGAGTCAGGGCGAGGATCTGAGCCCGAGCGCACGCGACGCGGCGGGAGGCGCTGCGGGGGCGGCGGTGGCGGTCGATCACGTCGACGAGCTCGGGCATGCCCTCGCCGCGGGCGGCGATCAATGTCAGTACCGGAACATCGGATTCGGCCTGCAAATCGCGCACCGTCTGCTCGACGCCCTCCCGGTCCGCCTTGTTCACCACCAGGATGTCCGCGATCTCGAGCAGTCCCGCCTGGGCGGCCTGCACCCCGTCGCCCGCCCCGGGGGTCAGCACGACCACCGCCGGGTCCGCGACCGCGGCGATCTCGGTGTCCGACGACCCGGCACCGGCCGATTCCAGCAGCACGACGTCGTAGGACAGCGCGGCCAGCAGCCGCACGGCCGCCGGGACCGCCGCCGCCAGGCCACCGGGGTGCCCGCGGGTGGCGAACGAGCGGATCAGCACCCGGGGATCGTCGACATGCTCGGCCATTCGAATCCGATCACCAAGCAGCGCACCGCCGCTGTACGGGGAGGAAGGATCGACCGCCAGCACGGCCACCCGGTGCCCGCGCAGCCGGTAGGCCGCGATCAAACCGGCTACGGCCGTGGACTTCCCGGCCCCGGGCGGCCCGGTCACCCCGATCACACGGACCGATGCCGGCGCGAGCGTGGCGCACACGTCCGCCCGCTGCGGGCCCTCGACCAGAGACAGGAGACGGCCCACCGCCCGCACCGACCCGGCGCTCGCCCGCGCCAACAGCTCCGCGATCTCCTCGGCCACCGGCGACGCGGCTATCGCGCGCGCCGCCTCCGATTCACCGTCGGCACTGTGCATCTCGGCTCTTTTCTCGATCGTGGACCGGACCGCGTCGCCGCACTCACGGCGCGGGCACCGCGAGGACGGTGGCCGAGCCCATGCCGCCGCCCGCGCACATCGCGACGATGCCGTAACCGCCACCGCGCCTGCGCAACTCGTGCACCATCGTCACGATCATGCGTGCGCCGCTGGCCGCCACCGGGTGGCCGAGCGAGCAGCCGCTGCCGCTGTAGTTGACCCGATCGGGATCGAGGTTCAGCGCGCGTACCGCCGCGACCGGCACCGAGGCGAAGGCCTCGTTGATCTCGAACAGCGACACCTCCGACAGCGAGATGCGGGCCTTGTCGGCGGCGCGGGTGATGGCCTCGATCGGGGCCAGGCCGGTCTCGGCGGGATCGACGCCGATGGAGACCCAGCTGCGGATCACCCCGAGCGCGGGCAGTCCCAGGTCGGAGCTGGCGACCACCAGGGCCGCCGCGCCGTCGTTCGCGCCGCTGGCGTTGCCCGCGGTGACCGAGAAGCCGTCGATCTCCGGGTGCAGGGGCTTGAGCGCCGCCAAGCGTTCGAGGGTCGTGTCGCGGCGAGGGTGCTCGTCGGTGTCGAAGACCCCGTGCGGAGTCGTGATCGGCAGGATCTCCTCCTTGAAGCGGCCCTCGTCGATGGCGGCGATGGCGTTGCGGTGCGAACGCAGCGCCCACTCGTCCTGCTCGGTGCGGGAAATGCCCACGCGCACAGCGGTATTCCAGCCCACGGTGATGGACATGTCCATGCACGGCGCCTCGGGACGGTCCGGGTGGCTCGGCGAGACCCAGGGGTCGATCCACTCGTCCTCGCCGACCTTGAAGCGGGCGCGCGGTGCGGTGGAGTCGGAGTTCACGCCGCCGGCGATGATCAGCTCGGACATGCCCGCGCGGATGTTCGCCGCGGCGGTCTGCACCGCGGACATGCCCGCCGCGCAGTGCCGGTTCTGGGCCAGGCCGGGCGCGCCGGTGAGGCCCGCGGTGACCGCCGCGTGCCGGGCCAGCACGCCGCCGCCGTAACGGCCCTCGCCGAGAACGACGTCGTCGACGCGGTATTCACCGCCGAGTCCGTCCGCGGCGGCACCCACCACGTGCCGGGCCAGGTCGAAGGCGTTGGTGTCGCGCAGGGTGCCCTTTCGGGCGGTTCCGATGGCGGTGCGGAGCGCGGAGACGATGACGGCGTCAGGCATGGGAGGACTCCATTTCGGCGACGAGCGTGCGCCGCAGCAGTTTTCCGGTGTCGGTCTTGGGCAGTTCGGGTCGGAAGACGATCGCGTCGGGGGTCTTGGACGAGCGCAGCCGCTGTTTGACCCAGTCGCGGATCCGCTCGGGATCGCCGGCGCCCACCACGACGGCGACCAGGCGCTGTCCCCATTCGGGATCGGGAACGCCGATCACCGCGGCTTCGGAGATGCCGGGGAATTCCAGCAGCACGTCCTCGATCTCGGCGGGCGCGATGTTCTCGCCGCCGCGAATGATGGTGTCGTCGGCGCGGCCCTCGATGTACAGGTAGCCCTCGGCGTCGAGGCGGCCCAGATCCCGGGTGGGGAACCAGCCGCCCGCGTCGAGCACGCTGCGGTCGCCGTATTCGCCGGAGATCTGCTCGCCGCGCACGAAGACAAGTCCGGTCGTACCGGCGTCGACGGGTTCGCCGGCCTCGCTGCGGATCTCGATCTCGATGCCGGGCAGCGGGCGGCCGACCGATCCGAGCCGGTCGCGGACGGCCGGATCGCTCGACGCCTCGGCCGTCCGGTGATCCTCGGGACCGAGCAGCGCGACCGAGGACGCGGTCTCGGTGAGCCCGTAGGCGTTCACGAATCCCGTGGAGCCGAACACGCGCAGGGCTCGTTCGAGCACCGGTCGCGGGGTCCGGGATCCGCCGTAGGCGAGCGAGACCAGCGTCGGGGTGCGCGCGTCGTCGCCCTCGACGGTCGCGACGATGCGGGCGAGCATGGTCGGCACCAGCATGGCGTGCGTAACACCCTCGCGGCGAACGGTTTCCAGCCAGTTCTCCGGATCGAAGGCGGGCAGGTACACCACGCGGCGGCCGGAGTAGAGGTTCGACAGCAGGTTCGTCAGACCCGCGATGTGGTACGGGGGCACCGAGACGAGCGTGGACTGACCGATGCCCGCACCGAATTCGACGGTGTTGATCAGATACGCGGTCAGGTGGCGGTGCCGGAGCAGGGCGGCCTTGGGCGCGGAGGTCGTGCCGCTGGTGTAGATGATCGCGGCCACGGCGTCCTCGTCGGCGGGGTCCGGATCGGCGGGGTCCGCGCTCGCCACGTCGGCCAGGAACGTGTCCAGGTCGTTCTGTTCCAGGACCAGCGCGCCGGGATGCCGGTCCCGCAGCGCCGCCAGTTGTTCTTCGCCGAGCCGATAGTTCAGCGGCACGAAGGGAATTCCCGCGGCGGCGGCCCCGAACAGGGCGACGGGATAGGCCGGGTGGCTGGTGCCGAGGTAGAGCACCGCCGGGAACCCGCGCAGCCGGGTCGCGGCGCGCTGGGCGAGGTCGAGCAGCTCGGGGGCGGACAGCGAGCGCTCGCCCGCGGTCACGACGGGGTGATCGCCGCCCGCGGCGGCCATGTCTAGGATCATGCCGATGTTCATGAGAACATTATTCTCACAATTGGAGAGCGGTAGTTGCAAGAGAGGAATACCACATGCAGATACAGGACTGCTCGGCCCTGGTCGTGGGCGGCACCGGCGGACTCGGCGAAGCGACCGTGCGCCGACTGCACGCCGGCGGCGCGAAAGTGGTCGTCGCCGACGTCGCGGACGAGAAAGGTAAGGAGCTCGAACGCGAGCTGGGCGTGCGCTACGTGCGCACCGACGCCACGGACGAACAGTCGGTGCAGGACGCCATCGACGAGGCGCGATCACTGGCTCCGCTGCGCATCTCGGTCGACACCCACGGCGGGCCGGCCAGCGGCGGCCGTCTGGTAGGCCGTGACGGCTCGGCCCTGGGTCTGGAGGGTTTCCGCACGACCATCGAGTTCTATCTGACCGCCGTCTTCAACGTGCTGCGCCTGTCGGCCGCCGGAATCGCGAAATCCGAACCCGTCGAAGAGGATCAGCGCGGCATCATCATCAACACCGCCTCGATCGCAGCCTACGAGGGTCAGGTCGGCCAGGTTCCCTACGCCGCGGCCAAGGGCGGCGTGGTCGGCATGACCCTGGTTGCCGCCCGCGATCTGGCGCCGCTGGGCATCCGCGTGGTCACCATCGCGCCCGGAATGATCGACACGCCCGCCTATGGCAAGAACGGCGACAAATTGGCCGCATACTGGGGCCCGCAGATCCCGTTTCCCAAGCGCCTGGGCCGCTCGGCGGAGTACGCCCGGCTCGCCACCTCGATCATCGACAACGACTACCTCAACGGCGAGGTCATCCGCCTCGACGCCGCGCTGCGGTTCCCGCCCAAATAGCCGAATCCTCCTCCGCCGGAAGGACACCGACGATGTACGACCTTCCCCCCACCGACCACTCGCCCATTCCGGTGATGACCGTGGACACCGCCCACCGGGTGATGCAGCAGCACCTGACCTGTCCCGCGACCGTCTGCGCACGCAAGCATCAGGCCAAGCGCCGACTCACCGAGGCGGCCCACCTCGTCCCCGCCGATCAGCCGCACTTCGGTGGCTGACTCGTTTCCCGAAGGGCCCGAACCGGCGGGGAGCCGGAGGGTACGGACTCCGTCGCGGATCGAACTCGAGCGCAACGAGTTCCGTCCGGCATGCGGCTCGACAGGTGGATATCCCGGTCAGATCCGGGGTGCGACATGGCGAGCCGAGGCGACGGGAGTGTTCCCGGCGTGGGCGCCGTCCGTCCGACCGGCGCCGGCTTTGTCAGCCATCGCCCGGGCCCGGCCCTCGGCCCGTATCTCCTGCGGTGTGCGCCCGTACCAGCGCCTGACCACCCGGGTGAGCGCGGACTGCTCGCGCAGCCCGATCAGGACCGTGACGCGACTCAGCGGAAGATCGGTTTCGCAGAGCAGACGGTAGGCGGCATCGCGACGGGCGGCGTCCAGGACCGCCGTGAAAGTCGTTCCCTCGCTGGACAATGCGCGCTGCAGGGTCCGGGGCCCGGTGTGCAGCATCTGAGAGACCGTGGCGATGTCGGCGGTGGATTCGAGGAAGGCGCGGTCGACGGCGAGGCGTACCCGGGCGGTCATGGTCCGGCCGAGCTCGGAGTAGTTGCGCGCCAAATAGTCCATGGCCAGGGTGTGCAGCATCGGGTCGCTGCCGAGCATGGGCCGGGCGAGCAGGTCCGCGGGAAACCGCAGCAGGGTCGTGGGCATGTCGAATCGCACCTCGGCGCCGAAGAATTCGGCGTAGCGCGCGACGGGGGCCCGCGGCGGGTGCGGCAGGTGCACCATCCGCAGCCCGTAGGCGCCACCGACACCGTGGCACACGAACCGATGCAGAAATCCCGCGCCGTGGTCGATGCCCTGACTGAAGGCGGACACCTCGGCCATGTCGCGATAGTTCAGCGCGATGACGCCCGGCTGCTGCTCGGGATCGGCGCACAACTCGACCGAGATGCCGGCGTGGTGGGTGTACAGGTAGCGCTGCGCGCAGGCCAGCGCCGCACCGACGGTGGGCGCGTTGAGCAGGGCGACCCCGAGCGGGCCGAGCACGCTGAAATCCTGGCGTTCGGCCAGCCGCAAACCCAGGTCGGGGCAGCGCAGTTCGGTCGCGGCGATCTCCAGCGCCCAGCCCATGGACTCCGAGGAGACCACCGCGTCATCGGAGTTCACGGCGTCCGGGGAGATGCCGAAACGCCGCAGTAGCGCGACGCCGTCACCGCCGAGCTCGTCCACCAGTTCGCGAAACCCGCGCAGTGTCGCGGCCCGCCCCATCGTCGCCATCAGCAACCCCACCAACCATGTCGAAGTGGTTTCGCAGCGTATCCACCGGCGCACTCCGCGACAAGACCCGTCGCGATTGTCTCAGCCACGACCTGCGGTTTCACCGGCCCGAACACGCCGAGAAATCGACATATGGCACAACCCATGTCGCGTAGGGGTAAAAGGATGTCGCCCAGGAACGAGTCGTCTTTACCCGCCGGTAGCAACAATCTGGCTCAGGAATCGAGTGAGAGGTGGACCACAGGATGAGGGCTGGGAGGCGGACGAAATCGTTCGCGGTTCGCGGCATGGTGGTGGCGGCGGTGGCGCTGGGGACCGTGCCGTTCTTGACGCCGGCGGCTTTCGGTGAACCGAACGGGGGGTTCACCGCGATCGACGGCGGAGACCGAGCGGCACAGTGGAATTCGGCGCTGAACGGTCCGCAGCCCTACAACGGCGTCGCACCCGATCTCGCGGTACCGATCACGATGAGCGACGGCACGGTGCTCAAGGCCGACATCATCCATCCGGCGCGCGACGGCCGGCGGCCCGACGGCCGACGGCCGGTGATCCTGCAGATGCAGGGCTACGGCAAGCTCCCGATTCTCGTCGGGCAGGCGCTGCTGGCCTCCGCCGACGACCTCGGCATCAAGAAGCCGCTCGAGGATTGGATCGCCTCGATCAACCTGCCCGGGGTCGGGATCGACGGACTGTTCGACATGACCCGCCAGCTCGACTCGGGTGCGGTCGAAGCCGCGCTGCAGGATTGGGCGCTCGCCGAGGCCGGGTACACCCTGGTGCAGGTCGATCTGCGCGGCACCGGCACCTCCGAGGGCAGCTGGCAGGTCTTCGGTGATCGCGAGAAGCAGGATGTCGCGGAGGTGATCGACTGGATCACCCGGCAGGACTGGAGCGACGGCAACGTCGGCACCATGGGGATCTCGTTCACCGCGATCAGCGCGATCGAGGCCACCGATCGGATGCCGCCGGGGCTCAAAGCCGTCTTCGCGTACGAGGGCAGCGCCGATATCTTCGACGACATCGCCGGGCCTGGCGGCGCGGTGGGTGTCGGCTTCCTGGTGCCGTGGCTGCTGGGCGTCAACGCGCTCAAGATGATTCCCGATCTCACCGCGCTGGCGGTCGGGAAGTTCGATCCCGCACAGCAGGCGAAGTGGCTCCGGGACCGCATAGCCGACCCGCTCACCCTGGTCGAGATGGTCGTCAACGGCTACACCGCGCTGACCCCGGATCAGCTGACCCCGCAGACGCGTGGCCTGATGGACCCGAATTCGCCCTTCCGTCAGGGGTTGAAGGCCAAAGTCGGCAATATCCGGGTGCCGACCTTCATGGTGGGCGCGTGGTTCGACATCTTCGGCACCAGCCCGACCGACACCTTCAATTCGATTCCGCTGCCCGCCGAGCAGAAGAAACTCATCATGGGCGACGGCTACCACATCGGTTCCGGCGTAGCGGGTTTCGGCGAGCCGGGAATGCCGCCCCGCCTGGATGTGCTGCAGCGCGCCTGGTTCGATCACTGGCTCCGCGGAATCGACAACGGCATCGAGGATTACGCGCCGATCGTGGTCAAGCAGCAGGGCGGCGGCTGGACCGACGCCGCGGAGTTCCCGCGCGCCGAGGTCACCTACCGGCGGGTGTACCTCAACGACTCGCCCTCGGGCACCGCCGGGGGTTCGATCTACGACGGCGGGCTCTCGGAGAATCCCGTGCAGGCACAGCCCCGCGATCTGACCGTCGCACCGGGTCTGCTGAGCCTGTGCGGGCGCGACGTCGCCCGGATCAGCGCGGGCGTGACGGCGCTGCTGGACGCCTGCGGCAAGGACTCCCGCATCTGGGAACACGATGGGCTGAGTTTCACCAGCGCCCCGGTCAGCGCGGCGACCACCGTGTCCGGCCCGATCAACGTGCACCTCAACGTGGTTCACGACGCGGCCGACGGCTACTGGGTCGCGACGGTCAACGACGTGGCGCCCGACGGCACCTCCAACCAGATCGCGACCGGGCAGCTGGTCTCCTCGCTACGTCAGATCGACGACGCGGCCAGCAAGACCTCCGCCAACGGCGATTACACCGAGCCGCAGTACTTCCTCGATCTCGAGCGGCGGCAGCCCACCGTTCCCGGTGAGCCCGTCACCCTCGACATCGGCCTCACCCCGATCGACGCGGTGCTGCAGCCCGGCCACCGGCTGCGGGTCAATATCTTCGCGAGCAACTTCCCCAAAGGTCTGCCGCCCCTGATGTTCCTGGCCGACTCCGGTCTGAAGCCCGAGCACCTGCGGCTGGATCCGAGTGCGCCCAGCTGGGTCAATATCGCCCTGACCGCGGCCATCCCGGGCTGACTCGGCCCGCTCACCGCGCCGTGCGAGCGTTCGCACGGCGCGGTGAGCGCCCGCGCCGCGGGCGCCTACCCGCTCGATGACGGGCCGAACGATGCGGTTCCAGCCGCCACCGACCGAGTCCCCGCGAGCGATGCGGGTCAGGAACGCGGGGCGGTGAGGCGCGCGATCGTCGCGCGGAAGTCCTCGGTCTGAAAGGACAGGTCCTCGGCGGCGTTGGCGTAGTCGAGGGTCGCCAGCACCGCGCGTTCCAGGTGCAGGTTCAGCAGGCGTTTGGTGGACTCCACGGCCTGGCGCGGGAGTTCGAGCATCCGCTTCGCGCAGGCCAGGGCCTCCGAGAGCGGATCGGCGACAACGTGATTGGCCAGACCCATGGCCTGTGCGCGCTCGGCGGGGATCTTCGCGCCGGTGAGGGCGTATTCCTTGGCCAGCAGCAGGCTGGTGTGCAGGGGCCAGGTCAGCGGTCCGCCGTCGGCGGCGACCAGGCCCACCTGCACGTGCGGGTCCTTGAGGTAGGCGGTCTCGGCCATGTAGACGATGTCGCTCAGCGCGACCAGGGAACAGCCCAGGCCGACGGCGGGGCCGTTGACGGCCGCGACCAGCGGCACCCGGCAGCGTGCCATCCCCAGCACGATGTCGCGGCCGTGGGCGATCGTCTTGGCGCGCAGGCGCGCATCCCGGCCCAGTTCGGCCAGATACGCGAAATCACCACCGGCGGAGAAGGCTTTGCCCGCGCCGGTGATGACCGCGACGCGCGCGTCCAGGTCGTCGTTGAGCCGGGACCAGAGCTGGGCTAGGCCCGTGTGCAGGTCGTCGTTGACGGCGTTGAGCGCGTCGGGCCGATTGAGGGTGATGATGCGCAGCGGGCCGTCGGCCCGGACGTCGATCTCTGCCGGCAGGTCGTACATGTCAAACTCCTAGTCCGAGAATGCGTGAGGCGATGATGTTCTGCTGAATCTGCGAGGTCCCGCCCATCACGCTCTGCGCGCGGCTGTAGAAGTACGCGGACAGCAGATCGGGATCCGAGGTGCCGCCGACCGCGAGCGCGGCGTGCCCGACCGCCTGGTCGACCCAGGTCATGAGCAACTTGTCCAGCGATCCGTCGGGACCGTGGGTGACGCCGTCGAGTTGTTCGGACAGTCGGCGGCGCACATGCAGGCGCAGCATCTCGGTCTCCACCGCCGCCCAGGCCAGATCCTCGGGCACCTCGTCCTGTGCGCGAGCGAGCAACTGGCGCACCAGTTTTCCGTAGCGCGCGGAGTAGCCGAGGGTGGAGGGCTCACGCTCGTGACCGACCACGGTCATGGCCAGCCGCCAGCCGTCGCCGGGCGCGCCGATCAGGTTCTCGACCGGAACCCGTGCCGCGTCGAAACTCACCTGCCCGAACTCGCGGGTGACCCCGTTGATCATGCGCAACGGCCGCTGCACCACACCGGGCTGGTGCATGGAGATCACGAACGCCGAAATGCCCTTGTGCCGTGGCACATCGGAGTCGGTGCGGGCCAGCAGCAGGCACCAGTCCGCGACATCGGAGTAGCTGGTCCAGACCTTGTGGCCGGTGACGACGTAGTGGTCGCCCTCGCGAACGGCGGTGGTGCGCAACGACGCCAGGTCCGACCCGGCGTCCGGCTCGCTGAAACCCTGGCACCAGCGCTGGGTGCCGTCGATCATGCCGGGCAGGAAGCGCCGCTGAATGTCCTTGTCGCCGTGCCGGCCGAGCCCCTGCACCAGGTATCCCAGGCTGGGGCGGGGCGGGGCGCCCGCGATGGCGAGTTCCTCGTCCACGATGACGTCGTAGACCGGCGGCAGGTCCTGCCCGCCGAATTCGCGGGGCCAGGACAGGCCGAAGAATCCGGCGCCGTACAGCGCGCGATGCCATTCGCCCTGGCGCGCCCAGTAGTCGTCGCCCGCGGTGGGGAACTCGCCGGCGGTCGCGGCGAGCCAGGTGCGCAGGCGGGCACGAAAGTCCGCTTCCCGAGGGGAGTCACGAAAGTCCATGGTCGATCTCCTTCAGGCCGACGGGGAACAGTTCGATGGAGGTGAGAACGCGGCGCAGGTAGACGTGCGCCAGGCACTCCCAGGTGTTGCCGATTCCGCCGTGCACCTGGATCGCGGTCTCGCAGACCGTGCGCGCGGCGCGCGCGGTGTAGAGCTTGGCCACGCGCGCGGCGCGCAACGCGTCGGGCGCGGGCAACTCGTCCACCGCCCAGGCGGCGTAGCGCAGCACGCTGATCGACCCTTCGATCAGGGCCTGGTTGGCGGCCAGCAGGTGGGCGACGGCCTGGTACGACCCGATCGAATGTCCGTACTGTTCCCGGACTTTCGCGTAGTCGACCGCCAGTCGCTGGGCGCCCCGGGCCGCGCCGAGCAGGTCCGCCGTGGTGGCGGTGATCGCCAGCGCGTGCCACTGGGCCTGCTGGTCGCGCGAGAGCACACCGAGCGGTTCACGGTGGCCCGCTACGAGGGCAGCGTCGCGGGTCAGGTCCGCGCCGGCGGCGATGTCGCCGGTCGGGGCCCAGAGCAGTTCCCCGTCCTCGAGGAGCAGGACCCGGTCGCTGCCGCGTGCGTCGATGGCCCGGTCCCGCACCGCGACGGTCCAGCGCGAATCGTCGCTTTCGGGCCGCCCGTGCAGGTCGTCGGCGAGCACCGGTCCCAGGAACGCGACGTCTACCAGGCCGCGCCCGAATTCCTCGGCCACCAGCGCGACTTCGACGCCCGAGGCGCCGTCGGAGCGCAGGGACCGCCAGCCGCTGGTCTCCACCGCCTTGTCCAGGCGCTCGCGGCGCTGCGCGTCATCGAGGCCGGCGACGCTGCCCGGACCCAGTTCATCGGCCAATCGCGCGGCGGCGGTGCGCAATTGGCGTTGTTCATCGGTCAGCCGGACGTCCATGGTTCTCCTTGAGGACTCGCCGCAGCGCTTTGCCCGAGGGCAGGCGCGGGATTTCGGGCACGTACACGACCCGATGGGGTCGCTTGTAGGTGGCCAGGCGGGCGCCGACCAGATCGACCAGCTCGGCTGCGGGCACCTCGGCGGTGGTGACCACCGCCGCGACGATCGCTTCGCCGTCGCGTGCGTCCGGTTCGCCGAAGACGGCGCAGTCGGTCACCGCCGGGTGTTCCAGCAGCACGGCCTCGATCTCGGCGGGGGCGACCTGGAAGCCGCGGACCTTGATCATTTCCTTGGCCCGGTCGGTGATGCGCAGCCAGCCGTCGCCATCGATTCGGCCGATGTCGCCGGTGCGGTACCAGCCGTCGTCGAAGGCTTCGGCGGTGGCCTCGGCGGGCAGGTACCCGGCCATCACCGAGTCCGATCGGCACTGGATCTCGCCGATCTCGTTGTCCGGCAGCGGTTCACCGGTCTCGCGGGAGACCACGCGAATGGTCACGCCGGGCGCGGGTTTGCCGACGCTGTCCAGGCGGGCCGCGCCGATCGGGTTGCAGGCGATGACCGGCAGCTCGCTCGCGCCGTAGGCGGGCAGCCAGCCCACGCCGGAGCGGCGGGTGACGGTCTCGGCGACCGCGGCGGTCACCGGCGTCGCGCCCCACATGATGAAGCGCAGTGAACTCAGGTCGTACTGCTCGAGATTCGGATGTCCGGCCAGCGCGAGCGCTATCGGCGCGACCGCCATCTCCACGGTGATCCGATCGTCCTGGATGCAGGCCAGCACAGTGCCGAGGTCGAAGCGCCGGTGCAGCCGCAGCCACGCGCCCGCCTCCAGGGCGGTGACGATATTGAGCAGGCCCAGAATGTGCGAGGGCGGGGTGGCGATCTGCATCCGGTCGGTGGCGGTGAGCGCGAGCACCTCCCGCCACTGGCGCACCGCGGTCGCGAGGGAACCGTGGGTGTGGCGGACCGCCTTGGGCAAACCGGTCGTGCCGGAGCTGAACACCAGCACCGCGTCCGCGGCCGGGTCGGGGTCCGGAAAAAGCTTGTCCGACGGGCGGATCGGTTCGTCCAGGTGGCGCGTGGGCAGCAGGTCGGCCAGGACCGGCTGATCACCGATACCGTGCACCGCGCCGGTGACCTTCAGCGCGTGCGCGACCTCGTCGTGCTTGTAGGCCGGGCTGATGAGCACGGCCGCCGCTGTGATCCGCCACAGCGCCAGCACGGCGACGACGAACTCCGGCCGGTTCGAGGACATCACGGCCACACGGTCTCCGGCGCGAATGCCGTCGCCGGACAGCTCGAGCGCCAGACCTGCGGCGAGCGCGTCGATTTCGGCGCGGGTGTAGTCGCGCCCTTCGAAGGCGAGCGCCGCCGCCGCAACCCCGGATGACATTTGAGAAGATCCCGTCTCGTGTAGGAGAATCATATTCTCACATTGATAGAATCTTAATACCAGGAGGTGAGGGTTCATGGCGAGAACACCCGCGTTCCAACGCGCGACAGTGACCCGGATCGTCAAGGAGAGCATCGACGCCCGGACCTTCGTGCTGGCCCCGCACACCGCGCCGATTCCGTACCGGGCCGGGCAGTTCTGCACCTTCAAGGTCACCATCGACGGGCGGGCGCTGTACCGCTCCTATTCGATGTCGAGTGCGCCCGAGACCGACGCCGAATTCACCACGACGGTCAAACGCGTTGCGGGCGGGGCGGTCTCGAACTGGATGCACGATCACCTCACCGAGGGCGACGAGATCGAGATTGCCCAGGCGGCGGGCCGTTTCTGCCTGCGCGACACCGATGTCCCGCTGCTGGGGTTCAGCGGCGGCAGCGGCATCACCCCGCTGCTCTCGCTGACCAAATCGGCATTGGCCACCACCGGACGCCGGATTCGCCTGCTCTGCGCGGACCGCGACGCCGACTCGATGATCTTCGAGCACGTTCTCGCGGACCTGGTCGCTCGCCACCCGGGCCGGCTGGAGGTGGTCCGGCACCTGGATTCGGCCGGCGGTTTCCTGGGCGCCGAGGCCGTGCGCGCCTTCGTCGGCGAGGACGCGGCCGCGGACCATTACATCTGCGGCCCCGAACCTTTCATGGAGATGGTCGAGCTCGCGGTGCCCGAGGGGGGAACGGTCTTCAGCGAACGCTTCGGCGCCCCCGCGCCGCGGGTGGCCGTCGCGGCGGCACCGGACCGGCCCGCCCCGCCCACCGGCACCGTCACCATCATTCTCAATCGCAAGAAGAAGTCGGTGCCCCGTCAGGAGGGCGAGACGCTGCTCGAGAGCGCGCGGCGCGCGGGCCTGGCGCCGCCGTTCTCCTGCGAGGCCGGCAATTGCGCGACCTGCATGGCCAAGGTGACCTCCGGGCATGCCACGCTGCGACGGAACGAAGCCCTCACCGACGGCGAACTGGCCGAGGGGTATGTCCTGACCTGCCAGGCGGTTCCGGACACCGACTCGATCACGGTCGACTACGAGTGAGGCGCGAACTCGTCACCGCCTGATGCCCGGACGATCGGGCATCGGGCGGTGACCCGGGGTTACGTGCCGAGTCAGCGGAGCTCTCGGGCGAGCTCCGCGATGACCGTGCGGGTGAGCTGCTTGGAGGCGATCAACTCCGCGACGGTGTCGCCGATCGGGAGCAGGCGCACCGACAGATCGGTGGCGCCGGCCTCGGCGTAGCGGCGCAGGCCCGCGGCGATGGTCTCCTCGTCACCGGCGATACACAGGTCGCCGATATCGCGCGCTTCGCCGCGCTCGAGCAGGCGCTGATAGTTCGGCGAGATCTCGGCCTCACCGAGTATGCGATTCGCGCGCTCCTTGGCCTCGTCGATATCCGCACGCGCGCACAGGCATACCGGCAGACCGGCGACGACGCGCGGGGCCGGGCGGCCCGCGTCGGCGGCCGCCTTGGTGATCTTGGGGACGATGTGCCCGGCGATCGCGCGCTCGTCGGCCATCCACAGGATGGTGCCGTCGGCGCGCTCCCCCGCGACCCGCAGCATCACCGGCCCGAGCGCCGCGACCAGCACGGGCATCGGCGCGACCGGCGTCAGATCGGTCGGGTTGTTCACGTCGAACGAATCGTTGCGCACCCGAACGGGTCCCGGCCCGGTCACCGCGGCATTGAGTACCTCGAGATAGTCGCGGGTGTAGGCGGCGGGCTTGTCGTACGGCAGGCCGAGCATGTCGCCGACGATCCAGTGATGGGACGGCCCCACCCCGAGCGTGAGGCGGCCGCCGGTCATCGCCTGGACCGACAGCGCCTGGCGGGCCAGGGCTATCGGATGCTGCGCCTGCAGGGGCACGACCGCCGTGCCCAGTTCGATGCTGGACGAGCGCGCGGCCATGGCGGCGATGGCGGTCAGGGCGTCGAAGTCGGTGGGTATCTGCGGAATCCACGCCGTGTCCAGGCCCGCGGATTCGGCCCATTCGATGTCACGCAGCATGCGTTCGAGCTTGCGGGCGGTGTCGCCCTTCTCCGGCCCGATCATCACTCCGATGCGCACGGTTCCTCCAAAATTAGTGGTGTTCATCCGGTTTCGGACGCGGTCAGCCCGCGAATCTCGGTGACCATCGCCTCGGGTGCGGTGCCGGTGGTGAAGACCGCGGCGGCGCCGGCGCGCAGCAGCGCGGGGACGTCCGAGCGCGGGATCGTCCCGCCGATCACGACCGCGATGTCGGCGGCGTCGGCCGCCCGCAGGCCGGTGATCACGCGACTGGTCAGCGGCAGATGCGCCCCGGACAGCACGCTCAGGCCGATCACGGCGACGTCCTCCTGCAGCGCGATGGCCACGATGTCCTCCACGCGCTGGCGAATTCCGGTGTAGACCACCTCGAATCCGGCATCGCGCAGCGCGCGGGCGAGGATCTTCGCGCCGTGGTCGTGACCGTCCAGCCCGGGCTTGGCGATCAGTACGCGCACGGGCACCCGCGCCGCGTCGTCCGGCGCGACCCGCCCCGGCGTTCCCGGGGACAGCGGCTGCTTGTGGTCGCTCATCAGCGGATACGTTACTTGCGAAAAATGAGAATGCCAATACCATCAGATGGAAACGCATATTCACTCACTGCGAGGAGCGCCATGACCGAACCGGATCGCCCGCTGACCGACCGCACCATGGTGATCTCCGGGGCCAGCCGTGGCATCGGGCTCGCGATTGCCGTCGCGGCGGCGGCCCAGGGCGCGAACGTGGTGTTGCTGGCCAAGACCGCGGAACCCCATCCGAAGCTGAGCGGCACCGTGCACACCGCCGCCGCCGAGATCGAGGCCGCCGGCGGCAAGGCCGCCGCGGTGATCGGCGACGTGCGCTCGGAAGAAGACGTTCAGCGTGCGGTCGACACCGCGATCGAACGCTTCGGCGGTGTGGATCTGTGCGTGAACAACGCCAGCGCCATCGCCACCGAGGCCACGGAGGAGTTGTCCGCCAAGCGGTTCGACCTCATGCAGGATGTGAACGTCCGCGGCACGTTCCTGCTCACCCGGGCCTGTCTGCCGCACCTGCGCGAGTCACCGAACGCGCACGTGCTGACCCTGTCCCCGCCGATCAACATGAACCCGCGGTGGCTGGGGGCCCATCCGGCCTACACCGTGTCCAAGTACGGGATGACCCTGCTGACGCTGGGGTGGGCCGCCGAATTCGCCGGTACCGGAATGGCTTTCAACTGCCTCTGGCCCGAGACGTTCATTGCCACCGCCGCGGTGGCACATATGGCGGATTCGGAGAATTTGCTGCCGAGATCGCGCAGTCCGCGCATTATGGGCGATGCGGCCGTCGCCATCATGACCCGGCCCGCTCCGCAAATCACCGGCCATTGCTTCATCGACTCCGACGCCGTCACCCGCTACACGACCACCGACGACCTGTCCGGTTACGGCGGCGGCGATCACCCCAAGCTCGACCTGTTTCTCGACTGAGTCACCGGGACGGGCTGCCCGAGCACACGAATTTCACTGCCAGAGAGAACCGATCATGCGTCAACTCCACCCCGTCCCCGAGCCCGCCGACTCCGATGCCCCCGTCCACGTGATGGTCCGGGACGTCCTGGACTACTTCGGCGCCTGCGCGCACTGCGGCTATCCCGCCCAAGCGTCGGAGGTCGTGAGCACCTTCCGCGACGGCCGCGTCCGGGTCGCCATGACACCGACCTGCGGTCTGCCCTGCGGGTGGCACGGGCGCCCGCGCCTGACCGAGTCCTCGGTCGACCAGCTGCCCGAACTGCGAACCGCGTTGCGGGAGAACCGAGTCGCCTGAGTGCCATCGCCCTGCCCTGCCCCGACTCGTCGCAGCGAGGCGGGGCAGGGACACCGGTAGACGTGGAACGGCCCGGTGTTCAACTTCTGCGCCAAGCTCGCGCCCGCACTCGCCGCCGGCTGTAGCAGTGTGGTGAAACCTGCTGAGGAGACACCGCTTTCGGCGCTGGTGCTCGATCGCATTCTCGCCCAAGCCGGCGTTCCGGATGGGGTGGTCAACCTCATCACCGGGTACGGCCACACCACCGGCGCGGCGATCACCGCGCATCCCGATACGGACTGAACCTGGTGTGCGGAGTCTGCGGCCTCTTGGTGGCGACCGAGCAGAGCGATTGCTGGGTCGTGCCGTTCGTCTTTCTCTCACCGACCGCGGTGATCGCTCGTGGTGGTCGGGGCTGGCCAGGGCACACAGCGTGGACGTACTCCCGCCGATACCCGTACAGGATTGTTCGGCGGTAGTACGCCCGGGCCCGAATCGCTGTCGTGCGAGCTTGATCGGTCCTCGCACGACCGGCGCTCATGTCCGCCTACCCGGATACGGTGATCACGATCTTCGCCCTGGCGTGTTCGGACTCCATGTAGGCGATGGCGGCGGGAGTCTCGTCCAGGGGGTAGGTCCGGTCGATGGCCGGGCGGACGTGGCCCGCCTCGATCAGCTCGCGGAGCTCTGTCAGGGACGACGGGGTCTGCTCGGCCTGGGGGACGCTGATCGAGGGTTTCACGAACGGGCGGGCGAGCTGGCCGCGTGCGAGCAGGCCGACGGGGCCGAACACGCTGCCGCCGTCGAAGTTTCCGCCGCCGGACAGGACCAGGGTGCCGGTCGGTTCGACCAGGCGCAGAAGCTCGCGCAGGCCGCGTGCGCCCGCGAGGTCCAGGACGGTGTCGTAGCGGCCGGTGACGGTCTCGCGGGTGTAGTCGAATACGTGCCCGGCGCCGAGCGACTCGGCCGCCTCGACATTGCGGGTGCTGCAGACCGCGGTGACCTCGGCGCCCTTGGCACGGGCGATCTGGACCGCGAACGTGCCGACCCCGCCGGAGGCGCCGATGATCAACACCCGCTCCCCGGACTTGATGTGGCGCAGGCAGGTCAGCGCAGTGTTGGCGGCCAGCGGTACGGCCGCCGCCTCTTCGAAGCTCAGGTTCTTCGGCTTTCGCTCGAGCAGTGCGCGCGGGACCGCCAGGTACTCCGCGAATGCGCCGCTGACCGCCTCCCCGAACACCTCGTCCCCCACCGCGATGTCGGTGATCCCGTCACCCACCGCCTCGACCGTCCCCGCGAAGTCCCCGCCCTGCACCAGGTTCGCCGGCCCCTTCCGCCGGAACACCGACCGATCCATCCACCGCGCGATCTTCGGATCCCCACGCATCACATGCCAGTCCCGCGCGTTGATCGACGCCGCCCGGACCCGGACGAGCACCTCCCCCGCCCCCGCGTCCGGTCGCTCGACGTCGCCCACCGTCAACGCCGCCGACGACCCATAAACCCGCTGCACGATTGCCTTCACCCCGATAACGCTAGGCGTCCCGGCCGCCCGGACACATCAGGGAAGTCCCCGGGGTGTCCCGGATTCGGGACGTCCTCGGTCACCGGCCGTAGGGCTTGCCTTCGAATCCGTGTGTACGCATGTCCTGGGCGTCACGCAGGTACGGATTGGTCGCCGGGTCCAGGCCGGCCAGGAACGCGTTCACGAGCGCCCGCGCCGCGTCATTCGTCGTCCAGGTGAAGCTCGGCCAGAAGAACTCCGGCGGCACCGGCTTCCAGATCAGCTGGGAGTCTTCGTCATCCGGATCGTCGTCCGCGAGGGCATAGGTTGCCTCGGCCTTGTCGAGGGCCTGATTCAACCAAGTCGAGAATCCAGCGTGCGACCCCATCACCTGACGGGCCAACAGAATCAGCGACATGCACTCACCCTGCAGGTCCTCACCGATGACGGCCGACCCGTACACCCAGAAGAGCAGCGTTCGGCAGACCCACAGCGGCTCTTCGGCTTTCGGCGGCGCCTGATCTCCGAACACCGGCGGATCGGTCAGCCGCGCGTAGTGCAGGTCGGCGCATAGAGCCCACGCAGCGTCGATGCGCAGCAACGCGTCTCGCACATCCGCCGCCGGCGCGACACCGTCCACACGCGCCACAACCCACCGCGCCGCGGCGACGCCGAGCCCGAAAATAGCTTCGTCCCTGAGCGCCCCGAGCCTGTCGGCCAACGCGGGGTCGCGCTCATCGTCGTCGTCGAGCACTGTGTTCCGGGTCGGCTCGTCCCATTCGAAGTCGAAGGGCAGGCTCGACAGCGACATCTCCGCCAGAAAACCCCCGGCTCCCCGATCCGCGACACCGAACGCACCATGAACAGCCATCGGACCGGTCGAGACCGGAGAGAGGTGCTCGGACATCAAAGGTTCTCCATCACGTGCGTTCCAGGTGCGGCGGTGGTCGCCGAGCGCACACCTTCCACGACGAAATGCCGGAACGTCAAGGCGCTGTGCGGAATCGACGGTCGTCACGCCCTTCAGCAGGTCGCCAACGAGCCACCACGACACCGCGCGGCAACCGATGACGCGACGCTCACGGCCCATGGCGATAGGGAATGCTGGAGCGGTGAGCAACCTACCGCGAGGCTGGGATCCGATGACCGCGGTTCCGAACACCCCGTATGAATCGGTCTACCACGGTGACAAGTGGGAGGACCGGCACTGGATGAATGTGCCGGGGCCGTTCTACACGGGCCAGACCGATACCTGTTGGACCGGAAGGCTGCACGCGCCCCACAACGTGCTCTACGGCGGTAGATATTACAACGAGTTCATCTACCGCCAGCCTCGGTCACCGGCCGAGGTCGCATGCGTGCTGGTGGCGGCGGCCGAGGACCCCTTCGATGGTTACGCATGGGACGGGGACTCGCGGTGGACCCCCGCGGCCGTTCGCGCATGGTGGAGCGGCCGCGCCGAGGTCGCCGACCATCTCATGGAGTTGCTCGCCGAGTTCACGGGTCCGAAGGCTCGTGCCCAGGATGCGGAGCCGGCGGCAGGTGTCCGGGACTTTCTCACCTATCTCGCGACCGATCTCGAGACCGATCTGCGGGCCTACGTGTTCAGGTTGGAGAACGGGCGATACCCGGACACCGACGACCCGCTGCCGAACCTGTAGCGGCGCCTGGGGATCCGCTGCCACGTAGCGGCCTGACCGAACCGGACTCGTCCCCGGCGACGCGGAGAGGGCTTACATCCCGCCTCGGTGGGCAGGGGCAAACCCGCGTCGTCGCGTCGCCGCGTTGTTGGGCTCGAACAGCGATATCGTCGGCTGCATGGGGACAGCGCGTCGGGTCTTGGCAGGTGCGGTCGCACTCGGGAGTGGGGCGGTGCTTCTCCTTACGGCGGCTTGTGGGTCGTCCGACAACGAGTTGTTTCCCGGGACGTCGCCGTCCACCACGTCGAGCTTCCCCTCCAGGACCAGCGAATCGATCAGTCCCCCAACCCCATCCACCTCGACCAGGGTCGTGCCGTCTCCCCCGACCAGCATCACCGTGCTGGAGCTGCCCGCCGACGGATCGACGCCGGTCGCACCCGGAACGGCGTGTGGCGCGTCGACCGGCCAGCCGATCGTCAAGGTGGAGGCCGGGAACGTCTCCTGCGACGAGGCCGAGGCGGTGCTCGCGAAGTACCGGGCGCTGCCGCCCGATCCGGCGGCGGGCAACACCAACAACCGCACGTTCGACGGGTGGCAGTGCATGAGCCCCACCTACGGGATGTCGCTGGAGCTGGGGTACGGGTCCAGCTGTCGCCACGAGGCGCGCGGGGTGCACTTGACGACGCCCGTCATGGTGCGCTGACCGCCCGCGCCACCACGACGGGATCTACTGCGCCACGGCGTCGCGGCTTCCAACTTCACCGAGCGATCAACCCACCACGGGAGGTCCCTGCCTTACCCTCCTTCGTGTTCCCTCGATATCGGTGATGCGGGGGAAGGTGTATTCCATCCACCATGTCGCGCCTGCCTCACGGCACGCGTGAACCACGGAGGTGTCCTGTGGGCCTTCGGTGTGGCCGAACCTGATCACGTCGAACGGTGAAGCCGTGCCGCGTAAGGCCGTGACTTTCTCGAGCATGACCGCGAGGTCGCCCGGCTCGACCTCCAGGCCGTAGTGGTCGGCGCAGATCATCCCGTCCCAGCGGGCCGCGCGGGCCAGCGGTTTGGTCGCGGACTTGGTGGCCGCGGTCCAGATGGGTACTCGGGGGCGCTGAACGGTCGGGGTGAACCCATTCGTTCTCAGCTCATAGTGGGGGCCATTGTGCTCGACCGCGCCGCCACCCCAGAGCTGGTCGAGAACGGTGAGCGCCTCGTCCAATTTCGCGGCGCGTTCGATGGCCGTGCCGGAGTCTCCGAAGGCGGAATAGTCCGGCAGTGCGGCGTAGCCGGCGCCGGCGCCGAAAATGACGCGTCCCGCGGACAGCTGGTCCAACGTGCCGACCTCCCGCGCGAGTTTGGCGACGTGCCGCCTCGGCACGGGAGTGACGAGGGTGCCGAGTCGGATGGTCGACGTCGCAATCGCCATGGCGGCCAGCGCGATCCACGGATCCACCGCGGGTTCGATCACCTCCAGGTGGTCCCAGAGGAACACCCCGTCCCACCCGGCGATCTCCGCGTCACGGGCCAGCTCGGCCAACACCGCGGCGTTTCCGCAGCAGCCGAAATTCGGTAGATAGATTCCTGTTTTCACCTGTGTACCGGTCCTGTTGGATCAATGACTCGATATGAGTCGAGACGCCCCCGGGCGAGATCATCGATCCGCGAGGGCAGTGGATATGCCGCTGGTCCGTCAGCCCCGTGCGGAGCCATCGACGATGCGGCGGAGCTGGTCGTAGAACTGGTCATCGTCGTCACCGGGCACCAGGTAGTGCGAAATAGATACCCGGACAATGGCTCCCGCGATGACGTCGGCGTCGTCGATGTCTCCGAGGGTGTCCCGCACCCACCCGCGGACCACGGGAATGATCCGCGTCAGTTCACCGAGTTCGTGCACGGGCTCGATCTCGATCAGATTCCGGAGTGGATAGGACTTGGTGCAGTCGGCGATGAAGCGAAGCATCGCGTCGACACGCTGCTCTCCCGTGGTCCCCGCCAGGGCGGCGCGAACCGCCTCGTACACGACCTGCTCCTCGTGGCTGCCGAGCGCGTCGAGGAGCTTCTCCTTGGAGGAGAACAGGCGATACAGGGTCGGGCGGGAAACCCCCGCCTGCGCGGCCACTTCGGACAGGTTCAGCGCCGTTCGGCCTCGCCGGCCGAGTACCGTCGCGGTCGCCTTCAGGATCCGAGTTGTCGTCGAAGCATCGTCGGCGAACCACTGAATGCCCGTCATGACGATCCTTCCTCGGTCGATGAGCTGACAGCTTCGGAAAGCTACGCCGTGCGAACATGATTCCATCCGGGCGATCAGCGTTCGGCAGCCGGTGCCGTCAGGTCATGGCGCGCTGATCCTCCGAACAGGCACGTTGCACCACCCCGCCACGCTGGCGGCGCTGACTCGCCGGAGGCCGGCGCGGTCCACGGTGTATTCGGGCATCAGGTCCAGCAGCGCGTTCAAGGCGAGAGCGCCTTCCATTCGAGCCAATGCCGCGCCGAGACAGCTGTGGATGCCGTAGCCGAAACCGAGATTGTGGCTGGAGTATCGGCGGGTTATGTCGAAGCGGTCGGCATCGGCGAACTCTCGATCGTCGCGCGTGGCCGCGGCGAGCAGGAGCAGCACGGGACTGCCCTCGGGGATGGTGACGCCGTGCATCGTGACATCACGGGTGGTGACTCGCACGTCGTATTGTGCGGGCGGCTGGTAGCGCAGCAGTTCCTCGAAAGCGCCGGGCACCAACCCGCGGTCTGCGCGCAGTGCCCGCCATTGCTCCGGGTGTTCCGCGAACAGAACCATGGCGTTGCCGATCAGCTTCGCGACCGTTTCCGCGCCCGCGCCGCCCAGGAGTGAGATGAAACCGGCGATCTCGAGGTCGGTGAGACGGGTCGGAACGCCGTCGCCGCGGTCGATTTCGGCCTGGGTCAGCCGGGTGATCATGTCGTCCCGCGGCGTGCGGCGACGTTGTGCGATCAGTTCCATGTACAGCCGCGCGGCAGCGCGCACCCCGTCGACCGCCTCGGTGCTGAAAGCGGCGTCACCCGCCGCGCGCTCCAGCGGTTTGGCCAGCCAGCCGCGGATCTGTTCACGGTGTTCCTCGGGCACGCCCAGCATCGTGGCGATGACATCGAAGGGGAACAGGTCCGAGAAGTCGGCGACGGCGTCGAAGGATTCCGGGTCGAGCCTCTCGAGGTGAGAGTCGATGACCGCCTTGACCATCGACTCCATACCGGCCACGGCCCGGGCGGTGAACGCCTTGTTGACGAGTCGCCGCATTCTCGTGTGCTCGGGCGGATCCATCATGATGATCATCGGCCCGCTCGGCAGGGCGACCTCGGGATTGAGCACCATATCCAGGGTTACACCGTGCGCCGAGGAGAAGGTGCCGGAATCCTTGATGCTCGCCGCGACATCGGTGTAGCGACTCAGCGCCCAAAACCCCTGCGCCGCATTGTGATAGACCGGGGCTTCGTCACGCAGCCGACGGTAGGTGTCGTAGGGATCGGTGAAGTACACCTCTGAAAACGGATCGAACTCCAAGGGATTGGACTCGACGTCGATATGACCGCGCATCGTTGTATCTCCTTCACGCGACGTCCACACCGCCGGCACGACGCCGAACGGGTAACGCTGGCAATGTTACAGATATTACACATTCTGTAAATAGTGTTTCAGCACAAGGCAGTTCGCATCCCACCGGCGAAACAGGACTGTCGATGACGACCTCGCCACGGCACCCCATAGGCCCGATCTATGGCTACATAGCGCGGCGACGGCTACCGACGCGGGACCGCCGAGCGCATCCTCGAGGTAGTTGATCCCGTCACCGCGGGCGAGAGGAGCGAGACATGACACGGCAGCGCCGGCGACCCACCTTCGCGGAGTGGCTCGGCTACACGGTCGGACGGTCGATGCCCGGCGACCTGCGGGACTGGGTGTTGCGGGACCTGACCGGAAAGCACGCGTACACAAGGCATCTCGTGCGGGGGATGACCCCGTTCCTGCCGGTCTTCGCGGTGTTGCTCTTCGCTTTTCCCGGAGCGTTGTGGCTGCGTCTCGCCATGACCTTGCTCGCGCTCATTCTCGCGCTGTTCTACTGCGCGGCCTATATGGCGCCGAACCGGGCGCATCGACTGGCCCAGCACGGCCTGCCCGCCGATCTGGACGCGCCGGGGGTGCTGCACGCCACCGCGCGCGAACGCGCCCGTTACGCGATCAATCACCCGCACTGACCCGGCTCGGGACCGCATCCTTCCTTCAAACCTTGCAGGCTCTGCACTATTTGCATACTCTGCAATTGTTGATCGGCTCAAGTTCGCCGAGCCCTCACACGACAGAGCGAAGGGATGCGGAATGGCCGGCCAGGACACTCGAGCAGCGCGGCGCCGGGCGACAGCCGCGTCGATCGAGAAGGCGGCGTTGCGTCAGGCGGTCGAAAGCGGCAGCGCCGCGGTCACCGTCGACTCGATCTGCGCCGAGGCCCTCGTGTCGGCGCGCACGTTCTACAACTACTTCCCCACCCGTGACGCCGTGCTCGCGGGGCAGAAGTGGGAGTCGATCCCGCCCGAGGCGGCCGAACGGTTCAGCGCGGCCGAATCGACCGACCTGCTGGAACCGCTCGTCACGCTGTTCGTCGACTCCGGACCGCAGACCGCGGCCGAGCGCGAGCTGTTCCAGTTGCGCCAGCGGCTGTTCGAGCTCGAACCCGGGTGGGCGCAGCAGGCCATGGCCGGGTTCACCGAATGCGTCGAGGATGTCGTCGCTCTCGTCCTGGCCCGGTGGGAGGGCGAAGGCCGCTCACCGGCCACCGAACCGGACCTGCCCGCCCTCGCCCGTATGTCGGTCATGATCGTCGGATCGATCCTGCAGACGGGCATGCTCGACTCCCAGCCGCCCGGCACGGACGAGCCCGAGTCCCCCGATCAGCTGATCATGCTCGCTCGCAAGGCAATTCAGAACCTCATCACCTGACCTCCAACCATGTCTCGCCCTATTCCTGGCGCGCTTCGGCGAGTCCGGCGGATTCGTCGCGCGCACCGAACCTTCATCGGAGACCTGTCATGAGCACCAGCCCACCCACCACCCTCGTCATCGGCGGCAACGGCACGACCGGCAGCCGCGTCGTCGCCGGTCTGGAACGACTCGGTGCCCCCACCCGAGTCGGCTCCCGGCGTGGCACCCCGCCCTTCGATTGGCATGACGCGCGCACCTGGAGCCCCGCCTTGGATGGGGTGGATCGCGTCTACATCGCACACCCCGCCACCATGGGCCAGGAAGCCATCGACGAGATCGGCGCTTTCGCGAAACACGCCGTCGAGGCCGGAGCCAGCCGCCTGGTCCTGCTCAGCGGCTATGGGGCCGAGGACATCACCGGTCCCGCCGAGAACGCCGTCGAATCCTCAGGCGCCGAATGGACCTTCGTTCGCCCGAGCTGGTTCAACCAGAACTTCGACGCCGGCGACGACTATATGTTCGGATTTCGTGAGGCCATCCTGTCCGGCAACCTCGTCGGCAACCACGGTCAGGCCCGGCTCGGATTCGTCGACGCCGACGATATCGCCGCGGTCGCCGTCGCGGCGCTGACCGGCGACGAACACGTCGGGCAGTCCTACGATCTCACCGGGCCCCAACTCCTCACCTTCGCCGAGGCCGTCGCCCACATCGCGCGAGCCACCGGCCGCGACATCACCTACACCCACCTCGAACCCGTCGACTACCGCGAATACCTGATCGCACAGGGCATTCCGGCTGAGGACGCCGACTGGATGGCAGACATGGCACTCACCGACGACATACTCGCTGACGGCGTACAACGCGTACTCGGGCGAGCAGCCACGGACTTCGCCGACTATGCCCGTCGCACCGCCGCCACCGGGGTCTGGACCCCGTAACCACCGAGGCGAGACCGGCCATGGCCACCGGAAACGCTTCAGTTGAACGCCGCACCGGTATCCCCTTGGACGGCGCGGCGGCTGATCATTCCGCAGCCGCACGTGGCCTCGGCATTCGCACCGAATGCCGAGGCCGCTCGGACGAATCGAGGACGTGACCGGCGCTCAGCAGCAGGCCCAGCAGACCCGCGGCCCCGGGTCAGCGGGGCATCAGGTTCGTCCACTGTCCGTCGGCAGGCGTCGCCAGATCGGACTGGCGATAGATCTTGCCGTCGGGGGCAACGTATTTCCCGGTATTGGGGTCGTAGCCCGCGAAGCCGATGCCCGGGGACAGCAGGTTGTCGGGACCACCGCCGGTGTCGTGGCGAGGGTCGGGATCAATGCCCTGGTTCTCCAGATTCGGATCCCGGGGGTTGGGACCCAGGACCGGCTGGTCGGACGCGAGCGGTACGTACTCCTGATCGCTGTTGCAGAGGGCGGCGGAGGGCGCTCGTTTGCCGGGATGGTTGACGCAGGGGAAGTTCCGGGCGCCACGCACCGCTATCTGGGAGTCCTGGGGCAGTTTGCAATACAGGTCTTCGGGGGTGTCGATCGTGGTGATGTCGGCGGGGGAACGCCACTCCGATTGGGGGAGAAAGCCGACCGTACAGGCGGGCGGATCGGAGGTGCCCGACAGCCGGAAGGTGCCCAGGCCCCAGCCCGAGGCGTTGTTGGTGGGGTGCACGGCCTGGATCATCGAAACCGCAGGGGGCAGCAGAACCAGGAGCTGTTCCAGGCCCGCGTTGTAGGTGACCGCGAGCTGGCTGACGGTCGTCAGGTTCGCCAGCAAGATCGGAAGGGTCGGTTTCAAGGTGTCCAGCAGCGCGGTCACGTCGCCCGTGGCGGACGGGCCGGTCTGCAGCAGAGCACGCACCTGGGGATCGTTCGCGACGAGCTGCGCGGTCACCCCGGACAGGCTCCGGGTCCACACCCGGATGGCGTCGGCCGTGCGCGCCTGCGACTCCAGCAGCGGCGCGGTGTCTTCGATGAGCGTTCGGGTCTGGCTCGCCACCCCGTTCAGGTCCGCGGACAGCGTGCCCGCCGAGGCCATCAACGAATCCAGGTCGTAGCCGACACCGTTGACGCCCTCGAACATCTCGTCGAGCAGATCGCTGAGCTTGTCCTGCGGAATCGTCCCGACCAGGGCGCTGAGCCGATCCAGCATCGGGCCGACGGCCTGCGGAATCTTGGTGTCGCGCAACGCGATCACCGAGCCGTCGTGCAGGTACGGTCCGGAATCGGTGCGCGGGCGCAACTCGACGTACTGTTCGCCGACCGCCGACACGCTGCGCACCTCGGCGTCCAGATCCGCCGGTATACGCCAGGATTCGTCGATGGCCAGGGTCGCGTGCACCCCGTCCCGCGTCAGCTCCACCCCGGTGACCTTGCCGATCTCCACCCCGCGATAGGTGACGTTGCCGAAGCGGTAGAGCCCGCCCGCGGCGGGGAGCTCGACCGTCACCCGGTAGCTGCCGATGCCGGCCAGGGTGGGCAGGCGCATATACACGGTCGCCATGACGACCAGGCCGATGACCGACAGGATCGAGAAGATCACCAATTGGGTTCGCACGAAACGCGACAGCAGCATCAGCGCTCTCCCGGATTCTCCGGCGCCGGCTCGATGCCGACGGTCAGTGGATTGTTGACCTGGCGGGCGTAGCCGGGTTCGCCGACCGCCGCCTGGATGACCGCCGTCGGATCGCCCCACGGCGTGCCCAGCAGCAGTTCCTTGCGCAGGCGCGGCACCGTGAGGTCAACGGTGGCAACGAGATTGATGTAGTCACCCTTGATCGCGTGATCGACGCCGTACTGCCCGTAGGGGTACACCGTCGCGAAGGCGATCGCGGAACTGATGTCGGAACCGACGTCGGCGAGGGTGCGCACCGTCGGTTCCAGATCGGCCAGATCCGCGAGCAGGTCGTCGCGCACCCGATCCACCACCCCGGACGCGGTGTCGCTGAACGTTCGGAGCCTGTCCAGGGCGGTCACCAGATCCGGGCGCGCGGCGATGAGGGTGTCCAGCGCGGGCGGTAGCTTGCGCAGCGCCTCGCTCACCACGTCCCGCTGGGCGGCGAAGGTGCCCGCCAGTCGTTCCACCCCGCCGATGGCGTCGATGATGTTGGCGCGCTGGGTATCCAGGGTGCCCAGCACAGTGTCGAGCCGGGTCAGCAGGGACGCGATCCGGTCCTGCCGGCCGGTGAACGCCTCGTTCAAACCGTGGACGATATCGCCGATCTGACCCAGGCCGCCGCCGTTGACGACCAGCGACAGCGACGCCAGGGTCTGCTCGGTGGAGGGGTACGTCGAGGACGAGTTCAGCGCGATGGTCGCGCCGGATTCCAGCCGCCCCGCCGGCGCCACACCGGGCGGGGTGCTCAGCGCGAGGTGGCTCGAGCCCAGCAGGCTGGTCTGCCCGATCACCGCGACGGCATTGGCCGGGATCACGGTCCCCGGGCGAATCCACACCTGCACCCGCGCGTGCCATCCGCTCAGCCCGATATCACCGACGCTGCCGACCACCACATCGTCGATCATGACCGGCGAATTCGACACCAGCGTGCCGACATCGGCCATCTCGACGTTCAGGACCGTGGAGCCCGGCTCGTGCCCGGCCGCACCGGGCAGGGACACCGAGTTTACGCCCTGCCAGCCGCAGCCGGTGGCACTGAACATCGCGCACGCGCCCAGCAGCAGAAGCCTGCCGCGGCGCGGAAGCCGCTGTGCTGTCATGGGAGTCCTCCGCCCGGGAACAGTATGTCGATCAGGTTCGGCAGGGTGGGCCCGGCCGCCTGGGTGTCGACGACCTGGGGAATGAGCGCCGGGTCGGTGTAGAGCAGGTTCTTCGGATCGGCCGACGGGCCGATCGCCGGATTCACCGCGAACGGCAGATAGTTGAACTCGAGCAGTTTCAGGAACGGGCCCAGGTATTCGTGACAGCGCGCCGCGGCGTCGGCGGACGTCGTGTTCTCCAGGCTGGCGATGCCGCCGCAGATGAACTGGATCGGATTGGTGAAATTGTTGAGCGAGAACACGCCCGGGGTGGTTCCGGTGTCCGCGTTGTAGATGTTGTAGAAGTTCGCGAAGCTGTTCGGCGCGAGATGCAGAATTTCCTCCACGTCCGAGCGCTGATCGACCAGCACCTGCGTGACGTTCGCCAACCGCTGCACCTGCTCCCCCAGCCGGTCGCGATTCGCGTTCACGAACCGCTGCACATCCCCGATGGCGACCGACAGATTCACCAGCGCCGCATCGAGATCCGAGCGCGAATCGTTCAGCAGGCTGGTGAGGGTGGCCAGGCGATCCTGGAATTCGACGATCTGCACGTTGCTGTCGCGCAGCACGCTGACGAAGGTCTGCAGATTCTTGATCGTGTCGGCGATACTGCCGCTGCCCTCGGCGAGAATCCTTCCCACGCCGGACAATTGGGTGAGTGTCTCCCGGAGCTTCCCGCCGTTACCCGCCAGCGCGTCGGCGGTGCTCTCGATGAATCGGCCGGTCGTTGAGGTCTCCGCGAGGGCGCCGTCCGGACCGAGATCGGTGGACAGTCTTGCCAATTGGGTTTTGACCTCGTCCCACTCCACCGGGACCGCGGTGCGCTCGAGGGGAATCACCGCGCCGTCCTCGAGCACCGGGCCCGATCCCCGATGGGAGGGCGTGAGCTGGACGTAGCGGGCCGCGATGAGGCTCTGCGCCACGATGACCGCTTTGGCGTCGGCGGGAACCTCGATGTCACGGTCGACCTCGAGGACCATCTCCGCGGTCGTGCCGCGCGGCTCGATGGCCGCGATCCGGCCCACCCGGACCCCCGCCACGCGCACGTCGTCACCGACGTAGATGGCGGTCGTGGCACTGAAGACCGCGCGAATCTGCTTGGGCTCGAACCAGGTTCGCTGCACCACGAGGCCGGCGGCGGCCAGCGCGAGCAGGACCGCGGCGAGCGCGGCCAGACGGCGTACGGGCAGCCTGCTCATCGAGGCCCCTCCCCGGAAGGCAGCGGTACGTTGCCGAACTGCTGCTCGATGAACGGCTGAATCAGCGACCCCGGCAGCAGATTCACCACGTAGGCGTTATAGAAGGGCCCGCTCGACACGATCTCGCCCTGGGTGCGCATGATCTTCACGAATCCGGGCAGTGCCTTCGAGAGGTTGTCCCGATTGCGTTCGAGCATGGCGACCACCGAGTTCAGCCGGTCGAGCGTCGGGGCGAGTTCGGCCTCGTTGTCCGCGACCAGGCCCGAGAGCTGGCGGGCCACCGCCGCGGTGTTGGCCAGCAGATCTACCACCGCCTGCCGGCGTTCGGTGAGCACACCCAGCAGGGCATTGCCGTTGAGCAGCAGGGCGTTGAGCTGATCGCTGCGCTGCGCCAGGATGCCGGTGACATCGGCTGTCGCGCCGAGCAATTCGCGCAGCGAGCCGTTGCGCTCGTTGAGCGATTGCGAGATCCGGCTCAGTCCCTCGAAGGCCGGGCCGAGTTGCGGTGCGACGCGGTCCAGGGTCGAGGACAGCAGTGCCAGTGACTGATTCAGCGCCTGGGTGTCGACCTCGGACACGTTGGTGGTGAGGTCGCCGACCGCGTCGGTCAGCGAATACGGCGAGGACGTGCGTTCGACCGGGATGACCTGCGACGGGCGCAGGGTCCCCGAGCCGTCGGAGATCACCGTCAGCATCCGTTTGCCCAGCAGCGAACCGGTTTTGATGTGCGCGGTGCTGCGGTCGCCGAGCCGGATGCCGGACTCGACCGTGAACACCACCCGGGCGTCCCCGTCGCGCAGGCTCACCCGCGCGACCGAACCGACCTTGACCCCCGACACGATCACCTCGTCGCCGGTGGTGAGACCGCCCGCCTCGGTGAAGACCGCCGTGTAGCGGACCGTGGTGCCCCAGCTGGTGATGCGCTGGGACTGCAGACCGATGAAGATCACGCAGATGATGACGACGACGCCCACCACACCGTGGCGCGCCAGATTCCTACCGCGATACTCGAGCATGGCTACGCGCTACACCTTCCCGTGTCCTGTTTGACCGCGGGCAGCACGACGACCTGTCCGGACGGATCGTTGACCCGCACCGAGATCGAGCACAGGTAGTAGTGGATGAAGTTGCCGTAGGTGCCGGTGCGCGCCATCTTGCGGAAGTTTTCCGGCGCCAGCGCGATTCCGCTTTCGAGGCGATCGCGGGTGTCATCGAGCTGTGGTGCCAGGCGCGCGAGTTCGTCGACCGTGCCTGCCAGGCCGGGACGCGCCCGGGTGAGCAGGTCCGCGAGCGAGGCCGTGCCGTTGTCGAGCGCGGTGACGGCCGCGCCGATCGGGTCGCGCTCGGCGGACAGCTCGCTGACGAGCTGTTCGAGCCGGTCGATGGTCAGCCCGAACTGTTCTCCGTCCGTGGACAGGGTTGCCATGACGGTGTTGAGGTTGTCGATCAGCTGCTGCACCACGGCGCCGTTGTCGGCCAGGGTGGTGGTGAAGGAGGTGGTGCGCGCGAGCAGCGAGCCGACCGTATCCTCCTTGCCCTGCAGGATTTCCAGCAGCGACCAGGTGAAGCCGTTGACGTCGCGGGCGTTCAGGCCCGAGATCACCGGCTTCAAGCCGCCGAGCAGAACGTCGAGATCCAGTGCGGGCGTGGTCTTGTCGGCGGGTATCCGCGCGCCGGCGGACAGTATCTCGGTGCTGGCCGGACCCTCGGTGAGTTCGAGGTAGCGGTCGCCGACCAGGTTCAGATAGCGCACCGCGGCCTTGGTGCCCGTGGTCAGGGCGACCGTGCGGTCGGTGTCGAAATCTACTGTGACGGTGTGGTCGTCGAGCAGCTTCACGGTGCCGACCGTCCCGACGCGCACCCCCGCGATGCGGACGGTGTCCCCCGGGCGCAGGCCCGAGGAATCGGTGAACACCGCAGAGTACTTCGTCGACGCCCCGCCCCGGAAGTCGCCGAACACCAGAATCAGCAGCCCCGAGAGCACGACCATGACGACCGCGAACGCGGCGAACTTCAGCAGCGGTCCGTTGCGGCGATCCATTACCGGCCCCCGTTCGCCGCGCCGGTCCCGAACAGCAGGTGCTGCAACCACTCCGAATTGAAGGTGATGCCCTGCTGCCCGCGCGCGTACGGATTGGCGCCGACATCGGCGACCACGAACGGCGGATGGGTGTCGTAGGGCACCGGCACCACCGAGCACTGCGGTCCACCCGAGGCCGCGACTTTGGGCAGGTTCTCGGGATAGGTGTAGGGGAAGGTGCCGAACAGGAAGTTGGCCGAGATCATGACGCCCTCGGCCTCGGCCGGTGGCAGGCGATCGAGTTTGGCCATGCCCGTCACCCCGCAGCGCAGCGCCTCGCGGTACTCGTTGGTCAGGGACAGGGTCGGGCCGAGCAGATGCAACGTGCTCGCGAGCGAGTCGGCGTTCTCGGACAGGACCTGGTTTCCGGTATCGGACAGCCCGATCACCCCGGTCAGGAGCGCGTCGAGGTTCTGCTGCTCCTCGACCAGGGTGGAGGCGATGGTCGTGGCGTCGGCGGCGGTGCTGACCAGCGCGGGCGCGCCGTCGGCGTAGGCGGCCGCGACCGCGGGCAGGTGCGTGAGGTCGGCGTCCAGTGCGGGGAGCGCCGGTTCCAGCTGTGCCAGAAAGGATTCCAGATCGGTCAGCAGCTGGCCGATGCGCTGGCCCCGGCCCTTGGTGGCGGTGGCGATCGCGCCCAGGGTCGCGTTGAGCTTCTCCGGTTCGATCCTGCCGAGCACCTGGGTGAGCTGCTGAAAGATGGTGTTGATCTCGACGGTCACATGGTCGGCGTCGAAGGTCTGGCCCGCGGACAGCGCTGCGGGCGAGGGGTTGTCGGGCGCGATGAACTGCACGTATTTGGCGCCGAACACGGTGGTCGAGGCGATGTCGACCGACACGTTGGCCGGGATACGGGACAGCTGCGCGGAATCGATGGCCAGCCGGATCACCGCGACGCCGTCCGCGCGCTCCTCGATCCCGGCGACCTTGCCGACGGTCACCCCGCGCATCTGGACCTTGGCATCGGGATACATGACCAGCCCGGCCCGGCCCGCGAGCACGGTCACCGGCACGGTCTCCTCGAGACCGCCTTCGAACAGGGTGACCGCGCCGCCGACGGCGCCGGCGATCATCCCCATGGACAGCAGACCCACCAAGGGGCGCAACAGATTCGAGAACACCGCAATGCCTATCCGGAGAGATTGAAATTCCCGTTGGCGCCGTAGACCGCCAGCGAGACCAGCAGCGTCACCGAGACCACCGCGATGAGCGAGGTGCGCACGGCGTTGCCGACCGCGATCCCCACTCCCGCGGGACCACCGCTGGCGAAGAAGCCGAAGTAGGTGTGAATGAGCAGGATCGTCAGCGCCATGGCCAGGGCCTGCACGAACGACCACACCAGATCGATGGGGTTGAGGAAGGTCGAGAAGTAGTGGTCGTAGAGTCCGGCGGACTGCCCGAGCAGCACCACCGTGGTGAATCGGCTGGCCACGAACGAGGCGATGACCGCCAGCGCGTAGAGCGGGGTGATGGCGACCATGCCCGCCACCAGCCGGGTGCTGACCAGGTAGGCGATCGGTTCGATGGCGAGGGATTCGAGGGCGTCGATCTCCTCGTTGATCCGCATGGCGCCGAGTTGCGCGGTCGCGCCCGCGCCGAAGGTCGCCGCGAGGCCGATGCCCGCGACCACGGGCGCCGAGATGCGCACGTTGATGAACGCGGACAGGAATCCGGTCAGCGCCTCGATACCGATGTTGCCCAGGGAGCTGTAGCCCTGCACCGCCAGCGTGCCACCGGTGGCCAGGGTGAGGAACCCGACGATCACCACGGTGCCACCGAAGACCGCCAGCGCGCCCGCGCCCATGCTGATCTCGGCGATGAGCCGGATGGTCTCGCGGCGATAGTGCATGGCCGCGTAGGGCGTTCGGGTGAGCGCCTTCAGATAGAAGATGGTGTGGTCACCGACGCGGCCCAGGCTCACGATCGGACGGCGCACCCGGCGCAGGGTCGCCGGATATCTGGCGGCGATGGTCATGAATCCCCCTCATCGTGCCGTCATCTGGATGCCGATGGCGGTGACCACGACATTGATGACGAACAGCGACATGAACGCGTAGACGACGGTCTCGTTGACCGCGTTGCCGACCGACTTCGCGCCGCCGGTCACGATGAGCCCCCGGTAGCAGGCCACCAGGCCCGCGACGATGCCGAACAGCAGGGCCTTCACCGACGAGATGAGGACCTCGTCGAGTCCGGTGAGCAGGGTCAGGCCGGCGGCGAACGCACCCGGATTGACGTCCTGGACGAAGACGGAGAAGACGTAGCCGCCCAGGATGCCGATGATGCAGACCAGGTTGTTGAGCAGGAACGCCACCAGTCCGGAGGCGAGCATGCGCGGGGTGACCAGGCGCTGGACCGGATCGATGCCGAGCACGCGCATGGCGTCGATCTCCTCGCGGATGGTCCGCGAGCCCAGGTCCGCGCACATGGCGGTCGCGCCCGCGCCGGCCACGATCAGGACCGTGACCATCGGGCCGACCTGGGTGACCGCGCCGAACGCCGCGCCCGCCCCGCTCAGATCCGCGGCGCCGAGTTCGCGCAGCAGGATATTGAGGGTGAAGCTGACCAGCACGGTGAACGGAATCGCCACCAGCACAGTCGGAATCATCGATACCCGCACGATGAACCAGGACTGCTCGAGGAACTCGCGGGTCTGGAACGGACGGACGAAAGCGAAGCGGACCGCGTCCGCCGACATGGCGAACAATCCGCCGATGGTTTGAAAAACGCCGGTGCTCCGCCGGGCCATCCAGGTGGATCGGGGAATCAGTTTCGAGGCCATGAGCTCACCGCCCCTCCACACCGTTGGGAAATGGCATTCTCGAATGTGACCTAGCCTACATGCCCGATTTGAGAATTCAATACTCGCCAGGTCCGGTGATGCCGTGCGCACAGAACGCCCAGGCCTCATCTGCGGTGATCGGCCGCACGTCGCCGTCCACCGTGCCCGGGTGCGCGATGTACATGACCGTCTGCATGGTGATCGCCGCCAGGCGCCGCGGGTTGCCGCCGGCGCGCAGCCGACCGGCCGCGCCGACCCCTTCGAGCAGATCGGCGAACACCGCGAACAGCGCCGCGTGCGCGACCCGCACCTCGGTCGGGTTCGAGGTGCGCAACTGCGGGGAGAAGTCGGTGAACAGCGGCCGCTGCGCGTCGGGATCCGGACGGCACAGCTGGAACAGCAATTCCACGGCGACGCGCAGCCGATCCAGTGGATCGTCGAAGGTGTCCGCGGCCGCGCGGATCTGGGCCGCGGTCTTGGCCATCGCCTCCTCGTACAGCGCGAGCAGCAGCTGATGCTTGCCGTCGAACTGGAGATAGAAGCTGCGCAGCGACTGTCCCGAACGGTCGACGATCTCCTGGACGGTGAAGTCGATGCCGGCCTTCTCGGTGATGAGCGCCTGGGCCGCGTCCAGGAACTGTTCGACGCGTAGTTCGGCGCGGACCGCCGCGGCTCGCAGTGCGCGATCGACCGCGCGCTGCTTCCACGCGGCCGGCCGGGTTTCCCCCGTGGTGCTCATGGCCGTCTCACTTCCCTTGCTGGTCACCCCTCGGTAGAGTACCGTTCTCATTCACGGAAGGGACATTCTTCCGAACTGAGATCAACAAATTCGGAAGGAACCACCGTGGGACGTGTTGAGGGCAAGGTCGCATTCATCACGGGTGCCGCACGCGGTCAGGGCCGCAGCCACGCCGTGCGTTTGGCCGAGGAGGGCGCCGACATCATCGCGGTCGACCTGTGCGAGGACATCGCGAGCCTGGGCTACGCGCTGGCACGCCCGGAAGACCTCGAGGAGACCGCGCGCCTGGTCACCAAGACCGGCCGCCGCGTGGTGACCGCCAAGGCCGACGTACGCAAGGCCGACGAGCTGCGCGCCGCGCTCGAGACGGGCATCGCCGAACTCGGCAAACTCGATATCGTTGTGGCACAGGCGGGTATCGCGGGCATGAAGGGCAAACCGCCCGTGCAAGCGTGGTCCGACGTCATCGACGTCAACCTGATCGGCACCATCAACGCCATCCAGGTCGCGCTGCCGCACCTGAGCGCCGGCGCCTCCATCATCGCCACCGGCTCGGTCGCCGCGCTCATGGACGCCTCCAAGAAGGACCAGCCCGGCAAGGATCCCGGCGGCTACGCCTACGTGCACTCGAAGCGGGCACTGTCCGCGTACGTGCACGACCTGGCGACCAACATCGCGCCGCTGGGCATCCGCGCCAACGTGATTCACCCGACCAACGTCAACACCCCCATGCTGCAGAGCGAGCCGATGTACCGCTCGTTCCGGCCCGACCTCGAGCACCCGACCCGCGAGGACGCCGAGCCGGTGTTCGCCGTGCAGCAGGCGATGCCGATCCGGTACGTCGACCCCGAGGACATCAGCAACGCCGTGCTGTACCTGGCCTCCGACGAAGCCCGCTACGTGACCGGCACCGCCGCGCGCGTGGACGGCGGCGGCTACCTCAAGTGGTACGACTACCACATCTGACCAATCGAAGTCTCAAGGCGCACAGCCGATTACGGAACTATAGCGAGGAATGGACGATGAAGGTCCAGGTCGATTCGGAACGCTGCCAAGGTCATACGCTGTGCGCCCTGAGCGCACCCGCGGCATTCGAGCTCAGCGAGATCGACGGTCACTCGTCACCGGCGTTCGACGGTGACGTGCCCGCCGATCAGGAAGAGCCGGTGCGCGAGGCCGCCCGATCCTGCCCCGAACGCGCCATCACCCTCATCTGAGGCGACCCGCCGACAGGCGTCACATCGGACCACCGGAGGAACACACAGTGAGCATCGACGATGTCGCCGTCGGCGAGGATCGCAAACGCAACAGATACCACTTCGACCGCCACACCGCCGACTACCGCGGCAAGTTCGAGACCATCACCGAGGAGCTGCACGAGCGCTGCCCGGTGGCCTGGACGGACACCTACGAGGGCCACTGGGTGGCCAGCAGCGCCGACGCGGTCTTCGAGCTCGCGCGCTGCCCGCACGTGTCCAACGATCACGATCTGCGCGGAGAACGCAAGGGCTACAAGGGAATCTCCATCCCGACCGCGCGACGGGCGGCGGTGGTGCGCGGCGGCATCCTGGAAATGGATGACCCCGAGCACCGGATCTACCGGGCGGTCCTGAACCCCTACCTGTCTCCCGCCGCGGTCAAGCGCTGGGAGCCGTTCATCGACGAGATCGTCCGGGCCAGCCTGGACGAGAAGATCGAGAGCGGCAGTATCGACTTCGTCGACGACCTGGCCAACGTGGTGCCCGCGGTGCTGACCCTGGCCATGCTCGGCATCGCGCTGGACAAGTGGTCGACCTACAGCGAACCGGTGCACGCGGCGGTGTACACCCCCGAGAACTCGCCCGACGCCGTGCGCGTCGCCGAGATGCACCGGCAGATGGGCCTCGACCTGGTGGTCAATCTGCACGAGATCCGCGAGAATCCGCGCCCCGGCCTGGTGGACGGACTGGTCCAGATGCGGATCGACGGCGAGCCCGCCCCCGATCTCGAGATTCTGGGCATGCTGGGCCTGATCATCGGCGGCGGCTTCGACACCACCACCGCGCTCACCGCGCACGCCTTGGAGTGGTTGTCGGACAACCCCGATCAGCGCGAGCTGCTCAGCCGCGAACGCGAGACGCTGCTCAACCCGGCGACCGAGGAGTTCCTGCGCTTCTTCACCCCCGCCCCGGGTGACGGCCGCACCATCGCCGCCGACTTCGATGCCGCCGACACCAGTTTCGTCGAGGGCGAGCGGCTGTGGCTGTCGTGGGCCATGGCCAATCGTGATCCCTCGGTATTCCCCGAGCCGAACCGAATCGACCTGGATCGCAAGGGAAACCGGCACTTCAGCTTCGGACTGGGGATTCACCGCTGCATCGGCTCCAACGTCGCGCGCACGGTGTTCAAGTCCATGCTCACCGCGGTGCTGGACCGGATGCCCGATTTCGTCTGCGATCCGGCGGGTGCGGTGCACTACGACACCATCGGCGTCATCCAGGGCATGCGCAAGCTGCCGGCCACGTTCACCCCCGGCAAGCGGCTGGGCCCCGGACTCGACGAGACCCTGGCCAAGCTGCAGCGGATCTGTGTCGAACAGCAGCTGGCGGCGCCGGTCACCATCCGGTCCCAGGCCGCGGTCATCGACTGAGCTCGTCCGATCCCCTTCTCTCCCAGGAGTTCCGGCTTTGGCGTACGTGATCACCCAGAACTGCTGCAAGGACGCCAGCTGCATACCGGCGTGCCCGGTGGATTGCATCCGCCCGCTGTCCGGCGGAGGCGGCGATCCCGGGGCGCAGATGCTCTACATCGATCCCGAGACGTGTATCGACTGTGGAGCCTGCGCGGACGAATGCCCGGTCGGGGCGGTGTATTCCGAGTACGACCTGCCGCCCGAGCTCGAGCGGTTCCGGGACATCAACGCCGCGTACTTCGAGCGGCACCCGCTGGAGCCGGTGACACCGGAAGCGGCTCCGGCCCAGGCGATACCGGCGCGCGCGGAGTTGCGGGTGGCGGTGGTCGGCGCCGGGCCCGCCGCCTGCTACGCCGCGGCGGAACTGCTCGGCATCCCCGGGGTCGAGGTCGATCTCTTCGAACGCCTGCCCACCCCGTTCGGATTGATCCGGGCGGGGGTCGCGCCGGATCACCAGCGCACCAAGTCGATCGTCAAGGTCTTCGATCGCGCGTTCTCCGACAGCCGGTTCGGCTGTCATCTGCACGTGGAGGCCGGGCGCGATATCAGCCACGCCGAGCTGCTCGCCCACCATCACGCGGTGATCTACGCCGTGGGCGCCTCGGACAGCCGGGATCTCGGGATCGCGGGCGAGGATCTGCCCGGCAATCACGCGGCCGCGGATTTCGTGGGCTGGTACAACGGGCATCCGGACTACGCCGAGCGGGAATTCGACCTGTCCGGGACGCGGGCGGTGATCATCGGCAACGGGAACGTGGCCCTGGACGCGGCGCGCATGCTGCTGCTGGACGCGGATGCGCTGGGGCGCACCGATATCGCCGAGCACGCCGCGGATGCGCTGGGGCGCAGCGGTATCGACGAAGTGGTGATCCTGGGCCGGCGCGGACCGCGCGAGGGCGCGTTCTCGGCGGGTGAGTTCCACGCACTGGGGCACCTGCCGGGTATCGACGTGATCGTCGAAGGCGGGGACCTGACCGCGCATCCCGATGACGACGTGGAGACCACGGTCAAGCTGGAACTGGCCCGGGAGTACGCCGAACGCGAGCCGACACCGGGCAACAGGCGGATCGTGTTCCGCTTCAACACTTCCCCGGTCGAGTTCGCCGGCGACGACCGGGTCACCGGGTTGCGCCTGCTGTCCACCGTTCCCGGCGCGGACGCCACCGAACTGCTCGAGACCGGGCTGGTGCTGCGGTCCATCGGATTCCGGGGCCGGGCGCTGGACGGGCTGCCGTTCGACGCGGCCGCCGGGATCATCCCGAACGACCGCGGGCGGGTGGTGGATGCCGACGGGCAGGCGCTCGAGGGGACCTATGTCACCGGCTGGATCAAGCGGGGTCCGCGCGGGGTCATCGGCACCAATCGAACGTGTGCGGCGGAAACGGTGGCCCAGCTGTGGGACGACTACGCCGCGGGCGCACTCACCCGCGACGTCGGGGACCGTGCGGCGGTGCGTGCGCTGCTGGCCGAACGCGGTGTCGCACCGGTCGATTGGCCCGGCTGGCGCGCGATCGACGCCGTCGAGCGGGAGCGGGGCGCGAGCGCGGCCCGGCCCCGGGTCAAGTTCGTCACCATCCCGGAACTGCTGGCCGGCGCACGCGGCTGAGACCGACGCACACACCATCGCTTGGAGGCGTGATGAAGGATCTCGTGGACCCCGGTATCGACATCGAGCCAGACCTGGAGGCGCTCGCGCGCGCCGAGTCGAGCGTGCTGCTCGCGGCGGCCGAGGAAGCCGAGGCCGATGCCGCAGCGGCGGAGGCGATGGCGGCGGCCGCCAAGGCGCGGGCGCGGGCGACGGCGCTGCGGCGGCGGGCCGAGGCGGTCGCGAAAGCGGCTGACAGCGAGGGCTCCGGTGGCGCGAGCATCGTCCTGGCGAAATCCGTTGCTCCCGTGCGTGAAGAGACTTCGACCGCAGACGCGGATAAGTCCTCGAGCGAGACTGCCCTGGACGAGACATCCAGCGCCACTGCACCTTCGGGATCGGGTACCACGGAGACTGACACCGACGGCGGTGTTTCCGACGACGACAAGAAGACGGTCGACATCGCTGTCGCCGAACCCGCGGGATCGCGGGTGGCACGGTGGACGGCTCGCGCCCGGGCGGGCGGGCGCCGCACGGCCCTGGTCGTGCTGGCCACCGCGCTGCTGGTGGCCTCGGCCGCCACCGGTGCGTTCTCGGTGTGGAATCACCACCGGCTCACCGGCGACGAACGCCGCACGGCGGAGTTCAGTGCCGCCGCCCGGCAGGGTGTGGTCGCGTTGACCTCCCTGGACTTCAACCGCGCCAAGGACGACGTCCAGCGGGTCCTGGACAATTCGACCGGAGCCTTCCGGGAGGACTTCCAGAGCCGCGCCGAGGATTTCACCAAGGTCGTGGAGCAGTCGCAGGTCACCACCGAAGGCCGGGTCACCGCGACCGCGGTGGAATCCATGACCGATGATTCGGCGGTCGTCCTGGTCGCGGCCACCTCGCAGATCACCAATTCCGCCGGGGCCAAACAGGAACCGCGCATCTGGCGGCTCAGCGTCACCGTGACCCGGGTGGACGGCCAATTGAAGATGTCGAAAGTGGAGTTCGTACCGTGATCACCACACTGCGCACCCGGCTCGCGCGCACGGCCGCCCTCGCGCGCCGCGCACCCGGCGCCCTCGTTCTGACCCTGTGCACCGTCGCCGCCGTGCTGGCCGCCGCGAGCCTGATCTGGTGGCAGTACCTGCCCGACAGCCGCATCGACGACAGCGACTCCGCCGCGGCCCTGGCCGCCGCCAAGGACGGCACCGTCGCGCTGCTGTCCTACGCCCCGGACACCCTCGACCACGATTTCGACACCGCCAAATCCCATCTCACCGGCGATTTCCTGACCTACTACACCCAGTTCACCCAGCAGATCGTCACCCCGGCCGCCAAGGAGAAGGCGGTCAAGACCAGCGCCACCATCGTGCGCGCCGCCGTGTCGGAACTGCACCCCGAGGACGCCACCGTCCTGGTCTTCATCAACCAGACCACGACCAGCGCCGAGAAGCCCGAACCGGCCATGACCGCCAGCAGCGTCCGGGTCACGCTCACCAAGACCGAGGACGTCTGGCGCATCTCGGCCTTCGACCCGGTGTAGGGTCCATCCGCCCGTGGTTTCGACTGCGCCGCAGGTTCATTCGCGGACCAGTCGGTTTCGAGGCGGTGGACGGGGCGGCTCGCGTGCTGGCTATCGTGTGGTGACTGCACCGAGATCGGTGTCACCGCACGAACAAAGGTGAAGGGCCAGTGCTGGTCAACAACGGTGAGCAACCGGGGGAATCCGAGCCCTGGCCCGTTTCCGCACCCGAACCCGTCCTGCTGCCGCCGCCGGAAGTGACCGCCTGGCAAGGGGATCCGTACTCGTGGCTCGATGAGATCGAGGACGACTGGGAGCTCGACACTTTCGATTCGCGCGGCTACTTCGATGATCCCGCGACCGACGGCGAACCGAGCGAGGGTCGTTCGCCCCACGGCGAGGATCCCGAGAGCGATGAGCCGGAGATCCCCTCCGAGGCCGCGGATTCCGTCGACGGGACCGAGACCGACCCGGTGTCACCCGCACCGGTGGTATCGAATCGACAGACGGGTCGCGATGATTCGGACGCCGACGCCCCCGCTTCGACCACCGAGCCCCTGCCCAGGGACGACTCGACCCCGCCGCTCGGGTCCGATGTCGTGCGCACAGATCCCGAGGGCGTCGAGCCTGGTACGAGTCTCGAGGCGCAGAGCCCGACGGAAAGCGCACCCGTACAGCCTGATTCGTATGCGGTGACGTGGGCGGCCGTCCTCGGGCAGCCTCGGCAGCGCGCACGTTCGAAGTCGTTGCCGCCGGGCCCCGCGGCGACCACCCGTCCCTCTCGCACAGTCGGGTCGTCCGTCCTGCGGGTAACCCGATCTCTTCCGGCGTCCTTTAAGAACATCCCGCGAGTGCGCATCACGTGGTCGCCACCGAGCGCTTCGGCCGGCCGTGCGCAGCCGTCGGCCGGAACTCCTCCTCTTGTCGCCCGCGCGACCCGCTCGCTCCCCGCCGCTCTGCGGCGTGTGCCACGCGAGCGCGTCCAGAGCGTGATCGCGGGCGCACTTGCCCTGGGCGTGTTGGTCGGCGGTGCCTGGTGGCTGGTGACCGACGCCCGGACCACCACCGAACCCCGCAACACACGCGTCGACACCCCGGTCAGCGTGCCGACCGAGCCGACCCCCGACCAGGGCCGTCCATCACAACCGGTCCCCACGTCACCGTCGCGCGTCTGCTATCCGTTCGATTGCTGAACCCGATCCCGGGTACGGCGTGCACGCTCGAATCAGCTGGTAGCCGCGCTGTTTCGCGCTAGCCCGAGATGCTCGGAGCGCATCCGAAACTGCCGGTGCTCGCCGCCACGCGGATCTCCACGGTCAGCGACCCCGGGGAATCGAACCGGTGCCCGTGTCCACGGTTGAGGTGAGTACGTACTGCCCGGCGGTATCCGGTTCCACAACACCTTCGCTGGGCTTCCGATCGGGCTGTCTCCGCCGTGCCAGATCGACGCTACGGGCCCGGTTCGCCCGCCGGATAGACTCGCCCGGGTGTTTTCCCGTTCCGTCGCAGCCGTTTCCGATGGACTCACCGCACGCGCTCGATCGTTTGTCGACAGGCATGGCGTCCAGGTCGAGGTCCGGCCCGTGGAAGACCACCGGCAATGGTGGCTCGAGCGGGACGTGCCCTCGGAAGTGATCGATCGAATGGCGAAATTCGAGAAGAAGTGGCGCGGCTTGCATTTGCCGCCCACGCCTCGGTACGACGGTGGTCCGCGGTATTTCTATCCGGATTCGCCCGAATCCGATGCTGCGGGTTGGTGGTTCGAAGCCGGTCCGCAACGCAGCGCGGTGCCCTTTGCGTTCATGATCGGCCCTGCCGGTGAGTTCGGAATCCAGGCCGAGGGGGCGGGGTGGGCGCCTTTGCATTCGACAGTCGAGGGCTGGGTGGAATCGCTGGCATTGGCCTATCACGCGTCGGCGCGGGCGCGGCGGATCACCACACTCGTCGGCGACGAGCTCGACGGTCTCGACCTGGACGACTACGAACCCGTATGCGAGGTAATGGGTCTCGCGGATACCTGGTGGCGGAATGCGGACTCACTGGTGGCCGTATACACCGGGGAGGCCGTGAGCCTCGATTCGCCCGGGACACGGGTCGCGTTGATCTATTCGGGTCTCGGGGTGCGCGACAGCGGTACAGCCGACGGGTAGGTCGGCGGTCGATCGTGCCTGCCCGGCTTCTCGGTCGGCTTGGCGGGAAAGGGAATTGGTTGTTGTCGGAGCCGAGAAGTAACTTCTGTTCGGTCGGCTGATCGCCGGTACTACCGAACAGAAAATGGTCCATCCATGCGCAAGATTGTCCTGGCCTCCATCGCCGTCGGCACGGTCATCGGCTCCGTCGGCCTCGGCCTCGGTACCGCGTCCGCCGACAAGGGTGATCCGATGCTCACCTGGGAGGTGGACGAGGGCCTCACCTTCCACTTCGGCGACAACGTGATCGAGCCCTACCCCGGCTCGCAGTCGTGCTACTTCCGGATCGATCGCGGAAGCAACGGGCGGATGTACGACCTGGTCGGCAGCGGCTCCGGCAAGCCCCAGCAGCCTTTGAGCGGCACCATCACCGGCCCGACGACCCTGTCCCTGGCGACCGAGGACAAACTGACCTCCGACTGCTACCCGTCGATCCTGGGCTGAGCGTCGCGGCCGGCGCGGAGGGATCGCGTCGGCACTCCACCCGCGCCCGGCCGGAGGTCAGGCGTTGACCGCCGCGCGGCGACGCCACACACCGATCGCGTCGGTCGCCAGCAGCGCCCACGCGACGAGGACCGGTTGGAACACCAGCCGCACCGCGCGCTTGGCGTCGGAGTCGAGCCCGAACGCGTCCCGATGCTCGACCAGCTGCGCGATGTTGCCGGGGAAGATGACGACGAAGAACGCCGCGGCGATCGCGCCGACCAGCGCACGCCGCGGCTGCTTCCACACCAGGAGCAGCGCCGCCGCCAGCGAGATCTCGACGACCCCGGAGGCCAGGACGACGAAGTCGGTGTCGAGCGGGAACCACGACGGCACCTGTGCGCGAAACTCCTCGCGGGCGAAGGTCAGATGGCTCGTACCCGCCGTCGCGAGCATCACGCCCAGAAAGGCCTGAGCTGCGAGCCGAAGCCTGGACGGGCGTTCGTTGTTGATCACCATACAAAAAGCATCGCACACGATGTATCCCGGCGCGCGTCACCACATTCGCGTGGCTGGTCCGGGCGGCGCGATCCGCAATCCAGGGCAGTAGTGCAACATCTCGATGAGGATGGCCTCGGTCGAGTAGGGATGCAGCTTCACCGGCGACAGCATTATCGACTCGTAACGAAAGACGCTGGACAGACGCGAACGCCGGGCGGGGACCCTACGCAACAGCGGGGGAATCCCCTTCGACAGCCTCGTTCAGCATCCACGGGATTACAGTCGGTACGCGGGGCAGTCGAATCGAGGAAGGCTTGGGCCGTGACCGCTGAACTGCGTGGTGTCACCGTCCGCGTCGACACCGGGCGATGGCGCGAAACCGTGCTCGAGGACGTGAACCTGGACGTGCCGGCGGGCCGGATCACCGCGGTGCTCGGCGGTCCTGGATCCGGGAAGTCCATGCTTGCCCGTGTTCTCGCCGGGCGGCTGCCGACTACCGCGCGGTGCAGCGGCGAGGTCCTGATCTGCTCGGAGACCGTGGTGGACCACCATGTGCCGCAACCTGTTCAGCGTGTCGGGTACGTCCCACAGGACGGGGTGGACGTATTCGAGGCCGAGCAGACCGTCGGAGGGCAGTTGCGGGCGCTTCGAGAGCGGAACGGGGTCTGGAGCGTCGAACGGGCATGTGCCGCGGCGCACTATCCCCTCGACGCGCTGGACCTGCTCCCCGAACACAACTCCGGAGGGCAGATCCAGCGTGCCGCTCTCGCCGGGGCGTTGCTGGCGGAGCCACGGGTTCTGGTCGCGGACGGCCCGACCAACTCACTCGATGCCGGTACGGCTTACCAGGTTTGGAGATCGTTGCGTGACTACGCCGACTCCGGCGCAGCAGTGCTCGTGATCAGCAACGAGGTGCGGATGATGATCAGTCGCGGGTTCGCCGATCGCATAGTCCTGATGGACGGGGGACGTGTTCGATCGGCGGGGACGACCACGGCGATGTTGGACTACGACCCTGTCGTGCAGGCCCTGTTTCGAGCAGGCTGAATCCCGGCGGGCGCACGCCTTCTTCGCGACCGCGATTTCCCCCGCCGACGGGTCGGTCAGCGGCCGAAGCGGACGTCGAGCCAGGCGAGTACGTCGTCATTCGCGGCGGCGACGATGCCGCGGTGATCGACGCCGGGGTAGGTGCGGTACTCCAGTGGTTGGGCGGCCAGGCGTTGCTGGGCGACCATCAGATCGGTGCCGGACGGGGGGACGACCGTGTCGGCGGAGCCTTGGACCACCAGGACCGGGACGGTGTGGGTCAGGGTGCTGGCGTCGTTCGCGTTCAGGACCGCGCCGAAGGTGGTCGTGTCCGCGGCGGGGCGGAACAGGGACGAGAGGGGTTCGCCTGCCCACGAATCGGATTCGCGCAGGCCGTCGATGCAGCGCTCGTCCGCCTGGGGCAGCAGGGTCGAGCCCGTGGGGGTCAGGAAGCGGGTGGGGTCGACGTCGGCCACCGTCTGAGCGCCGCGAATCATCAACGGCAGGAACGCATTGGAGACCTGTGGGAGGACCGAGGTGCCGACGGCGGCGGCGAGCGGGCCGGCGGCGGCGACCAGCGCCTGATGGGATGCCGGGGCCTCGGCCACCGCGCCGAGCAGTTGCAGTTCGGGCGCCCAGCTCTGGGCCTGGGCGGCGGTGAAGACGGCCGCCTGCCCGCCCTGGGAGTGGCCGACGGTCGCCCAGCGGGTGCCGATCTCGGGGTCGACCGCGCGGGCGGCTCGGGCCATGTCGGTGACGGCGCGCTGCTCCGCCTCGCCGATCAGGTAGCCGTGCGGGCCCTCGGTGCCCAGGCCCTGATAGTCGGTCTGCGCGACCGCGTAGCCGGCGGCGATCAACCGCGCCTGGGTCTCGCGGACCAGCGAGGTGTAGGCGTGCGCGGGGAAATCGGGACCGGTGTCGCGCGAGGGCGCGCAGCGGTCCGCGACGCCGGTCGTGCCGTGCGCCCAGGAGATCAGCGGCCAGCCGCCCGCGGGCGGGACGCCGTCGGGCACCGCGACAGTTCCGGACACCGCCACCGGCCGACCCTGCATGTCGACCGAACGATAGAGGACGAGGTGGTTCCGGGCGCCCGCGATCGCGGGATCGCCGCTGATCGCCTGGGACCGGATCACCGTCCCGTGCTCGCCGGGCACCAGATCCGCTGCCGGAGTGTAGAACCCGAGCCCGTCGGCCGGGTCGGCGCTCGCCGCCCCGCCCTGGCACAGCAGCACGGCGGCCGCCATGACCGATACCGCCGCCGGTAGCACCGATTTCGCCGTGCGCATCGCGACTCCTTGTCTCGCCGGGGACCGGTCCGCGCGAGTGAGCCACGCACCGCGATCCGTACTGGATCCGATCGTGAAATGTATGCGATCCGGACCCCGCCCGGCGCACGCGCGGGGCGTGTCCTTCGTCATCGCTTCGACCCCTTCACTCCAACAGCGCCGCCAGCTCCCGATCCTGGATCCGTGCCCCGGCCGCCGCCAGTACCGGCAAGGTCCCGGACACGATGTGAGCCAAGATCTTCGCGTTCGCCAGCGGCAACAGCACGACGCCGTCGGCCACCTTGGCCGCGTAGATGTCCGAGATGAGACCGGCCAGGCCCGCCGGGGTTCCGATGTAGCGCAGGGTCGCCGGGGGCGGCGGGGAGTCGACGAGCGCGTCCAGGCGCTCGAGGGCGCGATGCGCGCTCGACACGTCCTCGGCGATGATCACTTCGAGGTCGACCAGCACGATCGTGTCGGCGGGGCCGCGCCCCGCGGCCGCCGCGTCGGCTTTCCACTGCGCGGTACGCCGTTTGGTGCGCAGCAGATCCGTGGTCCGTACCCGGCGCACCGTCGCGGGGTCGAGCGGGTCGGACGTGGTGAGCTCGATCCAGGTGTCGGCGAGCACGAGCGGCCGGTCGAGTGCCGCGGCCGGATGGTGCCCCGCACCGGACGGCTCGACGGCCACACACAGCGCGACGCCGGTATCGGAGAGCAAACGAGACATGGTGAGTCCTTTCCAGATTCGCGGCGTCATCTGGATGCGGTGCCGGTGCCGGCACCGGTGTCACGATCGCGAGTGTGTGCCGCGAAATACCGCCGGATATGGCCGGCGCTGCCACTGGAGCCGCCCCGGGCGCGTGCCCCGGCTACTCCGAACGTTCACAGCGGGAACGTGATTCGTATCATTCGCGATCTTGGCCCGGAAGTCCACAGGCTGCGCCGAACCTGCCGAGATTCAGGCAGGCGGCACCAGGGTGTGCAGTACCACCTTGCCCTGCGCGTGCGCCTTGGCCTGATACAGGCTCACGTCCGCGGCCTCGAGCAGTGTTTCGGCATCGGTGGTGGTGACCGGCGTGACGACAGCTCCGATGCTGGCCGAGACCGGCAGCCGATGCGCCTGCACCGCAACGGGATCGGCCAGCGCGTCAAGCAGCGCGGCCGCGATGTCGGCGACCTCGTCGCTGCTGACCGGCGGCCGGATGAGCACCACGAACTCGTCGCCCCCGAGCCGGGCGACCACACAGTCCCGGTCCCCCACCGCGTTCTCGAGCCGTTTCGCGACGGCGACCAGCACCTGATCGCCGATGCGATGCCCGAACCGGTCGTTGATGCGCTTGAACCTGTCCAGGTCCACGAAACACAGCCCGGCCTGCTGGCCCGGGGTCGCGGCGGTGAGCATGACGCCCATGTGCTCCAACAGGTCACGACGGTTGGCCAGCCCGGTCAGCGCGTCGACGCGAGCTTGGCGATGCAATTCCTCCTGCAGCCGGTGCCTTTCGGTGACGTCCTCGCCGACCGCCATCAGGTAGTCCTTGCCGCCGACGTCCGCGACATAGGTGACCGCGAAGCGGGACCATCCGCCACCGCCGTCGGCGCGCAGCGTGCGCCGCTCGAGACGCACCGTGCCTTCTCGGGCGGGCACCAATTTGTCGAAGATGAGGGTACGAATCTCCGCCAGATCATCGGGATGACTGTGGTCGAACGGTGCGATGTCGCCCGGAACGGCGGGCGTCAGGCCGAGCAGATCGACGAAGGCGCGGTTCACCATCAGCGGCGTGCCGTCGATCTCCCCGAGCCCGACCGCGACCGACACCCGATCGAACATGGCCTGGAACAGCTCGACCCGGCGCTCGGCGCTCGACGGACGATCGGCCGCCCGCGACTCGGCGTCCGCCCCGTTCGCCGCCAATTCCCGGCATCGCCGCTGGTGCCCGGTGCCGAGCGCGGCCATCGCGACGGCCGTGCGCGCGGCGGCGTCGGCGTGGTCGGTGTGCTCGACGAGCCGGAAGAGCACCCCGGCCGACACCGCGGGCACGTTCGCGTCCAGCAATCCGGAATCCGCCAGGCCCGCACCCACCCGTGCGCCGGCCTCGCTGTCGAAGTCCGGTGCCCGCATCGCGGTGAGCAGCTCACCCGCCCAGGCGGTCAGTGACCGGTCATCGGCCTGCCATCCGGCCTCGCGCAGCGCCCGCCCCCACATCCCCGCCAGGTGCTCGGCATCGCGCATGTACGCCCTTCGGATAGTCGCCGTGCGGGTCCCGCCGTGTCGGCGGCCCGCGTCCGGCACGCGGTAATCCCGGGGCAAATCTACTAGCCGCGCGCGGCGGTTCCGGCCCGCACGGAGCGACGCGACAAAGAATCATGTTCTCAATTTTGGAGAATTAGATATCGCTTCGGGGCCGTACTGGCCATATGATCGAACGATGCGGACTCGGGAACCCCAACCCGCCTGGATGCGGAGGTCGGTCGACCGCTCGCTGCACACCGCCCGCCAACGCGCCGGACAGCGCGCGAACCGGTTTCTCGACGCCGCGCAGGCCGCCATCACCGAGAAGGGCAGCACCGACATCACCGTGCTGGACGTGGTCGAGCGCGCGGGGCAGTCACTCACCAGCTTCTACACCCGCTTCAACGGCAAACATGAACTGCTGCTCGCCCTGTACGAGGAAACCCTGGATCGAACGGTCGAGCAGATCCGCGCGGCCACCGCCAATTACGACGATCCGATCGCCAGACTGCGCATCGCCGTGGAGTTGCTCTTCCAGCTGTGCCGCCCCGATCCCGGCACCTACCGGCCGTTGTTCACCGAGTTCGCCCCGCAGCTGCTGCGCGCGGACCCGGCCGCCGTGCGCAAGGCGCACGCCTCGCATTTCGCGCTGTTCACCGAACTGCTCACCGACGCGGAGCATTCGGGTCTGCTCGCACCCGGCGCGAATCCCCGCCGGCTGGCCGCGATCACCATGCAGGCGATCATGTACGTCGCGCGGCCCACCGCGGCCGACGACACCGACCCGATCTCGTCCGAGGACGTCTGGCGCTTCTGCTCCGCGGGGTTGATCGGCGATCGCGAACGACCTACGCCCTGAGGCGAATTCGCCCCGTACGACCGCAGCCGGCCGTGCGTTCCGATTCGGCACGCGGAATCGGCTGCCCGCCCGGATCAGTCGCAGCCGAGCGGACTCAGATCCGCGACGATCGGCGGCCAGGAGGACATTCCGCTGCACAGCACTTCGGTCGCGTCGACCCGGCAGCCCTCGGGGTCCATACCCAGACCCGCGGCGGTCAGCGCCTGCGCCTTGAACACGCGCGCGGCGGCGCTGAGCCGGTGCAGGACCGGATCCACCGGATACTCCGCGCTGACCGGCCAGCCCGCGCCCCAGCCGACCACCTGAATACCGCCGTCCGCCAGCGCGAGTCGCAGGCCTTCGCCGGTTCGGGCATCGCGGGCGATGACATCTGCGGCGATGGCGATGGCGTGCGGCTGCCGTCCGGACCCACCCGAGTCCAGCACCGCCTTCAGATCGAGCACCTCCGCGCCCAGGATTCGCATCGGGCGGTCGTCGTCGGCCGGCTCGTCCACCAGCACGCTCACCTCCCACCCGGCCGAGGCGCGGTCGAAGAGCCAGCCGCCGGCGTGTTCGACCACGTCGGCGATGTTGGCCGCCACCACGTCCAGGCGATAGCGGATGTTTCCCCATTCGAATCGCGAGCGGGCGCCGATGATCCGGGAATCACGTACACCGGCACGCTGTGATGGGTCGAATGAGCGAGCGTCCATGATTCCGACGATAACACCATTCTTGCTGTTGGGAACCATGAAATCGAACCTCGCTAGATGATCATGATGTACATGCCTCTCCAAAAATGATAACGTCATTCTCGCATCCATGAACGACTCCTTGGAGGATCCAGATGTCGGCTCCGACCAGCAGCGCTTCCCTGTATCCGCCGGGCGGCTTCGGCCCGCCCAAGGATCGGCGCGGTCACGCCGCGGGCACCCTCGGCCTGCCCGCGGGCACCGAGGTGTTCTCCGCCGACAATCACATCTCGCTGGCGCACGACATCTTCTTCGAGCGGTTCCCCACCGAGCTCAAGGACAAGGCGCCTCGCGTCTGGTACGAGGACGGCGCCTACCAGCTGGGCCGCAAGGGAAAGTCCTTCCTGCCCGGCGATTTCAGCCACGTCCTGATGCAGTACGACCCCCTGGCCGGCTCGGGCAGCGCCGATCTGAGCGCGCGCATCGCCGATCTGCGGGCGGACGGCATCGCCAAGGAACTCGCCTTCCCGAACGCGCTGCTGGCCCTGCTCTTCTACCCGGACAAAGAGATTCGCGAGCTGTGCTTCCGGATCTACAACGCCTACATCGCCGAGCTGCAGGAACAGTCCGGCGGCTGCTTCTACGGCGTCGGGCTGATCAACTGGTGGGACGGCGAGGGCGCCCGTCGCACCCTGGCCGAGCTGAAATCCTTGGGGCTCAAGACATTCCTGCTGCCGCTGTCCGCCGGCAAGGACGATGACGGCAAGATCATCGACTACGGCGGATCCGCGATGATCCCGGTGTGGGAGGCCATCGAGGAATCCGGGGTCCCGGTCTCGCACCACATCGGCGAATCTCCGCTGTCGGCGCCCTGCGAGGTCAACAGCGTCGCGGTCGGCATGATGCACAACGTCGCGCCGTTCCGGGAACTGTTCTCCAAGTACATCTTCAGCGGCATCCTCGACCGTCACCCCGGCCTCAGCGTGGGCTGGTTCGAGGGCGGGGTGAACTGGGTGCCCGCCGCGCTCCAGGATGCCGAGCACATGCTCGCCTCCTTCCAGCACATGCTCGACCGCCCGGTCGAACACGACGTGCGGTACTACTGGCGCAATCACATGCGCGCCTCGTTCATGGTCGATCCGCTGGGGCTGTCGCTGATCGATCAGATCGGCGTGGACCGGGTGATGTGGTCCTCGGACTACCCCCACAACGAGAGCACGTTCGGCTACTCGGAGAAGTCCCTGGCGGCGGTGGTCGAGGCGGTGGGCCCGGCCGACGCCGCGCGGATCGTCAGCACCAACATCGCCGAGTTCCTGGGCCTGTGAATCCGAATCCCGGTGAAAGCGACTGAACTTCGATGACATCATTCCTGTCCCCCGGGCTCTCGACCTTCGAGATACCCGAGCTGCCCGACCGCGCGCGGATGCGCCGCGAGACCGGGGCCCGGCTGCGCGCGTCCATGGCCGCGCAGGGCGTCGACGTGCTGGTGCTGCTCAACAACAGCAGCGTCGCCTACGCGACCGGGGCGAACTGGCCCCTCGGTGACGCCGGGCTCGCGCACGTGGAGCGGCCCGTGGCCGTGGTGGTGGCCGGTGATCCCTGGCCGCACCTGTTCCTGCCGTTCCGCGAGGGCACCGCCGGTGAGTCCGAGCTGCCCGCGGACCACCTGCACGGTCCGGTGTATCTCGAATTCGACGAGGGCGTGAAGCTTTTCGCTCGGCAGCTGGCCGAGATCCGGCCCGCGGGGGCGACCGTCGCGGTCGACGAGTGCACCGGCGCCATGCTGCGCGCACAGGCCGAGCTGTTCCCCGCAGGTCCCCCGGTGGATGCGGCCACGGTGGTCGGCCCGGCCAAGCTGATCAAGACCCCCGACGAGATCTCCTGCATTCGCACCGCCTGCCGCATCACCGAACAGGCGATCGTGGACGTGCAGGCGGCGGCGGTGCCCGGGCGCAGGCAGATCGATCTCTCGGCGCAATTCATCCGGCGCGCTTTCGAACTCGGCGCGGGCGCCACCATGCTGGACGCGATCTGGCAGGTGATGCCCGAGACCAAGGCCGCCGGGGTGTGGACCACGCACGGCGACCTGGCGCTGCCGCTGCTGACCACCGAACGCGAGCTGGCCGCAGGCGACGTGCTGTGGACCGATGTCAGCATCACCTACGGCGGCTACTGTTCGGACTTCGGGCGCACCTGGCTGGTAGGGGACACCCCGAATGCCCGCCAGCGCAGCCAGTTCCGGCGCTGGCGCGACATCTTGACCGCGGTGCTGGACGTCACCAAGGCCGGCGCCACCGCGGCGGATCTGGCCCGGGCGGCCATCGCGGCCAACGACGGCAACAAACCGTGGCTGCCGCACTTCTATCTGGGCCACGGCATCGGCGTCAGCGCCGCGGAGATGCCCATGATCGGCACCGATCTGGGCGCGGACTACGACGAGAACTTCGTTTTCGAACCCGGCATGGTGCTGGTGCTCGAACCGGTCGTCTGGGAGGACGGCACGGGCGGGTACCGCAGTGAGGAAATCATCGTGATCACCGAGGACGGCTGGACCGCACTCACCGACTACCCCTACGCGCCCTATGAGAACTGAGATCCTGCCCGACGAACGGGCATTGCGACACGGACGACGCGCCCGCGCACTCGAACAGATGCGCGCGCACGACCTCGACGTACTGGTGCTCGGACGACAGGGCAACGCCCGCTACGTCGCGGGAGCGCCGCAGCTGTGGGTCGCCGGCACCCGGCCGTTCGGCCCGGTGGCCACGCTGGTGCGCGACAGCGGCGCGGTGCATCTGCTGAGCACCTGGGACGAGGGTGTGCCCGAGGACATTCCGCACGAGAACCTGTACGGGCTCGCCTGGAATCCGATGAACCTGATCGAGGTGCTGCGCGGCATCGGCGGCGCGGACCGCGCGCGCCGGGTCGGCACCGACGCGCTCTCGCCCACCTTCGCGAAGCTGCTGCCGCTGGCCTTCCCGAACGCCGAACTCGTCGACGGCGAGATCGCGATGCGGGCCGCGCGGCGCATCAAGACACCGGAGGAGATCGCGACACTCGATGCGGCGCTGCGCGTCGCGCAACTCGGGCTGGAGAACGCCCGTGCGCGGCTGGTTCCCGGCGTCACCGAGCAGGAGGTGACCGGTGTCCTGCTCGAGGCCATGACCGCGGGCGGCATCAGCACCCCGGCGGCCCAGGATTCGGTGTGGGTGACCTCGCGGACGCATCCGTGGCGGCGGCGCGACGCCGACCGCCGGGCCCACACCGGGGACCTGGTCGCCGTCTCGGCCAGTGTGCTCGGTGACGGCTACATCGGCGAGGTGGGCCGCACGTACCCGGTCGGGGATGCCGGGCACGACGGCGCACGGGCGCTGTACCGTCGCTGGGACGCACTGTGGGGCAGGCTGTTCGAGGCGTGCCGCCCGGGTGCGAGCACCACCGGGCTGCTCACCGCCTACGAGACGGCGGGCGAGCCGCTGCCGCCCATGCCGGTCGCGCGCGGGCTCGGGATGGGTTTCGATCCGCCGGTGGTCTCGGCGCATCTGCCCGAGACCGCGGCGGCCGAGGTCCTCGAGCCCGGCATGGTGCTGGCGGTGACCGGCTACGTGTGGGATGCGGGCGTGGGTGCGGTCTTCGGGCGGGACGCGGTCCTGATCACCGACGACGGAGCGCGAGTGCTGACCGACGCACCGCACTGGCCGCACTCCTAGCGCGAGGAAGTTCGAACCCGGCCGTCGTACACCGGCGGCCGGGATCACGCGGCGGCTGACGCTGCCGGTCGCACCGTTCCGGGCCGGCGACCGCCCGAGACGGTTCCGACCCCGATCACGGTGAGAGACAATGGCATCCAATCGATCCGGACGCGGTTCCGCCCCGCTGACGCCGCTGCACGGGTGGCGGGTGGCCGATCTGTCCAGTGGCATCGCGGGCGGGTACTGCACGAAGCTGCTCGCCGATGGCGGTGCGGACGTTGTGAAACTCGAAGCACCGCAGGGTGACTCACTGCGCTACTGGACCGCGTCGCACACCCCGCTCGCCCCGGGCCGGGACGGCGCGCTGTTCGCGTTCCTGGCCGGCGCCAAGCACAGCGTGGTCGCCGATCCGGCACTCGACGCCGATCTGGCGCTGGTGGACGGGATCCTCGCCGCCTCGCAGGCCGTGGTCTGGACGCCGGGTTCGGTGCTGGCCGAGCATCCGTTCCTGTCGCCCAACGAGATTCGGCGCAGGCATCCGCACCTGGTGGTCACCGCCATCACCCCGTTCGGACTCGAGGGTCCGTGGGCGGGGCGGGCGGCCACCGAGTTCACCCTGCAGGCCTGGTCCGGGGGAATCATCGGGCTCGGTCGCGGAGCACCGGACGAGCCGCCCGTGCACGTGGGCGGGCGGATCGGGGAATGGTTCGCGGGCGCGTACGCCTCGGCCGCAACCCTGACCGCGCGCTGGCGCACGCTGGGCACGCGGGCCGGGGAACTGTGCGACGTATCGATGCTCGAGACGCAGATTCTGGGGCTGACCTATTACCCGGTGTCGTTCCACGAGGGGCTGGGGCGGCCGTTCCGGACGCAACGGCGACTCAGCGTGCCGGGCGTGGCCGGGGCCGAGGACGGCATGGTGGCCGTGGGGTGCGGGACCGCGCAGCAGTGGTTCGACCTGTGCGCGATGGTCGGTCATCCGGAGTGGATCGACGAAGGCTTGGACGCCGGCATCACCGAAACCGCCGGCCGCAAGGCGCCGGAGATCATGGCATGGATGGCGGCGCATCCGGTGTCGGTGATCAGCGATCTGGCGACGGCGTTCCGCATACCGAGCGGGCCGATCGCGCACGGCGCCAACGCGCCCGAGCTGGATCAGCACGCGGATCGCGGATCGTTCACCACCAATCCACGCGACGGCTTCCGCCAGCCCGGACAGCCGTATCGCACCACGCCGGAGCTGCTGCGCGCGCCCGAACCCGCGCCCCGGCTCGGGGAGCACACCGCGCACTATCGGTCGGCGAGCGTGCCCGGCGAGCCCAACGGCCGGGCCGCGGGCGGACGCGAACCCGATCCGCTCCCGTTCCGGGGGCTGCGGGTGCTGGATCTGACCACGTTCTGGGCCGGGCCCTCGTGCACCCACTACCTGGCGATGCTGGGCGCGGAGGTCGTGCACGTGGAATCCGCGCAGCGGCCCGACGGCACCCGCCTCGTCGCGGGTGTTCCACTGTCCGAGGATCAGTGGTGGGAGCGGTCGCCGATCTTCACCGGCCTGAACACCAACAAGCGGGGACTGACGCTCGACTTCCGGTCCGATCAGGGCCGAGAGATCCTGCGCCGCTTGGTCGCTCGTTCCGACGTGATCGTCGAGAACTACACACCCAGGGTCCTGGAACAATTCGGGCTCGACTACGCGGAGGTGCGTGCGCTGCGTGCGGACGCGATCATGGTCCGCATGCCCGGCTTCGGGCTGACCGGTCCGTGGCGGGACAACCCGGCCTTCGCCTACGTCATCGAGGACACCTCGGGCCTGACCTGGCTGACGGGGCACCGCGATCGAAATCCGGTGGAGCCCTACTCGATCGGTGATCCGAACGCGGGCGTGCACGCCCTCAACGCGCTGCTGCTCGCGCTCGAGCATCGCCGGAAGACCGGTTCCGGCGTCCTGATCGAGGCGGCGATGGTCGAGGCCGCCTTGAACGTCGCCGCCGAACAGGTCATCGAATACTCCGCCTACGGGGCGCTTCTGGAGCGCGCGGGCAATCGCGGTCCGGCCGCGGCCCCGCAGAACCTCTACCGCGCGGCGGGCGCGGACGAGTTCGGGCGCAAGGACTGCTGGATCGCGCTCGCCGTGGAAACCGACGACCACTGGGACAAACTCGTCACCGCCCTGGGCAATCCCACCTGGGCACGCGCGCCCGGCCTGGCCACGGCGGCGGGCCGCCGCCGCGAACACGACCTCATCGACACCCGGCTGGCCGCCTGGTGCGCCCGCCACGACAGCGATGCCATCGTCCGAATCCTCTGGGACGCGGGGGTTCCCGCGGCGAAGGTGATGCAGCCGCACCGGCAGACCGAGATCCCGCAGCTCGAGGCCCGCCGCTTCTTCGAACCCGTCCCCCACCCCGTCCTGCCGACCGCTCGCCACAGCACCCTGCCCGTGCACTTCACCCACGGCCCCGGCACGTTCCATCGCTCCCCCGCACCGCTGCTCGGCCAGCACAACACCGAGATCCTCACGGCATTGGGCTTCGGCGCCGCGGACATAGACGCGCTGATCGCGCGCGGGGTCGTCGGCGGCACCCCCGAGGTCGTCAAGGCGGCCACCGCCTGAGACGGGGTTGCCCGGCCATTGCCATAGATGCGCGCGCAGGCGTTCATGAGGGTAGCCTGACCTGGCTTTTGATGCCTTTCGATTGGGTCTAGCCTGGGGCACAGCACCGAAAACCCTTCAACCACCTGAAGGAGTGTCATGACCACCATGGAAATGCCGCACGTTGCCGAGTGCACAGTCAGCAACTGTTCCTACAACCACGACGGTTGCCACGCGTACGCGATCAACGTCTCCGGCCACAACGGCACGGCCGACTGCGGCACCTTCATCCCCCTGACGATCAAAGGCGGCCTGGACCGGGTCACCAGCATGGTCGGCGCCTGCCAGCGCGCCGATTGCACCCACAATCGCGACCTCGAGTGCACCGCGACCGACATCCACGTCGGCCCCGGATCCGGCGCCGATACGGCCCGCTGCCTGACCTACAGCGCCCGCTGACCGGACCGACGACGACTACGAGCCGGCCGGCCTGTCGGTCGGCGGGTCCATCCGCGTCACTTGCGGTGTCCCCTCCCAGCCACAGGGGACACCGCAACCGGGCGTAGTCGTTGTCTCGACGGAGCCATCCCGGAACGTGCGGATGGTGGCCAGCGCCCGAGCCGGATACCCACACCACGGACACTTGTCGAAGTAGTCGAGGACATCGGTAACCGAAACGCTGATCGGATCCGCCGGACCGTTGCGTGGTTGCCGGAAGAACGACGGCCGCGCCGGCTCGATGTCCCACTCGCGCAGGATGACATCTCGACTGCGCGGCGGCCCGCCATGAGCAGAGACTCTCATCGCCGTACTTCCTTCCGATCACCACGGATCATGCCGATGCGGGACGCGACCGACCACATCGTTTCGGTTCCGCTCCGGACATATTTACTGTAATAGATACCGTATTGATCATCAACCGATCGCGCGCTCCACCGTCCCCACACCGATGACCGCTTGACGATCACGTCAAACATGGTGCGATGCCGACCACCGACAAGCGATCAGTGCGGTGAAATACCGTCTGACTACCTAGTCAGATACGATGTCCTGATGCCAGTGGCCGATGATCATGCCGTCGATGTCGCGGCGGCCGCGCGGCCGAGCCGAGCCGACCGCACACGAGCGGCGATATTGGACGCGACACGGACCCTGTTCCTCGAACGCGGATACGCGGGAACGACCGTGAACGCGATCACCGAGGCCTGCGGCATCTCGCGGGCGGGTTTCTACACGTACTTCAAGGACAAGCGCGAGGTGTTCCGGCTGCTGGGCGACCGCGCGTACCGGGATCTGCGCGCGGTGCTGGCGCTCTGGGAGGACTTCCCCGATCCGCTTCGAAACGACGATGTCCGCGCCTTCGTGCGGGCGTACTTCGACTACATGGATCGGCACGGCGCGTTCGCCATGTCGGCCATGTTGTCGGCGCCCGATGACGAGGAATTCCGGCGGGGCAACAACCGCATGCAGACGCGGATCGCCTGGATATTGGGACAGGCCCTGGGTTCCGGTGCCGACGACCACTCACCGGAGGTCCTCGGCACCGCCGCCTTCGGCCTGCTCGACCGCTGCTGGCATACCGCGCGCACCCAGACCGTCGCGGTCGACGAGGCCGAGATGATCGCCGTCGTATCCGACACGCTGTTCCGAATGAGCACGCCGCGCCCGTCGTAGCGACCGCGCCCCACGGGATCCCACCCGTCCGATCGCGGTGCGCCAATGCCACACGACAGCCAGCGATCATGCATATACTGTATTCATTACAGTAATAAAGTGTGACCATGTTTCCCGCTTCGACGGCGCAGTGCGGCGAGCTGGTGCACAGCCCCGCCCCGGACGACGCGGCGCGGGGTTGCCGTGCCCCGAGCCGCCTCTCCACGCCGTCCGGGGCACGGCCACGAAAGGATCACCGTGACAAGCAAACTCGCACCGCTCACCGAGAACACCCGGGGGGTGCGCACCGTCGATGAGACCGGGCCCGGCATCATCGCGACCTCCGCCGACCGGCGGGATCCGGGACATCCCGGCGGTTCGAACTCGCCGGGCGCACGATGACCAGGCGGCGCGGCGTGGAGACGCGACGCCGGCGCAGACGCGAGCGCGGCTCGCTCAATCCCGAGGACATCATCGACGGCGCGTTCGAGCTCGCGGAACGCGTATCCATCGACGGACTGAGCATGCCGCTGCTGGGCAGGCACCTCGACGTCGGGGTGACGAGCATCTACTGGTATTTCCGGAAGAAGGACGACCTGCTCAACGCCATGACGGACCGGGCGCTGCGCCGCTACGTCTACGCGGCGCCGTTCCCCGCGGTCGACCCGAACGACTGGCACGAGTCACTGGCACGCCTGGCGCGCACCATGCGGAGTACTTTCCTGAGCAATCCGCTGCTGTGCGACCTGATCCTGATCCGCTCCGCGCTCAGCCAGGACGCGGCCAGGCTGGGAGCCGAACAGGTGGAGCGCACGGTCGCCAGCCTCGTTCAGGCCGGGCTCTCGATCGACAACGCCATCGACATCTACTCGGCCGTGAACCTGCATGTCCAAGGATCCGTTGTGCTGCAACGACTCCACGACAGGAACCAGGAACTCAGCGAAGCGAGCGCCTACTACGACGTGATTCGCATCGATCCCGTCACGACGCCGTTGCTCTCGGCGGCGATGGCCGACGGACGGCAGTCCGGCGCGCCGGATGAGAAGAACTTCGAGCGGGGACTGCAGTGCATCCTCGACCGGGCGACACAGCTGATCGAACGCTAGGACGGTGTCCCGGCCACTCGGCCGGGACACCCCGTGTCCCCGATCAGCCGATCACTGTGCCGCAGAACGGGTTACCGTCCGCGGGCACGAACGCGGCGCCCCGCAAGGTCACGAAGTAGGCGCACAGGTCGTCGTACTCCGTCGTGTTCATGTTCAACGGCTTGGGCAGGAGACCACCCGCCGTCCACGTCGCGTCCGAGCGCAGGGTGGACATGAACTCCGCCCGGGTCGCATCACACCCCGCCAATTCCAGACCGTGCAGCAGTAGGTCGGCCGACATCCAGCCGTAGATGTTCGAAAAGCTGGGAATGCCGGCGGAATTGCCCGCGTACTGCTTCAGCGCCTCGGAAAACGCTGTGCCGGCGGGTGAATTCGACTCCACCGGAGCGATGCCGCCGACGACCAGGAAGCTGACGCCCTGGCCGGCCTCGACGGCGGGGGCGGACTGTAGGAGGTCCGAACCGTAACCGGTGGCCGTGAGAACGACCTTCAGGGGGTAGCCCGCTTGCCGCAGGCCCGTGACGACCGCGAACGCGGTATCCGGGTTGAGTGCCATGGCTACCGAATCGGCCCCGGACGCCATGATGCCGAGCACGATCGCGCCGACGTCGGTGTTGCCGAACGGGACGCTGTCGATGAGATATCCCCGCTGCAGGCCGCCGGCCTCGGCCGCGTCCATCCACGAGCGGATCGACTGCTGCGAGCTGGGACTGTTGTACGCCACCGCCGCCAGCTTGGTCGCACCCCGCGACTTCAGGTAAGCCGGGATGGTCGAGTACCGGTCGTCGTAGTTCTGAATTTGACTGGAGGCGAACAGATTCGTCTCCGGCGCCCGCAACCACTCGGGCGCTCCGTCGAAGGCGCCGCCGAGCACCGGCGTGTCCTTCCCCTGGGTCGTCACCCATCGTGACGCGCCGTAGAACAGCGGGCTCGCCGTGATGAGCGCGTAGACCCCGTCCTGCTGGATGAGCTTCTGCGCTCCGGTCAGCGCCCCTTGCGCGGTGGACTGGTCGTCCACCGGCACCACCTCGAAGCCTCGGCTCGCGCACGCGCCGCCCGCGGCCTCGTAGGCCCGGAACCGAGCCTGTGCGCCGGGCACGGCACCGGTGTACGCGGAGGCCGCCGGTCCGCTCAACGCGGTGAGCAGCCCGATCTTCAGTGGCCCGGTTCCACCGCCGCCATCGCGGTCGCTGCCGCACGCCGCCGCCACCATGACCGCCGCACACAGCAGGGCGATCACCGAACTTCTGCCGCGCAACGCAACTCGCTTACCTGGACGCATCTCTCTCGACCTTCTCCATGAGCCGCCGCATGCGGATCCGCGCCTGTGCGACGAGGCGTGATTGACACGCTTCCGAACTCTGACCGATACTTCCTGAGCATCGTACTGTGTTACTTACTGTTAGATAAACAATTCGTGTGCGACCGGTACTGCGCCGAATGTCTGGAGTCGATTTGCTCTCGTACGCCCTCGCCGGCCTGAGCCTTGGGGCCGTATACGCCATAGCAGCGGGATCACTGGTGATCACCTACGTCTCGTCGGGCATCTTCAATCTGGCGTTCGCGGCGATGGCCTTCACCGTCGCCCGGTTCTACTACTTCCTGGACACCGAACAGGGCTGGGGCATCGTCCCGGCGGCATCGTTGTCGCTCCTGGTGTTCGCCCCGGCGCTGGGCATGGCGCTGTACGCCGTGCTCTTCCGGCACCTGCGCCAGCGCTCGCCGGTGGTGACATTGATGGTGACCGTGGGGCTTTCGGTCGCGCTGCCGCCGCTGGTCACACTCGTGCTGGGCGGGCTCGTCAACGTCACCGCACCCGGGCTGGCACCCCGCCCCCTGGCCATCGTGCACATATTCGGCGCCGTCCTCAACGCCGACCAGCTCGTCACCTATATCGGGCTCGCCGTGGTCCTGATCATCGGCGTGAGCGTCCTGCGGTTCACCGACGCCGGGCTCCGGGTGCGCGCGCTCGTCGACTCGGAGGCGCTGACCGCGCTGAGCGGCACCTCCCCGGGACGAGTAGCCCTGGGCGTGTGGGCCGCGAGCGCGACTCTCGCCGGGCTGGCAGGCATTCTGATCGCCCCGACCTCCGGCCTGTCCGTGGAGGGAATGACCTACATGATGTCCGCGGCCTTCGCCGCGGTCGTCGCGGCGCGGCTGCGCAGCCTGCCGGTCGCGATCGTCGTCGCGCTCCTGATGGGCGTCGTCACGCTGGTGACCCAGCGCTACCTCGACGCCTCGAGTCAGTTCACCGCGGCGGTGGTGGCGAGCGTGCCGTTCGCGTTCATGCTGGTGTTCCTGCTGTTCTACGCGCTGCGCGGGCAGACGGGCGACACCCGGCCGGGGACCGCGCTCGACCGCGCCATCCGCCCACAGGGCGGTGATCCGTCGATACCGCGGGCCGCGATCGACTCGGGCACTTCGCGATTCGAACCCGCCGTTGTGGGTGCGGTCGCCACCGTCGTGGTGGTGGCCGCGCTGCCCGCTGTGCTCGACACCTACTGGACCGGCCTGCTCGGGTCCGGAATCGCCCTGGCGATCGCACTGCTGTCCTACACCCTGGTCACCGGCGAGGGCGGCATGGTGTGGTTGAGCCAGATCACCTTCGCGGGGGCCGGCGCGGTGCTGGCCGCCGAGCTCGTCGGCCGAGCGGGGTGGTCCCCACTCGCGGCGGTGAGCATCGGATCGCTGGCGATCGTACCCGCCGGGGTTCTCATCGGCCTGCTCACCATCCGGCTCGGCAATCTCTACGTCGCGCTCGTCACGCTCACCTTCGGATCGCTGGTCCAGACGCTGATTCTGACCCGGGATCCGTTCTACAACTTCGGATCCGGTCAACCGATGGACCGCCCGGAATTCGCCGAGAGCAACGTCGACTTCGTATATCTCGCCCTGGCGGCGTTCCTCATCCTCGCCCTGTTCATCGTCAACGTGCGCCGGTCGACGCTCGGACTGGCCATGAGCGCTGTCCGCTGGAGCGAGAACGGCTCGCGCACGGTAGGAATCAGCATCGTGCAGACGAAGGTCCTGGTCGCGGGTCTCGCCACGTACGTGGCCGCGGTCGGGGGCGGCTTCATCGCGATGAGCGCGCAGTCCACCCTCCCGGACTCCTTTCATCCCTCGGCCGGGCTCGTCTGGCTCGCCGTGCTGGTGACGATGGGCGCGCGTTCGGTCATCGCGGCGTTGCTCGCCGGAATCGTGTTCTTCCTCATGCCGGCACTGTTCTCGACGTACGCGCCCGCCGACTTCAGCGATGTTCCGGTCATCCTCTTCGGTCTCGGCGCGGTGGGCCTGGCACTGCACCCCGAGGGAGTCGTGGCGCAGGCCGGCCGAACTGCGATCCGAGTTGTGTTGCGCCGCAACAGCACTGCCGCCGATCGCCCGCCGGGACGAACAGGTGAGGGCACATCCGCCGGTGCGGCCACCGAGGTCTCGACCGGAGGTCCCGCGTGAGAACTACGACATCCGTTGCGTCGGAACACAGTTCACCCGCCGCTGTGCCACGCTTGGCCGCGCGGGGGATCACCGTCCGCTTCGGCGGCCTGGTCGCGCTCGACGACGTCGACATCGCCGTTCCGGCACGTTCGATCATCGGCCTCGTCGGCCCCAACGGCGCGGGCAAGAGCACCCTGTTCGCGGTGCTCTCCGGCCTGCTCGCGCCGAGCGCGGGCACGGTGTCGATGAACGGCCGCGATATCACCCGGACATCACCCCGGACGCGAGCGAAACACGGCCTGGCCCGGACGTTCCAGCATCCCGAGCTCTTTTCGTCGCTGACGGTGCGCGAACACGTCGTACTCGCCTACCGGATGAAACACGCCGGGCGGCGGATCTGGACGGATCTGATGACCGGACGGGGATTGTTCCGGGCGCCGGCGGCGGAGAACCGTCGAGTCGACGAACTGCTCGATTCGCTGCACCTGGGCCGGGTCGCGCACCTGCCCGCGGCGGGACTTCCCCTGGGGACGGCTCGGCTCGTCGAAGTCGCTCGCGCACTGGCGACAGACCCAGAGGTACTGCTGCTCGACGAACCGTCGTCGGGGCTCGATGTCCGTGAGAGCGACGAGTTGTCCACGACCCTACGGCGGTTGACGACCGACCACGGGGTGTCGCTCCTGCTCATCGAACACGATGTGGAACTGGTCTTCGGGATGTGCGATCACGTCCACGTGCTCGACTTCGGCGCCGAGATCGCCGCCGGGGCACCCGCGGCCGTGCGCACCGACCCGGCGGTGCGCACGGCCTATCTCGGCGCGCCGATCGCTACCGGCGAAGCCCACCGCCACGCCACCGACATCCCGGGAGACCCCGCATGAACGCGACCGACGCGGTACTGGAAGTCCACGACCTGTGCGTCCGATACGGCTCGTCACAGGCGTTGTGCGACATCACTTTCGATGTGGCGCCGAACAGCGCACTGGCCGTTCTCGGGGCGAACGGCGCCGGCAAGAGCACCCTGGCCCGGGCGCTGTCCGGCCTGGTCCCGGCCTACCGCGGCACGGTGCGCTTCGACGGCGAGGACATCACGCGCCGCTCGGCGTCCGACATTCGGCGATCCGGCCTGGTGCACCTGCCGGAGGGCCGCGGCGTGTTCCCGAGCTTGACGGTCCTGGACAACCTGCGAATGGCGCTGATCACCGGCGAGCACGGCCGCACCGAGGCGCTGAGCCGTGCGTTCGACATCTTCCCGGTGCTCGGTGAACGCCGGGGGCAACAGGCGGGCACGCTGTCCGGCGGCGAGCAGCAGATGCTCTCCCTCGCCCGTGCACTCATGGTGTCGCCCCGGCTGATCGTCGCGGACGAGATGTCACTCGGTCTCGCCCCGAAGATGGTCGACATGGTCTTCGACAGCCTCGGTCGGGCGCGCGCCACCGGCGTATCGGTGGTGATGATCGAGCAATTCGCGCGGCGGGCACTCGATTTCGCCGATCACTGCGTAATCCTGCAGCGCGGCAACCTGTCCTGGTCGGGCCCCGCCGATCAGGCCGGCGACGAGCTGCTGCACCGCTATCTCGGTGCGGCCCGCTCGTAGAGCGACTTCACCTCCGCCACGCGCACCTTCCACGCCGCGTTGCGCGGCAGGGCGCCGACGATGGTGATCGCCACCGGAATGTGGTGGCTCGGCAGCGATTCCCGCACCAGCGCGAGCAGTTCGGACTCGGCCGGAACCACGGCGCCGCGCCGGAGTTCCACCGCGGCGAAGGGCACCTCGCCCAGGAGGGGCTCGGGCACACCGACCACACACGCGTCGAGGATCGCGGGATGCGCGAGCAGTGCGTGCCGCACGGTTTCGGGCAGTATCTTGAACCCGCCGCGGTTGATCGCCCCGTCTCCCCTGCCGTGAATCGTGATGAAGCCGTCGGCGTCGATCGAGGCGAGGTCGGTGGTGCGACCCCACCCCGGCCCGAGGACCGCCACCCGGGCTTCGAGGAAGCCCCGCGTGCCGACCTCGACCTCGGCGCCGGTATCCGGATCGACCACCCGAACCTGAACGCCGGGAAGCGGTTTGCCGACCGAGCCGGGCTTGTCCGCACCGAACCGCCGGTGCAGATCCGGAGTCCACGCGCACACCGAACCCGCGAACTCGGTGGCGCCATACCCCCACAGCAGCGGAATGCCGTAGCGCCCTTCGAATTCCGCGCGCAGTTCGGGCTCCAGCGGACCGGAACCGCCCGGAAGATACTCCAGCGAGGCCAGATCCGCGGGCGGCACATCGGCGTCGAGCAGCATCCGCAGGATCGCGGGCTGCACGCCGGTCCGCTTGATCCCGTAGGACTTCACCGCCCGCACCCATGCCTCGACGCCGAATTTCTCCAGTAGCACCATGCGTTTGCCGAGAAACGGACCGGCGAGCAGCTGACAGATGCCGATGCTGCCGAACGGCCAGTACACCAACTCCGGTGGATCCTCGGGCGTGGCCGGCAGCCCGCCGGTCATGCTGTGCACGGTGTGCGCGAGCGCGGCCATCGGGATCGCGACACGCTTCGGCGGGCCGGTGGTCCCGCTGGTGAGGATGTGCAGGCCGGGCAGGTCGGACGCCGGATCCGGGGGCGGCGTTCCGCCGCCGGCGCGAGGCACGCGAACCTCGGTGCGGGATGCTGTCGGCGAGAGGGAGATTCCGGCACTGCCCGCGCGCGAGCACGCCGCGACCACCGGGCCGGTCCAATCGGAGCCCTCGGCGATGACCGCGCTCAGGCGCAGTTCCTCTATATCGCGGGCGATCGACCCGGCGGACTGATACGAGTTGATCATCGCGAGCGGCCGGCCGGCAGCGATGGATCCGAGTATCGCCGCGGCGTGCGGCACCCGGTTGCGCACGACGAGCCCGACACGCTCGGCGGGCCCGACACCGGCTTCGGCCAGGGTCCGGGTCAGCGCTCGCATGCGTTGCAGCAGTTCGTCACCGCTGTACCACCGCTGTTCGAACTCCAGGCACGGCCGGTCGCCGTACTCGGTCAGCTTGGCCGCGAGCGCCGCGGCGAATCCGATCGCGGAATCCGCCGTCGCATCCTCGTCGGACGAGGTCATCTGGGTCGACATCGGCCTCATCATAACAGTTACCGCTAGTATTACAGTAGGGCTCTACAACATCCCATCGCACCGCACGACGACGCCGGCGTACGAGCCGGACGACAGGAGGCCCGGTCATGAGCACACACGCCGGAGAAGACACCGTCAGTGCCGAGGATTTCGACGAGATCCTCACGCAAACCAGGAAGTTCGTCCGGAATGTGGTACTCGACCGCGAGCGGGACATCGCCGACGACAACCGGATCCCGGACGAGATCGTCGACCGGGCGAAAGCCATGGGCCTGTACGGGTACGCGATCCCCAGCGAATGGGGCGGACTCGGCCTGAATCTCGCACAGGATGTGGAACTGGCGATGGAGTTCGGGTACACCACACTGGCGCTGCGCTCGCTGTTCGGTACGAACAACGGCATCGCCGGGCAGGTGCTGGTCGGATACGGCACCGACGAGCAGAAGAAGCGCTGGCTCGAGCCCATCGCCTCGGGCGAAGTCGTCGCGTCGTTCGCGCTCACCGAGTCCGGGGCGGGCTCGAACCCCGCGTCGCTGCGCACCACCGCGGCACGTTCGGGCGAGAGCTGGATCATCAACGGCGAAAAGCGATTCATCACCAATGCCCCGCTGGCCGATCTCTTCGTCGTCTTCGCCCGTACGCGGCCCGCCGACTCCGCCGGCGCGGGCATCGCGGTCTTCCTCGTACCCGCCACCACGCCCGGAATCACGGTGGGCCCCAAGGACAGGAAGATGGGCCAGGAGGGTGCGGTAACCGCCGAAGTGCGGTTCGACAACGTCACGGTCGGCGACGACACCCTGGTCGGCGGCAGCGAGGACATCGGATACCGCGCGGCCATGACTTCCCTCGCGCGTGGGCGTGTGCATATCGCCGCGCTGGCGGTCGGGGCCGCACAGCGCGCACTCGACGAATCCGTCGCATACGCCGCCACCGCCACGCAGGGTGGCACCCCCATAGGCGACTTCCAGCTGGTGCAGGCCATGCTCGCCGACATGCAGACCGGCGTCATGACCGGCCGGGCGCTCGTGCGCGATGCGGCGCGGTGCTGGGTCTCGGGCGAGGATCGCCGAGTCGCGCCGTCGGTCGCCAAGCTCTATTGCACCGAAATGGTCGGCACGGTGGCCGATCTCGCGGTCCAGGTGCACGGCGGGACCGGCTACATGCGCGATGTTCCGGTCGAACGCATCTACCGGGACGTCCGGCTGTTGCGACTCTACGAAGGCACCAGCGAGATTCAGCGTTTGATCATCGGCGGCGGCCTGGTCAAGAACGCGCGGCGAAACCCGTTGCCGTCCCGCTGAATTCCGGATGGGCCGGGCCGGAGTTACCGGACCGGCCCCGGGCGCGCGGATTCCGACTCGGCGGGCGAGTTCAGCGCGGCCGCTTCGTCCGTTCGGACGATACCGACCAACAGATTCGTCAGGACGCCCTCGACGGTGTCCGGCACCGCACGGCGGGTCAGGACCCAGACGAGCAGCAGACCGTCCACCATGTCCGCCACCGCGCCGAGATCGGCGTCGGCGCGCACCTGCCCCTGACGCACCCCCGAGGACAACCGCTTGATCAGGTCATCGCGGCGCGGCGCGATCAGTTGCCGGCTCAGTCGGTCCGCGTCGATGCCGCTGTCCGCCGCCGCGGCGGCGAGACCGCGAATCGTCGCGGCCAGAGCCGGATTCGCGAGCCGATGAACCTGGTCCTGCAACCAGACCCGTAAATCCTCGGTGATGTCGCCGGTGTCCCCGGGCGGATCGGGCGAACCCACCATCACCAACCCCGCGACGGTGGCCTCGGCGACGACGGCCGCCTTGGACGGCCACCAGCGGTAGACCGTTTGCCTGCCGACACCCGCCCGCGTCGCGATCGCGTCGACGGTCAGGTGCTCGTATCCGCCTTCGGCGAGCAGGTCCCGCGTGGCTTCCAGAATCGCCGCGTGCGACCGCAGGCTTCGGGGGCGTCCCCGCTGTCGAGTTCCTGACACGAACAACAGCTTAGGGGTGGTTTTCGTATTTTCGGTCCGGTTTGTATTGAAATAGTTACTATAGCCACGTCAGACTAGGCGACGGTGCAACACCCTGCACGATGCGAGAAGGATTGACCATGACCCAGTCCACCGACTTCAATTCCGACCTGCGGATCGCACGCTTCCTGCCGCGCACGGTCATCAGTCCTCGAACCCTTCGCCTCGTCAGACGCTTGACCGCGCTCGCCGGGCAACGTCCGTTGTCCCGAGGGACATCCGAACAGGTCGATTCGAACGTGACGGTCCGTGTCTTCCGGCCCAGCCGGGCGCGGGACGCCGCACCGGGCATCCTGTTCATTCACGGTGGCGGTTACGTCATCGGAAGCGCCGCCATGGGAGATCGCTTCTGCCGCCGCGCGGCCGAGGAGCTCGGTGCGGTCGTCGCGTCGGTCGAATACCGTCTGGCACCCGAACATTCGTTCCCGACGCCGCTGGAGGATTGTTACGCGGCGCTGACCTGGCTGGCGGATCAACCCGACGTGAATCCCCGCCGCATCGCCATCGTCGGCGAGAGCGCCGGCGGTGGATTGGCCGCCGCGCTGGCGCAACTCACCACCTGGAGCACCGAGGTGCGGCCCGTTCTGCAGGCGCTGTCGTATCCGATGCTCGACGACCGGACGGCGGCCCGGACCGATATCGACCCGGACCGCCTGCGCATGTGGGATCAGCGGAGCAACCGTCTCGCGTGGCGCGCCTACCTCGGCGCGGCCGCCGACGGCCAGGTCCCGCCACTGGCCGCCCCCGCGCGCTGTGCGGACCTGTCCGGGCTGCCGCCGGCGTGGATCGGCGTCGGCACCAACGACCTGTTCTACGACGAGGACGTCGCGTACGCCGAGCGCCTGCGGCAGGCCGGGGTCCCCTGCACCCTGCATGTGGCGGACGGCGCCTACCACGGATTCGACCTGATCGAGAGCAGAGCGCGCATCTCCCGCACCTTCCAGCAGGCCCGGCTCGACGCGTTGCGAGAGGCGCTCGACAAGCCTGAACCGCGTCCGCGCGCGACCCGCGCGACCGCCCGATCCGCTTCTCCGGCAACAAAACTCAACTACTGCGTGCCTTCGTAATCCAGCCGGTCGACAGGTCCGTCCATCGACCCTCTTTCCTCCGCGACCGTTGCTTGCTACCTTGGAATACACGCAACGGTAGTACATACCGTAAATCAAACAGTATGTGGGTGGAACAGAGGTGCGACAGTGCGGCCAGACTCCGAACCCGACGCCGCGGATCCGCCCGTGACCGGCATCCACTCATCGGGCTCCGCGGTCACGGTCGCCGCGATACTGCGGCGAAACGCGCACGCTCACCCCGGCAAACCGTTGCTGATCCGCGATGCCGAACGACTGACATACGGCGAGGCCGAACGTCGCTCCGCCCGGCTCGCTCGCGCGCTGATCGCCCTCGGCGCCGGAAAGGGAACGCACGTCGGGCTGCTGTACTCCGACGGGGCTCGGTTCGTCATCGGCATGCTCGCGGCGGCACGCATCGGCGCGCCGATCGTGCCGCTGGGCACCCCACCCACCACGACGGACTTGCGAGATCGTCTGGCGCACAGCGACACCCACATTCTGCTGGGTGCCGATTCCGATGCCGCGGGCGGCGCTGTGCAGGAGCTGACCCGGGTACTGGGCGATGCCGAATTCGATGCCGCGGGCCGGCTTCACAGCACCTCCGTGCCGCAACTGCGGCACGTCGCGATAGCGGATGGGCCCGCCGGCTCGCGATATGTCCGCGACGATCGCGACATAGACGCTCTCGCCGCAACGATCGACGAGGAACTACTCCACGCGATGGAGGGCGATGTCGACGGCGCCGACCCGCTGTCGATCATCTACACGTCCGGACCCTCGGGCGCGCCCGAGGGCGCCGTGCACACGCACGCGGCGCTGCTGAATCACCAGCGCGATCTCAATGACATCCGCGGCGTGACAGCGGACTCGGTGCTGCGCTGCGACGCGCCCTTCGCCTCGATGGAGGGCTTCGCAGCCGGCCTGCTGGCCGCGCTCGTCGCGGGCTCGACGCTGCTGCGCTCCGGCGCCACCGACCCGGGGACGGTGCCGCGGCACCCCGCCTTCTCCGAGCCCGAGTCGTCCCCATCTGGACGTCGAAACCTCCACGCGCTCAACCCCACCGAGCTCCGACCGGCCCGCGGCGAGGTACGGCCCGCCGTGCTGAGCTCGGCCGAGGCCGGGAGCCCCGTACTGCTCGCCGCCGGCGAATCCGACCGGACGGAGCACCGCGGCGTGCCGGTCCCCGGCCTCGAGACGAAAGTCGTCGATCCGGCCACCGGTGCCATCGTCGCCGCGGGCGAGGTGGGCGAATTGTGCCTGCGCGGGCCCGCTCTCATGCTGAACTACTACGGTCGCGGCCGCGAGGAATGCTTCGACCCCGACGGCTGGTTCCACACCGGTGACCTGACACGACCCGATGGTCACGGAATCCTGTCCGTCATCGGCCGCGTCGGCACGGTCACCGATCGCACCGGCGACGCCACCGTCCCCGGCGAGCCGAGGCGGTCATCGACGGCCGATCCCACTCTTTCGGCGAACACCATGGACCGACTGGTGCGCGCCCGCGCCGGCAACACCCCGGACGTGCCCGTGGTCATAGACCCCGCCGGCGGTCTGAACTACGGCGAACTCGACTCGGCCACCGGGAAACTCGCGGCCGTGCTGATCGACGCGGGGGTGGGCAAGGGTACCCGCGTGGGTGTGCTCCTGCCGAACGGCGCGGAATGGGTGCGGATCGCGGTCGCCGTGACCCGGATCGGGGCTGTCCTGGTGCCGCTGAGCACCCTGCTTCGCCCGCCGGAGCTGCGTGCGCAGTTGCGGGTGGCCGCCGTGCGAATTCTGGTGACCGTCGAGGAATTTCGGGGTCGCCGCTATCTGGACGACCTGCCTTCCGCGACGAACACCGACGGAGTATTCGACCCCGAGCTTCCGGCGCTGAGACAGATCTGGACCGTCGATCGCCTCACCGCGGTGACCGCGAGCCCCGCGGCGATTCGAATCGTCGACTTCGTGGCAGGCACCGTCGGCGCCGCCGACCCCTTGGTCGTCATGTTCACCTCCGGCAGTCGCGGAATGCCCAAGGGGGTCGTTCATTCGCACGGCAACACGTTCGGTGCGGTGCGGGCGGGGCTGACCGCGCGCTGCATCGATGCCGGGACTCGCCTGTACCTGCCGATGCCGTTCTTCTGGGTGGGCGGATTCGGCGGTGGCGTGCTGTCCGCGCTCCTGGCCGGGGCCACCCTCGTCACCGAGGCGATCCCCCAGCCGGCAACCACCCTCGAGCTCCTGCGGTCCGCTCGGGTGACGCTGTTTCGGGGCTGGCCGGACCAGGCCGAGAACCTCGCGCGGCACGCCGAAAGACTCGGCGTCACGGTGCCCACGCTGCGGGCGGGCAGTCTCGATGCGCTCCTCCCCCCGGAGGTCCGAGCCAAGCCGGGCGCCCGCGCCAACCTCTTCGGTATGACCGAATCCTTCGGTCCCTACTGCGGATATCCAGCGGACGTCGACATGCCGGAATCGGCATGGGGCAGCTGCGGCAAACCATTCACCGGCATGGAGGTCAGGATCGCCGACGTCGACGATGGCCGGCCCGTGCCCCACGGAACCATCGGCGTCATCGAGGTCCGAGGCCCGCACACCCTGCGCGGGATGTGCCGGCGCAGCCGGGAGTCGGTGTACACCGCCGACGGCTACTACTCCACCGGGGACCTCGGCCGTCTCGACGCCGACGGATTCCTCTTCTATCACGGCAGATCGGACGACATGTTCAAGGTCAGCGGGGCGACGGTATACCCCAGCGAAGTCGAGGCGGCACTGCACGCGGTCGACGGCGTCAGCGGCGCCGTGGTTACCAATGTGCCCGGCCCCCATGGTGATCGAGTCGGCGCGGTGGTGGTGTGCGACAGCCACGCCACCACCGCCGAGTGGCTCCGCGACACGGTTCGGGAGTCACTCAGCTCCTTCAAGGTGCCGACGGTGTGGGTGCTGCTGGACTCCGACGACCAGATCCCGCGCGGCACGACCGGCAAGGTCGACCTCGCCCGGCTACGAGGGCTCTTCTGGGCATCACAGCCCGGAGCCGGACCCCAGCCCCCGGCCCGGCTCCCCGGCTGACGATCGACGAGAGCGGGACGAACATCGATGAGAACCACAGGCGCACTACTCTGGGGACGCGACGAGCCATGGTCGGTCGAGGTCATCGAGATCGGCGAACCGCGCCGCGGCGAAGTCATGGTGCGAATGGAGACGGCGGGCCTGTGCCATGTCGACCACCACCTGGTGACCGGCGATATCCCGGCGGCCGGCTTCCCCGTACTGGGCGGACACGAGGGCGCGGGGGTCATCACCGCGGTCGGGCCCGAAGTGGACGACCTGGCCGTGGGCGACCACGTGGTCATGTCCTTCGTTCCATCCTGCGGCCGCTGCCGGTCCTGCCACGCCGGAATCAGCAACCTCTGCGATCTGCGTCCCAGCCTGCTGTCCGGAGCATCGGTGTCCGACGGCACGTTCCGGGTCACGGCGCGCGGCCGGGACGCGTACCCCGTCTCGCTCGTCGGCGCGTTCGCGCCCTACGCGGTCGTCCATCGCACGTCGGTCGTCAAGATCGACTCGGCCATTCCCTTCGACGTCGCGTGCCTGGTCGGCTGCGCGGTGACCACCGGATACGGCTCGGCGGTGCACTCGGCCGGCGTGCGGCCCGGCGACGATGTGGCCGTCATCGGTATAGGCGGTGTCGGCGCAGCGGCGCTGCAGGGCGCGGTGATCTCCGGCGCCGGACGTGTCTTCGTGGTCGACCCCTCGGCATGGAAGCGCGATCAGGCCCGGAAATTCGGTGCGGCCCAAGCATTCCCGGACACCGAATCCGCATTCGCCGGCATCTCGGAAACCACCGTGGGTCGCATGTGCGCCAAGGTGATCGTCACGGTCGGCCGCTGCGACGGCCGAGACCTCGAGGCCTGGATGCGACTGACGGGCAAGGCGGGTACGTGCGTGCTCACCACCATCGGCAGCACCGGCGCCACGACCGCGACCGTGGACCTGTCGGCGCTGACCCTCTCCCAGAAGTCGTTGCGGGGCAGCCTCTTCGGCGGTGGCAATCCGCGCCAGGACATCCCCGAGGTGCTGGCGCTGTACAAGCTCGGCGAGCTGGCCCTCGACGATCTCGTAACCCGGGAATATCGCCTCGAGCAGATCAACGACGGCTACCGGGACATGCTCGAGGGTCGCAACATCCGGGGAATCATCCGTTTCACCGAGGCCGACCGATGACCGAGCGAGCGACACCCGATCGGGAGACGCGCACCACACCCGGAAGACGCATGCCGGGCGAGCCGATTGAGATCACAACGGTATGATTTACGGTTACACGTACTATCGGCACCATCGAGTTGCCGGCGACGGCGAAAAGGCCGGTACCGAAGTGAACTCCAAGGAGGTGGTTGCGAGATGGCGAAGCGGACGACCGCGGAGAAGCGGCCGCGACGCGAGCGTGGGTCCCTCAACCCCGAAGACATCGTCAACGGCGCGTTCGAACTGGCGAACGAGGTGTCGCTCGACAATCTGAGCATGCCGGAACTGGGCAAACGCCTCGGTGTCGGAGTCACCAGCATCTACTGGTACTTCCGCAAGAAGGAGGACCTGCTCAACTCCATGACCGACCGGGCCCTGCGGCAATACGCGGTGGCCGCGCCCTTCGTCGAGGCCAGCGACTGGAAGGCGACCCTGCGCAACCACGCCCGCACCATGCGCGCGACCTTCCTGCGCGACCCGATTCTGTGCGACCTGATCCTCATCAGGTCGGCGCTGAGCCCGGCCGCCGCCCGATCCGGCGCGCTACAGACCGAGCAGGTCGTGGCCAGTCTCGTGGAGGCCGGCCTCTCCCTCGACGACGCCGTGGACGTTTACTCGATCGTTCAGCTGCACACTCGCGGATCGATTGTGCTGCAACGTCTTTACGACAAGAACAAGGAATCGGGCGACGAGCCCGGCGCCTACTACGAGAACCTCGCGATCTCGCCGGAGACCACACCGCTGCTCGCCGAGGCCGGCACGCGCGGGCATCGTAGCGGGGCACCCGACGAACACAACTTCGAATACGGTCTCGATTGCATCCTGGAGTACGCGAGCGGACTCATCGAGACCCCCGCGAAGAAGGCCGCACCGGCGAAGAAGGCCGTTCGCCGGCCCGCCGCCACGACGCCGGCGAAGCGGGCCGCGGCGGCGCGCGATCGGTGACGCGAAACCTGTACGGCCTGGCCGACATCGCCGATGGCGCCGCCGATCTCGCCGTGGATTCGACCAGCCTTCCGCCACACCCACTCGTGATCGTCGATCTGGACCGGAACGAATGGGCGCACGCCCCCGCCGCCGCACGCGCGCTGAGCCGGCGGACGGTGATCACCGTGGGCGTCAGCAGCACACCGTTGCCCGCTGCCGCCGGGCCCCTGCTCGAAGCGCTGACCTGCACTCTCGCTCCCGGCGGACCGGGCCGAGCGTGGGCATCGGGCGATGATGCTGACCTGGACGCGATCATCGCCACGGTCGCCGCCGCCCCGCGTGCCGCGCTCACCCTCGAGAGCCTGCTCGGGGTCACAGCGCGCGCGGACGTGCTGGATGGACTCGTCGCCGAATCCCTCGCCTACTCGATGCTGCTGGCCGGGCCGGAGTTCGCCGGGTGGCGCGCCCGCACTCCGGCCGCGCCGATACCCGACTGCGCGGACCCGGTGCTGCTCGAGCGCGCCGGGGACGTGCTCACCGTGACGCTGAATCGCCCCCGGCGGCACAACGCGTTCGGCCGGGCCGTGCGCGACGGACTGCTGGAAGGCCTCGAGCTCGCGGCACGCGATCCTTCCATCCACCGGGTGCGGCTGCGGGGTAACGGCCGATCCTTCTGCAGCGGAGGAGATCTCGATGAATTCGGTACGGCCACGGACACCCCCGCCGCGCATCTGGTCCGGTTGGACCGCAGCGCGGGCCTGGCGGTTCACGAAGTCGCGGACCGCGTCCACGTCGTCCTGCACGGGGCGTGCATCGGTGCCGGGATCGAGGTCCCAGCGTTCGCCGGCCACGTCGAGGCGCACGACGACACGTGGTTCCTGCTGCCGGAACTGTCGATGGGGCTGGTTCCCGGCGCCGGCGGAACGGTGAGCATCACCCGGCGCGTCGGCCGTTGGCGCACAGCGTTTCTGGCGCTCACCGGCCGGCCGATAGACGCCGCCACCGCCCTGGACTGGAACCTGGTCGACGCCCGGCTCCCCGGCGTCGGCGAAGCGGGCGCCTGATCCGTCCCAGCGCGGCACCGGTCGCCGGCCGTCTACCCGGCCGGTTTCCGCCTTCGCCAGGATCCCTCCGGTCGATACTTCACCGCAGCGCTTGCCATTTCGGCACCCGGTGCCATAATACTGTAACTCATACAGTAATAAATACCGACTGGGAGCTGACATGGAACACGACAGCACGGCGATGATCGAAGAGGACCTCCTGGTCGAGGAGGTCTCTATCGACGGTATGTGCGGTGTCTACTGAACCGGCCGCCTTCGACCCGGCCCTGCCCTACGCGCTGGCCGGGTCGGTGCAACTGCGGCCCGAACCGTTCGGCGCTCTGGTGTACGACTACTCGACCCGTCGACTGTCGTTCCTGAAGACCCCTTTGCTGGTGACCGTGGTGCGCGAGCTCGGCAATCACCCCGACGCGCACGGCGCCCTCGCCGCCGCGGCGGTCCCGGCCTCCGATCACGAGCGCTATCTGCACGCGCTCGCCGGCCTGAGCGAGTCGGGCACCATCGAGCGGCGCGCATCACGCTGACGCGGACAGGAAAGTCATGAAACTGGTCGAACACTTCGAGCACGGCTTGAACTCACCGATCTGCCTGACGTGGGAACTCACGTACGCGTGCAACCTGGCCTGCACCCACTGCCTGTCCTCTTCCGGACGTCGCGACCCCCGTGAGCTCAGCACCGCCGAGTGCAAGGCCGTCATCGACGAACTGCGCCGGATGCAGGTCTTCTACATCAACATCGGCGGCGGTGAACCTACGGTGCGCCGGGACTTCTGGGAACTACTGGACTACTCCGTGGCCAACGGCATCGGAGTCAAGTTCTCCACCAACGGGGTTCGGCTGACGCCCGAACGCGCCCGGCAACTGGCCGCCACGGACTACGTCGATGTGCAGATCTCACTGGACGGTGCGACCGCCGAGGTCAACGACGCGGTGCGGGGTGCGGGCTCCTTCGCCACGGCCTACCGGGCGATGGAGAATCTCGCCGATGCCGGGTTCGAGAATTTCAAGATCTCGGTCGTGATGACCCGGCACAACGTGGCACAGCTCGACGAGTTCAAGGCCATCGCCGATCGATTCGGCGCGCAATTGCGCATCACTCGCCTGCGGCCGTCGGGTCGTGGCGCCGATGTCTGGAACGATCTGCACCCGACTACGAGCCAGCAACTGGAGCTCTACAACTGGCTGGTGGCCAACGGTGAGAACGTGTTGACGGGGGACTCCTTCTTCCACCTCAACGCACTCGGTTCCACTCCCCTGCCCGGACTGAACTTGTGCGGCGCGGGTCGAGTCGTCTGCCTCATCGATCCCGTCGGTGATGTCTACGCGTGCCCGTTCGCCATCCACGATCAGTTCCTCGCGGGCAATGTCCGCGATGCCGGCGGTTTCGAATCGGTATGGCGCGCATCGGAATTGTTCACCCGGCTGCGCGAACCGCAGACCGGCGGCGCCTGCACCATGTGCTCGGCCTTCGATTCCTGCCGGGGCGGCTGCATGGCGGCCAAGTTCTTCACCGGGTTGCCACTGGACGGCCCCGATCCCGAATGCGTCCGCGGCAATGCCGAACCGGCCCTGGCGGTGGCCGGAGCGGGCGGCGACCGGCCGCGCCCCGACAAGGATCACTCACGCCCTGCTCGCCGGGCGGTCGTCGCACTCGGCATTCCCTCCACCGCACCGAACACCACGCCCGATCGCGCCTGCGACACCAGCCCGCTGGCCGGCCTGCGCTGATTCGAATTCGACTACGAGAACGAGGATTTCCCAGTGGCCAGTACCCGTGATTGGTTCGAATCCGTCGCCGAAGCACAGCGGCGGGCGAAGAAGCGCGTGCCCAGATCGGTGTATCTGGCGCTGCTGGCGGGCTCCGAAGCCGGAATCACCCTGGACGACAACGCCGCCGCGTTCGCCGAACTGGGCTTCCGGCCGCACATCGCCGACCTGCCCGCCACCAGGGACCTGTCCACCACCGTACTGGGACAGGACATCTCGATGCCGGTGATCTGCTCCCCCACCGGTGTGCAGGCCGTCGATCCGGCCGGCGAGGTGGGGGTCGCCCGGGCCGCAGCCCTATCGGGTACCGCGCTCGGGCTGTCGTCCTTCGGCTCCAAGCCCATCGAGGACGTCGTCGCGGCCAACGACAAGACCTTCTTCCAGATCTACTGGCTCGGCAGCAAGGACGCCATGGCCGCCCGGCTCGAGCGCGCCCGCGAAGCCGGGGCCAAAGGTGTCATCGTCACCCTCGACTGGGTGTTCTCCTCGGCGCGGGACTGGGGCAGCCCGGCCCTGCCCGAACGCATCGATCTCCGGACCGCGGTGAGCTTCGCACCGCAGGTGCTGGCGCGCCCGGGATGGCTGTGGCGGTTCACTCGCTCGGGCAAGCTGCCGGACCTGACCACCCCGAATCTCGCCGGGCGCGGGGAGCCCGGACCGACCTTCTTCGGCGCCTACGGCGAGTGGATGGGCACTCCCCCACCCACCTGGGCGGATCTGGCGTGGCTGCGCGCGCAGTGGGACGGACCGTTCCTCGTCAAAGGGATCTCACACCCCGATGACGCGAAACGCGCGGTCGATATCGGAGCCACCGCCATCTCGGTGTCGAACCACGGCGGCAACAATCTCGACTCCACGCCCGCCGCGATTCGGCTCCTGCCGAGCATCGTGAAAACCGTTGGCGGACAGGTGGAGATCGTGCTCGACGGCGGTGTGCGGCGCGGCAGCGACGTGGTCAAGGCGGTAGCGCTGGGCGCCCGCGCGGTCATGATCGGCAGACCCTATCTCTGGGGCATGGCCGCCAATGGCGAACGCGGGGTACACAATGTCCTCGAAGTGTTGCGGCAGGGCATCGATTCCACGCTGTACGGACTAGGCCACGCTTCCATCCACGACGTGACCGCGGCGGATGTGGTCGTGCCCGACGGGTTCACCCGGGGGCTGTGATGGGTGCGAGGCCGGTCGCCACCGTCACCGGCAGTGTCGTGCACGCCGACGGCGGCTTCCGGTCATGAGGGTGCGATTGGACGCGGGTGTGCGCCGGTTCGCGGAGGGCCGGGTGCTACTCGGCGGCTCACCGGCCCGGGTGGTGCGGATCGGGACGGCGGGCAGGGCACTGCTCGACGAATGGGTCGCCGGAACGCCCGTCTCCCCGCGGGTCGAGTCATCGCGAACCGGACCGGTAGGGCACCACGAGGCCAGGCGAATTCGGCCATGACAGACCTTGCCGATCTCCGATCACCCGACCTGGTGGCCCGCGCGCGGCACATGATCCTCGCGGTACCGCTCGGCGCGACCGAACAGCACGGCCCGCACCTGCCGCTGTCCACCGACACCGACATCGCGGCGGAGCTGTGCCGCCGGCTGTCCGCGGCGCTGCCGGCAATTGTCGTGGCACCGGCCGTTCCGTACGGATCCAGTGGCGAGCATGCGAGCTTTCCGGGCACCCTGTCCATCGGCCGGGCCGCCCTGAAACTGATCCTGGTCGAGCTGGTGCGATCGGCCGACGCCTTCGCGGGCGTGCTGCTCGTGAACGGCCACGGCGGCAATATCGCACCGCTGCACGCGGCGGTACGACTGCTGCGCACCGAAGGGCGCGACGTCTCGGCGTGGTCGCCTTCCGGAGCAGCGGACGACAGTCATGCCGGACACGCGGAAACCTCGGTCATGCTGCGGTTGCGCCCGGATGCGGTGGCCATGGATCGCGCGGAGGCCGGAAACACCCGTCCGCTGGACGAGCTACTCGAACGGATGCGCCGCGACGGTGTCGCGGCCGTCAGTCCCAACGGCGTGCTCGGTGATCCCACGCGCGCTGATCCGACCGCGGGGACGCGACAGCTGGATCGGTGGGCCGAATCGCTCGCTGCCCATGCGGCACAGCGGTTTCCCAGCACCCTGCCGACCACGCGGTGATCGCGGTAGCGATCGCCGAACCACTACGCGGCAACTAATTCTGTAAAGCGAACAGTAACTCGGTCAACAGGTGTCGCCGAGCGAGCCGATGCACTAGGCTCGGAATCTCGGCGTTCACTCGCCGTCTCCGGCCTCGGGCCGGATTGCGCTCGTGCCGCGATGCACGAATTGGTCACACATCAGGAACAACCCGGCAGCGGTTGGCGTACGCCCGTGCGCGCATGCCGGCCGTCGACGTCGGCACACTCGTTCCGCGACAGCATCCGAGCCCTGGGGGACTCCAATGACTTCGTCCGATCAGACCCGCGTCACCACCGCACCGCGCCAACTCGGCTCGATGGACCTGCAGTTGCTGCACACCGAAACAAGCACCACCCCAATGCATATCGGGGCCATCACCATGCTGGATTCACACGGTGCGAAGGGGGGACCGCTGCAGGTCGGCCAGCTGCGCCGGCTCATCGCGAGCCGAATATCGGTCTCACCGCAGCTGCGCTGGCGATTGCGCACCGTGCCGCTGGGCGTCGACGTGCCGTATTGGGAGGACTGCGCGGACCTCGATCTCGATCACCACATCCGCGACGCTCCGCTGTCCGGCACCGACCTGGCCGAGTTCGTGGCCGAGCTGCACGCGATACCGCTGGAGCGCTCGCGACCGCTGTGGGAGTGCTATCTCATCTCCGGGTTGCCGCGCGGACAGCAGGCGATCTACATCAAGGTCCATCACGCGGTGATCGACGGCACCAACGGAGCGGAGATCATGGCGGCGCTCTTCGACGTCGATCCCGAGGCACAACCCGAATCCGCGCCCGCCGCGGAGATAGCACCGGCGCGCACCCTCGGCACCGTCGAAATGATCGCCCGCACCATCCCGAACGTACTCACCCGCCAACTCGATCGCGTCCTGTCCCTGCCCAGGATCGCGCCGAGCCTGTTTCGCATGGCGACCGGATTCCGGTTGCCGCCCAACGATCTTCCCTTCAACAGGCCCAATACCGCGAAGCGGAGCTACGCCTTCACCTCACTGCCGCTGGCCGATGTGAAGGCGATCAAGAATCGCCACGACGCCACCGTCAACGACGTCGTCATGGCGCTGTGCGCCTCCGCGTTGCGCCGCTGGCTCATCGCGCACGCCGCACCCGTGGAACGCCCCCTGGTCGCGGTGCTGCCCATATCTCTGCGCGCCCTCGAAGAGTCGTCCGCATCGAACAACGAGTTCTCGCTCATGATGTGCGACCTGCCGATCAAGGAATCCGATCCGCACCACCGGATGAAGCTGCAACGGGACGAACTCCTCAGCGCGAAGGCGAGTTTCCATTCGACGCCGCCCTCGATGCTGCGCGAAGCCACCGCACTGCTGACACCGCTGCTGCACGGCGCACTCACCAAGGCGATGCTGGCCGCCGCGACGCCGGTGTTGCCGATGGCCGACATCCTCATCTCGAATGTCGCCGGACCACAGTTCCCCCTGTACGTCCGGGGCATCCCCGTGGCGGGGTGCTACCCGATCTCGCTGCTCATGGACGTGACCGGCGGCCTCAACATCACCGTCATGTCCTTCGACGGCCACCTCGATTTCGGGATCCTCGCGTGCACCGACGTGGTTCCCGATGTGTGGAGCATCGCGGAATACCTGAACGACGCACTCGGCGAACTGCTCGACCGGGAATAGTCACCGGCCCGCTCGACCGTGCCTGTTCGTGCCACCTCCGGCGTGCCCTGCGGGTCCGGAGGTGGCTCGCGCACCATCTCTGTGATTATTACTGTAAGCTCAACAGTAATTAGTTCACGCATCCCGGCCGACTCGGCGGCGATCGGCGACCGGACCGTGTGACCCCGCACCGAGGAGCGCATTCCATGGCATACGTCATCACCCAGCGTTGCTGCAACGATGGCAGCTGTGTCGCCGACTGCCCGGTCGACTGCATCCGGCCACGGCCGGAAGACCCCGAGTTCGCCACCGCGGAGATGCTCTACATCGACCCCGACACCTGCATCGACTGCGGAGCGTGCACCGAAGCCTGCCCGGTGGACGCCGTTTTCGCCGAAGACGAATTGCCCGACGTACTGGGCGAATTCACCGAGATCAACGCGGCGTACTTCCGGCGCCATCCACTCACCGAGGCCGCACCCGTATCGGCGCCGGCCCGGGTGCCGAAGGAGCTCGGACCGCTGCGCGTGGCCATCGTCGGAGCCGGACCGGCTGCCTTCTACACCGCCGAGGAACTGCTGCGGCGATGCAGCACCGAGATCGATATCTTCGATCGCCTGCCCACCCCGTGGGGACTCCTTCGCTCCGGTGTGGCGCCGGATCACCAGAGCACCAAGGCGGTGGCGAAGCGATTCGAATCGGTCCTGCGCCGGGACTGCGTCGACCTTCATCTCGACACCGAAGTGGGCCTGCATATCTCGCACGACGAACTGCTGGCCGGTCACCACGCCGTGCTGTACGCCGTCGGCGCCTCCGACGACCGCAGGCTCGACATTCCGGGCGAGGATCTGCCCGGCTCGCACTCCGCCACGGAGTTCGTCGCCTGGTACAACGGGCATCCCGACTACGCCGACCGTGCGTTCGACCTCTCGGGTCCCCGCGCCGTCGTCATCGGCAACGGCAACGTCGCGCTCGACGTGGCCAGGATCCTGACGTCGCGACCGGAGGAGCTCGAGCGGCGCACCGACATCGCCGAGCACGCGCTCGCGGCCCTGCGGACGAGTGGCATCACCGAGGTCGTCCTCATCGGGCGGCGGGGCCCGCTCCAAGCGGCCTACACGGGTCCGGAGTTCCTCGCGCTGGGCCACCTCGACGGTGTCGACGTCCTCATCGACGCGGCCGACCTCGAGCTGGATCCCCGCAGCCGTGCCCAGCTCGACGATCCCGCGGCCGAACCGGCGCTGCAAATGAGATACGCTCTGGCACAGCGCTATTCCGGCACACGAACGACACCGGGACATCGGCGGATCGTCTTCCGCTATCTCGCCTCCCCGAGCGCGCTCACCGGCGACGGCAAGGTCGACACAGTCCACCTGGTCCACAACGAGCTCGTCGACGGCGACGGGGGTCCGCGCGCCCGCCCCACCGGCCGCACCGAGGAGCTGGCGGCCGGCCTGGTACTGCGCTCGGTCGGGTATCGCGGTGTCCCGCACCGGGATCTGCCCTTCGATATCGCACGCGGGGTGATACCCAATGAACGTGGCCGGGTCGTGGACGGCGACGGCACACCGGTGGAACGGGTCTATGTGGCCGGCTGGATCAAACGCGGGGCGCAGGGCGTCATCGGCACGAATCGTGTCGACGCGCAGGAGACGGTCGAGGCCATCCTGGCCGATTTCACCGCGGGACGCCTGGCCGCCCCGGTGCTCGATCGCGACGCGTTCGCGAAGCTGCTCGCGACCCGGAGGCCCGACCGAGTCGGGAGCCGGGGCTGGGCGGCGATCGACCGCGCCGAACGCGCCGCCGGCGCCGCCACGGGCAGGCCCCGGGTCAAACTGGCAACCCGGCCCGAATTGCGCGCCGCGGCAACCGCATCACAGTAGGCCGCCACGGCTGTAGATATTTCCAGGATGGCTAACTGTAAGAGTTTCCGTATACTGTGAACCAACCGGCGAGACCCTGGAGAGAAGCAGCGATGCCCGGACAACTCCACACCGAGAACGGGGCGACCCCGTGACCGACTTCCAGAAGCGCAATCTCTCCTGCCCGTGCGGGGAATGGCTGACCGGGATCGACGAGGACGACCTCATCGAACGGGCCCGAGAGCATCTGGCCGAGCGACATCCCGACCACAGCTACACCAGGGAACAGATCCTCTTCCTGGCCTACTGAACAGGTCGAACTCTATATAGTAAGCATTACAGTCTCACCATTAGGAGTAGTGTTCGTGGACAAGAACGATATGGTCCTGATCAGCGTCGATGACCACATCATCGAGCCGCCGGACATGTTCCGAAACCACCTTCCCGCCAAGTACGCCGCCGACGCACCGCGCCTCGTGCACACTCCCGACGGCGCCGACGTCTGGACCTTTCGCGACACCGTCATCCCCAACGTCGCCCTGAACGCCGTCGCCGGACGCCCCAAAGAGGAGTACGGCCTCGAGCCGGACGGTCTCGATGAGATCCGGCCCGGCTGCTTCGACGTCCACGAACGCATCAAGGACATGAACGCCGGCGGCATCCTCGCGTCCATGAACTTCCCCTCCTTCCCCGGGTTCGCCGGTCGGCTCTTCGCCACGGAGGACTCCGACTTCTCGCTCGCGCTCGTCCGCGCGTACAACGACTGGCACATCGACGAATGGTGCGGCGCCTACCCCGGCCGCTTCATCCCCATGGCGCTTCCGGTCATCTGGGACGCCGAACTCTGCGCCGCGGAAGTCCGCCGCGTCGCCGACAAGGGCGTCCACTCGCTGACCTTCAGCGAGAACCCGGCGGCGCTCGGCTATCCCAGCTTCCACGACCCGTTCTGGAATCCGCTCTGGAAGGCGCTCGTCGACACCGAGACCGTCCTCAACGTGCACATCGGATCCTCGGGCCGGCTGTCCATTCCCGCGGTCGACTCCCCGCCGGACGTGATGATCACGCTGCAGCCGCTCAACATCGTGCAGGCGGCGGCCGATCTGCTGTGGTCACGGCCGGTCAAGGACTACCCGGATCTGAAGATCGCGCTGTCCGAGGGCGGCACCGGCTGGATCCCGTACTTCCTGGAACGGGTCGACCGGACGTTCGAGATGCACTCGACCTGGACCCTGCAGGACTTCGGCGGCAAGAAGCCGTCCGATGTCTTCCGCGACCATTTCCTGACCTGTTTCATCAGCGACCCCGTCGGAGTCCGGCTGCGCCACGACATCGGTATCGACAACATCGCCTGGGAGATGGACTACCCGCACAGCGACTCCATGTGGCCGGACGCCCCCGAAGTCCTCTGGGACCTGCTCGCCAGGGAGAACGTTCCCGACGACGAGATCGACAAGATGACCCATCTGAACTCCATGCGCTGGTACAACTTCGACCCCTTCCAGCACGTCCCCCGCGAACAGGCGACCGTCGGCGCGTTGCGCGCGGCCGCGGCGGGCCACGACGTCAGCATCAAGTCCCGCAGTCACAAGTCGACCTCGGCCGAGGACAAACTGGCCGCCTTCTCCGCCCAGATCAAGGCGGCCACCGCACACACCGCGAGCTGACTTCTCGCGACCGCGCGCCACCCTGGGAATCGCGTTCCGGGGTGGCCACCCGATGTGAACCGATGGGGTGAGAGTTGAGCATTTCCGTGCTCCTGGAGATGGCCGCGGCCACCAGGCCCGACCAGAACGCCGTCGTCTCGGACGGCACCGAGACCACCGTGGCCGAACTGAGCGATCTCGCCGATCGCGCCGCGGGCCTGATCGACTCGGCAGGTGTCAGCCATGTCGCCTATGTCGGTACCGGCGGAATCATGCTGCCCCTCCTGTTGTTCGGGTCCGCGCGGGCCGCCCGCGCGTTCACCCCGCTGAACTACCGCCTCGGCGCCGGCGCACTGCACGAACTCATCGAGCGGCTTCCCAACCCGCTGATCGTCGCCGACGCCGCGTACACCGACATCGTCGCGGGAGCCGGCGCACAGGTGATCAGCTCCGCGCTCTTCTGCGCCGCGGTCCGCGAAGGGTCGAGCAACCCGGTGCTGACCGAGCCCGATCCCACCGACACCGCGGTACTGCTGTTCACCTCGGGCACGACCGCACAACCCAAAGCGGTGGAACTCACCCACGGCAATCTGACGAGCTACATCACCGGCGCCGTCGATTTCGACTCCGCGGAGCCGGGCGACGCGGCCCTGGTCTGCGTCCCGCCGTACCACATCGCCGGTGTGAGTGCCGCCCTGTCGAATCTCTACGCCGGCCGAACGACGGTGTACCTGCGCCAGTTCGAGGCCCAGCGCTGGATCGACATGGTTCGCGCGGAGTCGGTCACCAACGCCACGGTCGTGCCGACGATGCTCGACCGCATCGTCACCGCACTGCGCGCGGCGCCCGGGACCGAACTGCCGAGCCTGCGCACACTCGCCTACGGCGGTTCCCGGGCTCCGCTGCCCCTGGTTCGCGCGACCCTGGAACTGCTGCCCGAGGTCGGGCTCGTGAACGCCTACGGGCTCACCGAGACCAGTTCGACGATCGCGATATCGACACCGGAGGACCACCGGATCGCTTTCACCGCAACCGATCCCGCGGTCGCCCGCAGGCTCGGTTCGGTCGGCCGGGCGGTGCCGGGGATCGAACTCGAGATCCGCGGGGACGACGGGACAGTGCTGCCGCCCGGCGAGACCGGCGAGCTGTACGTCCGCGGGCCTCAGGTGTCCGGGGTCTACCGCGGCCTCGGCTCGGCGCTCGACGCCGACGGGTGGTTCCCGACCAGGGATCTGGCTTCCCTCGACGCCGACGGCTACCTGTTCATCGGTGGACGCTCGGACGACACCATCATTCGCGGCGGGGAGAACATCGCGCCCGCCGAACTCGAAGACGTTCTCGTCGAGCATCCCGAGGTGGCCCTGGTGGCCGTCGTCGGCCTGCCCGACGAGCAGTGGGGGCAGATCCTGGTCGCCGTCGTCGTGCCCGTCCCCGGCACGACACCCGACGCGGAGCGACTGCGCGACCACGTGCGAGCCAATCTGCGCGGCTCACGCACACCCGACCGGGTCGTCTTCCGTACCGAACTGCCGACCAATCCAACCGGCAAGATCCTGCGCCGAGAGCTCGTCGACGAACTCTCGGGCGCGGCAACCCTGCGAGGAGCATTGTGATCACCAGCGGAACCCGCCTCGAGAGCCAGGTCTGCGATACGCAGGTCATCGTCATCAAGGCCACCGGCGCCATCGACGATCTGTGGTGCGGGGGCGCACCCATGGTGGTGCTGGGCGAGGACAAGGACGCCGACACACACATCGATCCCGCGTTCGCCGCGGGAAACGCGGTGGGCAAGCGGTATGTGCACACCACCGGCGCCGAAATTCTGGTCACCAAGGCGGGGGCGGGCACCCTCGCCGTCGACGCGGTGCCGCTCGACCTCAAGCAGGCCAAGCAACTGCCCTCGAGCGACTGACCCACGCGAACGCCGATGGCGCTCCCCGCTTCTGGTGCGGGAGCGCCATCGGCGTTTCGCAGGCGTGAACGTCAGTCCCAGGCGGCAAGCAGTTCCCGGGTCGTGGTGACCGTGGCGATCATCGACAACGTGTTGTCGATGATCGCGTCGCCGTACTCGCGCGGGACGCCGGCCACGGCGTCCCGGGGCACGACCACGTCGTAGGCCGCGTTGACCGCGTCCATGACCAGGTTCGGGATAGCGACGTTCAGGGAGACACCGACCGCTATCACCGTGGTGACCCCGAGATTGCGCAACACCGCGTCGAGGTCGGTGCCACCCATCGGACCGAGCCCGTGCCGGCGCCGCAACACCAGATCCCCCGGCTCGGGCCCGAATTCGGGCAGCAGCTCGGTGGCTTCGGTGCCCGGGTCCAAGCGCACACCCCGCGCACCGAGGGCGAACAGCTTCGCGTTGTGATTGGACCCCAGGCCATCGGGCCTGCGCCAGACCAGGCAGTGCACCACGCGGACACCGGCGGCGCGGGCGGCCGGCAGCAGTGTGCCGATCGCCGGCAACGCGGTCACCCGGGCTTCGTCGGCCAGCGCGCGCAGCCCCGCCTCCGCGCCGACGACCGCGCCCTGGAGCTCCTGGGTGACGATCGCGGTCCGGCGGGGCGACACCAGGTCCGCCAGGGACCTGCGAGTTGTTCCCGAGCCGGCCGTCATACCCGCGCCTGCGCGTCCGCGGGCGGCACATCGTAGAACTGTGTCGCCCATTTACGCAGGGACAGATACGGTTTGGCGTCCTTCGGCGAGAGCGGCGGGCGCTCCACGTACTTCTGGTAACGCCAGATGCTCAGGTCCTCCCACACGGTGACCAGGAACTGCCGCTCCACCCGTTCCCGGACCTTCGGCGGGGGAACCTCGGAATCGTCGCCCGGCTCGCGCGGCCACCAGATCGAATAGAACAGATCCGATGACTCGTCGTCGACCGGCGTGGTGGCGAAGATCAGCCGATGCCGCGACGATCCCTCGAACGCGCTGATCGAGCCGCCGAGCCCGAACATCTGCGCGTGGATCTTGAGCGCCATCTTGCCCGGATCGTCGCTGCGCGCGTCGGGCCAGCCGGTCAGGAAGTTCCAGGTGTGGTCGACCGCGCTGTAATCGAGCATCTGCGGGGTGACGGTCGCACCGTGGACGTACTCGAAATGCAAGCTGTCCGGGCCGTTTTCGAGCACGACCTGCGGATGCACCGGCTCGCGCTCGGTCTTGCTGGAGAACTCGGGATACGGCCGGTAGTAGTCGACCGCGTCGGATCCCAGCTCCGGGAACATTCGCAGAATGTCGGGCATCTCCCAGGACGGCGGGTTCCCTTCGGGGTGATGCCACATGAAGACACACCCGTTCTGCTCGTTCACCGGGTACACCCGCAGCCGCAGGCCGCGGTTGACGCGGTCCTCCCCGGGGATGTGCCGGTTCCTGCCGTCCGGGCCCCACCGCCAGCCGTGGAACGGGCACTCGACGCAATCGCCGACCACCTTGCCACCGTGGCCCAGGTGCGCGCCCAGATGCTTGCAGTGTCCGGTGAGGATGTGCACCAGCCCGGCGTCGTCGCGGTAGGCGACGAGGTCCTCGCCGAAGTAGTGCAGCGGCTTGGTCTCTCCCCGTACGAACTCCGCCGACCAGCCGACCATGAACCAGCCGGTGACCTTCCAGGTGAAGGGTACTTTCACGGATACCTCCGGTGCCCGATGTGGTTTCGGTGATGTCGCGCCGTCGCCCGCGCTCAGGTCGTGACGATGGTGGCGCCCGCGGTACCCGGCGCACCGTAGAGCAGCGCGAAGCCCGCCTTCGGTTCCCCGGCGACCTGCCGTTCACCCGCGGTGCCGCGCAGCTGCAGGACCAGTTCGTGCAGCTGGCGCATGCCGGACGCGCCGATGGGTTCCCCGTTCGCGATGAGCCCGCCGTCGGTGTTCACCGGCAGCCGCCCCGAGATCTCGGTGGCGCCCTCGGCGATCAGCCGCTCCTGCTCGCCGTCGGCGCAGAAGCCGGCTTCGGCCATGTGGATGACCTCGGCGCCCGCGTCGGTGTCCTGCAGCTGCACCACGTCGATGTCGGCGGGCGTGATCCCGGCGGACTCGAAGGCCGCGCGCGCCGCGAACACCGATGGCGACGCGACCTCCTCCACGGGCGCGTAGGTGGTGTTCACCTCGTAGGCGCCGTAGGTGCGGGTGCGCACCTCGACCGCCCGGACATAGATCGGCTTGCTGGTGAACCGGTGCGCGATGTCGGCCCGGCACATGATCACCGCCGCGGCGCCCTCGTCGGGCGCACAGAACATGTAGTGGGTCAGCGGGTAGTTGAGCATGGGTGCGGCGAGGATGTCCGCCTCGGCAACCGGCTTGCGGCGGAAGGCATTCGGATTGAGCACACCGTTGCGGTAGTTCTTGGCCGCCACCTTGGCCAGGGTGTCCACCGAGATGCCGTGCTCGTGCAGGTAGCGATTGGCCTTCATACCGAAGAACTGGGTGGTCAGGTACTGGCCGTTCTCGCCGTACCACTTCGGCATGCCGACGAGCGTGGGATCGACGGTGAACGCGCCGCGCGGATGCTTGTCCATGCCGATCGCGATGCCGATGTCGTACTTTCCGAGTGCGATGGCGTCCGCGCAGGCCTCGGTCACCGACGCCGACGTGGCGCACGCGTTGAACACGTTGGTGAAGGGAATTCCGGTCAGACCCATCAGCGAGACGATGGCATCGGGATTGGCGACCTCCCAGCTGCCGCCCACCGCGAATTGAATGTCTCGCCACTCCAGGCCCGCGTCCGCCAGGGCCGCGCGGATCGCGTCGGTCCCCATCTGCATGGCTGTCTTGCCGGGAAAGCGACCGAACGGGTGCATACCCACACCGATGATCGCGACGTCGTTGGTCATCTCTGTTCGTCCGTTCGTCAGGCGGGCTGGAAGGCGAAGGTGAGGACCTCGTTGCCTTCGGCATCGGTACCGAGCGGGACGCTGGTCAGCTCGACCCGCATCCCGAATGTCAAAGCGGCGGGATCGTTTTCGGTAAGTCGTCCTTCGACCCTGATGGTGTCCCCGAGCTGGACCAGTCCGACCCCGAACGGGACGAACGTCTCCGCGGTCTCGTCGCCGAGATAGGGTGCGCCGGGCAGGAATCCCTGGGTGGTCCAGGCGATCAGGGTGCCCGTGCGCGGCAGGGCGACCGGCTCGATCGCGGGCTTGCTGCAGCGCGGGCACAGGTCCTGCACCGGGAAGACGGCGGCGCCGCAGTCCGCGCACGATCCGGCGATCAACTGGAAGTCCGGCTCCGGCCAGGTGGAGATCTCGGGGGCGATCATTCTCTGCATCAGTCGTTCCTTCTCATCGAATTCGTCACGAGGTCCCCGGCCCGCACGACACATTCCTCGACGAAGCCGAGGAGGCCGAGGTGGTAACCCGCGGCGCCGAACCCGACGCTCGCGTTGTGGCCGCAGCCGGCTTGTTCGTGGGATACGACCCGGGGCGCGGCGGCGAACAGGGCCGCCAGTTCGGCGACCGCGCCGGGGTCCGTGCGCCAGACCCGTTCGTGCTCGGCCTGGGTGAGCCGCACCGGGATTCGCACCCGCTCGGCCAGCACCGGGAAGTCGGCGGGCCATTGCCGCACGACCACGGTCTCGTAGAACGGGGTATCCGAGGAGAGCGACCGGCCGCCGAGCACCTCGTCCGGGTAGCCGTTCGGCGGACTCCACAGCAGGTCCCGGATGGCGCCCGAGCGCCGGGTCCGGTGGATCTCCTCGATGATCGCGATGGCCTCGGGTTGTTTGTCCACGCCCGTACCCGCCAGCTCGAGCCCGAGCAGGTCGTCGCCGCGCGGGTCCGCGGCCAGCCGGGCGGCCAGATCACAACCGGCCGAGTGGCCGAACACGAATACCCCTGCCCCGCGCGGGCTTTCGCCGAGCAGCGCGTCGAGCGCCGCGAAGGTCGCGTCGACCCGTCGCTCCGGCGCGTCGAAGGATCTGTCCCAGGGCGCCGACGCGCCGTACCCGGGCCTGTCGAGCGCGAGCACGGTGAATCCCAGCCGCGCCCCGAGCCGCAGCAGCGACAGCCACGGGTGGTCCGGGAGATCGAAGTACCGGGCGGTGGTGGCGCCGCCGTGCAGGGCGAGCACGACCGCTCGCGGGTTGTCGACCTCGGCGCACAGTGCCGAGAACCGCACGCCGCCCACGTCGATCGTGCGGGCGCTCACCACGTCCGTGTGGTCCGGATTCCGCTCGATGCTCATGTGTCCCTCCGCAACAACATCACTCCGCTGGGGGTCAGTCCCCCACTGCTGACAACCGCGACGCGGGCGTCCGAGACCTGGCGCGGTCCGGCCTGCCCGCGCAGCTGGGTGATCGCCTCGTGGATCAGGCCCATGCCGTGTGTTCTGCCGTGCGAGAGCTGACCGCCGTGGGTGTTCAGCGGCAGCACCCCGTCGCGAGCGATGTTCTTGCCTTGGGCGAGAAAGTCTTTCGCTTCGCCGATACCGCAGAAGCCGAGGGCTTCGATCCAGGACAGGCAGTTGAAGGTGAACCCGTCGTAGAGCTCGGCCACGTCCACATCGCCGGGACGCAGATCGGTGCGCGACCACAGGTGCGCGGCCTGACCGAGCACCTGCGGCTCGTGAGTGAGGGTGCTCTGATCCCATTCCAGGCGTTCGGCGATCCGGGTGCCGACCGCTTCCACCAGAACCGGCGGCTGCGCCAGATCCGCCGCCGTGTCGCGAGCGGAGACGATGACGGCGACGGCGCCGTCGCACGGCACATCGCAGTCGTAGAGCCCGAACGGTGTGGTGATCGGCCGCGCCGACAGATAGTCGTCCATCGTGAGCGGCTCGCGGTAGATCGCGGTCGGGTCGAGCGCCGCGTTGGCGCGCTGGTTGAGCGCGATCCAGCCGAGGGTTTCGCGATCGGTGCCGTAGCGATGGAAGTGCCGTTGCGCGGTCTGCGCAAGCAGGTGCGCGGCCGACACCGCGCCGAAGGGCACCAGCCAGGGGTCGGTGATGCCGCCCGACGGGGTGAGCCGGCCCGTGCGGACCAGTTCGCCGTAACTGGATTCCCACACCGTCCGGAAGCACAGGACGTGCCGGGCGAGGCCGGAGGCCACCGCGAGCATGGCCGCGATCACCGACCCGCCCGGTCCGAACGTCTCCGCGCCACCGTTGTGCCAGGTCGGGCACAGGCCCAGTGCGGATTCCACCGCGGTGATCCCGCCCTCGCCGAACGGTCCGAAGTCACCCGATCCGGGATAGGTCGACAGGCCGTCGATGTCGTCGAAGGACAGTCCGGCGTCCTCGACGGCCGCCCGGCAGGCCTGCACGGTCAGCGCCAGCGGATCCACCAGCAGCCGGCGACCCAGGGCGGACCGGCCGATTCCGGTGATCGCCACCCGGTCCTCGAACTTGTCCCCGGTCACCCGGGCCGTACGCACCTCGCGCACCCGTTCGGGTTCGACCGGATCGCCGGGTATCTCCGACATCGGTTCTCCCGCGGTCGATTCCACCGGACGGAACAGCGGCAGCCAGGTCGTGCCCGCCTGCTGGAACGCCACGGTGACGCGCTGTCCGAGCACCAGGTCGCCCGGGTCGGCGCCGATGATGTTGGTGGTCAGCCGAACCCGGGTGTCCTCCTCGATCGCGACCTGGGCGACCACGTACGGCGCCGGCAGACCCGGTACCGAGAAGCGATGGTTGACGGTGAATCCGATCAGCGTGCCGTAGCCGGACACGACGCGGATGTCGAAGTCCGTGCCCCGGCAGTACCGGCAGACCGGGCGCGGTGGGTGGATCAGGGCGGTGCATGATCGGCACTGCCGAAAACGCAGCCGCCCGTCGGCGCCGGAGGCCCAATAGAATTCGGTCTCCGGCGTCGTCGGCGGTGGCAGCCGACGGGTGTCCTCGGTCACGGGAACTCCCTCCGAGCCGATCAGCTCGCCGCGCCCCGCGGCTTGGCGAGGGGCGCGTAGGCGGGCCTGCCGAGACCGAGGACGTGCTGGGCGATCATGTTGCGGAACACCTCGAGGGTGCCGCCGTAGATACCGCACAGCGGCGCCCACCGGAAGATGTGTTCCATGCCGCCGTTGTCGGCCGCGCCATCGGTGTCGATCGGCAACGCGGCGGCGGGCCCGAGGATGTCCATCAGGTCCGGGGAGACATCGCGCATGGTCTGGGCGATGGCGACCCGGCCGAACATGTGGGGCGCGGACAGCGCGGCCTCCACCCGGGCGATGCTGCGGCCCAATCGAAGTGCGACCGACCGGTCGTCCAGGAGCCGCTGCCCATCGGGCCCCGGCTGCGCGGCGATCGCGGTGATCCGATCGACGGCGGTCGCCATCTGGGTGCCCTGGTGCACCAGAATCGACACGTCCTGCAGGCCGTCGGCGTTCGCGTCGACCACGCCGTGCTCGGTGCTGAGCGGACCCATCAGCACCGACCAGCCCTCGTTCACCTCACCCAGCCGGTACTTGTCGTCGACCCGCACATCGCTGTAGTAGACGATGTTGGTCCGGTCGCCGTCGACGGTCTTGATGCCCTGGATCTCGATGCCCGGGGAATCCAGCGGAACCAGGAACATGGTGAGGCTCTTGTGTTTACGCGCCTCGGGGTCGGTGTTGGTGATGAGGAAGACGTACTGGCAGTTGTGCGCGCCGGTGGTGAACATCTTCGAGCCGTTGATCACCCAGTGATCACCGTCGCGCACCGCCTTGGTCTTGCACATGGCGACATCGGATCCGCCCTCCGGTTCGGTGTAGCCCAGGCACAGCCTGATCTCGCCGCTCTCCACCCCCGGCAGCACCTCGGCCCGCAGTTCCGCACTGCCGTGCGAACGCACCGAGGCCGCCACGATGGCGGTCGTGCCCCAGGTGACCCACGGGGTGTGTGCGCGACGCTTCTCCAGGTCCCACAGGCGTTTGCGGAGCCGGTTGGGCCCGCCGTCGCTCTCGCTGGTCATCTCGTCGGTGAGCCGGCCTGCCGCGCCGAGCGCGAGGTGCACGGCTTCGTCGAAGTTGTCGCCGGTCTCGCGGTCGCGACGGCGTACGTCGTCGGTGACGTGGGTGGTCAGGAATTCCCGTGCCTCGTCGAGGAATCGCTGATCGTCGTCGGACAGTTCGACGCGTGAGAAATCCATGTTCTTACTCCGTTTCTAGGCGGTCGCCGCGGCGAAGAGTTCGGCGACCTGCACGGCGCTGGCCCCGAGGTCACCGGCGGCCAGCGGCCAGCCCCGGGCCCGCACGAGGTAGGACGAGGCCGCCGATTCCTCGGACACCCCCAGGCCACCCTGAACATGGGTAGCCGTCGTCGCGGCCCTGGGCGCCGCCTCGGCGATGTAGACGAAGGCCGCGGCGGGCAAGCCGGGCTGCACGGTCGGTTCGTGTTCGAGGAACCAGGCGGCGCGCCGGGTGAGGTTGCGGCCCGCCTGGACGGTGATCGCAATATCGGCCAGCGGGTGCGAAATGCCCTGCAGCGTCGAGATCGGCACGCCCATCGTGTAGCGAGTGGTGGCGAATTCCGCAGCGATACGCAGGGTTTCCTCGACGAGGCCGACCAGGGCGGCCGCGGTGAGCACACGCCATTCGTCCAGGGCCCGATCGTATTCGGCCAGGGCGGCGGGGCCCTCGGCCAGCACCGAACGGTGTTGGGCGGCCGCCGGATCCACCCATGCCATGGGCAGTTTGCCGATATTGGCGACCTTGTCGGGCTTGGCGTCGAAACCCACTTCCACGATCCGATCGCCGTCTCGGACGATGATCCGATCGGCGACCGCGCCCGCACCGATGAGCCGGCGTCCGGTCGCGGCATCGACGCGGGTGTCGAGCGCGAGCAGACGCCTGCCCTCGGCGATATCGCCGCCGTCATCCGCGGTGAGGGCGCCGAGCCGCTGGAGCAGGCGGGCGGCGCAGATGTGATCGATCCACGGCACCGGCGCGAGCGCACGGCCGAGTTCCTCGGCGACCAGCGACAACTCGACCAGGGTCGCACCGTCACCGCCGACGGATTCGGGCAGGGCCATGGTCGTGGCGCCGGTGGCGCACAACTGTTCCCACAGATCCCGGTCGAACCCGGATTCCTCGGCGGCCCGGACGGTGTCGAGGGGACTGCGCGAGCGGAAGAACTTCGCGTAGACGGCCTGCAGTTCGGTCTGATCGGCGGACAGCGAATAGTCCTGCCTGCGCAATTCGTAACGGTCCATGGTGGTTTGCTCCTAGCCGCCGAAGAAGAATTCCTGAGCGTTGTTGTAGAGGTAGTCGTCGAGCACATCGGCGGGCAGATCGAGGGCGAGGGCCTCGGGCACCACCCGGCGCATGGCGAGCACCGGCCAGTCCGATCCGAAGATCACTTTCTTCTTGCCCCGGGTCCGCATGAAGTGGATGAGGCTGTCCGGCAAGCGTTTCGGCGACCAGGCCGAAGTCATCAGGCGCAGGTTCTCGTATTTGATGAGCAGCCGGATGGCGGTGTCCCACCACGGGTCGGCGCCGTGGATCATGCACAGCCGCAGTTCCGGGAACTGGTAGCAGACACGATCGAGGTAGATCGGGTTCTGCACTTCACCGGGAATCGGCGGGCCGGGGATGCCGGTGTTCATGCACAGCGGCAGTCCGAGTTCCGCGCACTTGTAGTAGAGCGGGTAGTACACGGCGTCGGTCGGCGGATACCGGCCGTCGCCCCAGAAACTGGGTCCGGTGGTGGTGTAGCTGACGGGCAGATCACGCACGAGCGCGGACAACTCCCGCAGCGACTTGACCGGCCGCAGCAGGTCGACTCCGTTGACCGCCAGGGAGAATCGGTCCGGCCGCTGCTCGGCGAACTTCAGCGCCGTCGCCGACGGTTTGACCATCGAGTACATCAGCACGGCCTTCTCGACGCCCTGCTCGTCCATCTCCTCGAGGAGGGCGTCGAGTTCGACCGGGGCGTACATCGAGTTGCCGCCCTTGAAGTAGTCGTCACGGACCTTGAGCATCCAGGCGGGCTGTTCCATTTCCCCGAAGTGCACATTGACCAGACAGTCGTTGACCTTGCGTTCGCTCATGCTCCGATTCCTTCCGCCCGGTGTTCACGGCAGCGCGGTGATCCCGAAGCCACGACGCCGGTCGCCACACACCGGGGCGCCGGCCACTACAGCGATAAACAGATACAAATACTGTATACGTAACAGTAAGTCTGAAATCAAGTGTTGTCCGGGCAATTCCGCGCACGATCCAGCGCGGCGGCGCCCGGGATCACACGAGCTCGAACGGCCCGGCCTCGATCGCCGTGCCGAGCACGCCCAGATCCACCCCGAGCTCGGTGGTCGCGGCCAGGCAGGCCGCCACGTCCTTCTTCAGAAAGGGACCGGCGAGCTTCTCGAACTTCCCGAAACCGCCTGTGCGGCGGATTGATTCGGCCGCGAAACTGTTGCCGCTCGCCGCCGACAGCGCGTCGAGGAGCTGATCCTTCTCGATACCGAGTTGCCTGCCCACCTCGGCCGCGACCGCGACCAGCTGGGCGTTCGCGGCGAACAACGCGTTGTTGACCAGCTTGACGCCGAGCGCGCTGCCGAGCGCGCCGGTCGCGATGATGGTGCTCGCGTAACTGGCCAGGACGGGACGCGCGCGGGCCACCGCCTCGTCCGGGCCGCCGAGCAGGACCGTCAACTCACCCTTCGCGATATCCGCGGCCGATCCACTGACGGGCCCGTCCAGCAGGACCGGCCCGTCCGCCCGCCGCGCGGCCAACTCCCTGATGGTCGACACCGCGCCGGTGGTGTGCGAGATGACCACCGCGCCCGGGCGGGCCGCGGCCAGCGCTCCGTCGGGACCGTCCAGCACCTCGGTGAGTTGCCCGTCGGAGAACAGGCACGCCACGATGACATCCGCCGACGCGGCGACCTCCCGCACCGAATCCACGACCTGCGCACCAGCGTTCGCCAACCGTTCCCGTACCTCGGCCCGGCGCGCGTAGACCACCGTGCGGTATCCGGCCTCCACGAGCCGCACCACCATGGGCTCGCCCATCTGACCGGCTCCGACAAAACCCACGACCTGTGACATCGGCGCACGCCTCTCCACTCGGCCGGACCGATCCCGCTGCCGAGACACGGCCGACTCATTTCCAGTAATGGCAACAGTAACAGCATTCACGAAGCCCGTGCGGGGCCTTCGCAACCCCATATCAGAGATCCGAAGGATCGGATGACGATACCGTCAAGTCATGAATACACAGGTCAGATGTATCTATCGGTTTTACAGTAACGGTTTCTTGACACCTTCGTTCCGGAATGCCAAGCTCGGATCAGCGCAGCCCCGAGAAGGAGATTGAGCCATGACCAGAAGCACCGACGCGCCGATCTTCGACGCCGACTCGCACATGTACGAGACAGCCGAAGCGCTCACGAAGTTTCTGCCGGAGCAGTATCGGCAAGCCGTGCAGTACGTCCAGATCGGCAGGCACACCCGCCTGTGCATCAACGGCCGGATCACCGACTTCATCCCGAACCCCACCTTCGAGCGCGTCGCCGCACCCGGCGCCCACGAGAAGTTCTTCGCGGGAGAGAACGTCGAAGGGCTCACCCTGCGCGAGATGCAGGGTTCGGCGATCGAGGCGCCCGCCTCGACCCGCAACCCCGCCGATCGACTCGTCGAACTCGACCGCCAGGGCGTGCGCGAAACGCTGAACTACCCCACGCTGGCCAGTCTCGTGGAGCACTCCGCGGCCGATGACCCCGAGCTCAGCCTGGCCATCATTCACGCGCTCAACCAGTGGATGCTCGAACACTGGACCTACGCGTACGAGGACCGGATCTTCAGCACGCCCATCATCAACTGCTCGGAAGTGGACGGCGCGCGACGCGAACTCGAGTACATCCTCGACAACGGCGCGAAAGTCGCACTCATCAAACCCGCTCCGGTCAAGGGCCTGCGCGGCTGGCGATCACCGGCACTGCCGGAATTCGATCCGTTCTGGCGCGACGTCGAGAGCGCCGGGCTCCCCATCGTGCTGCACGCGAGCCAGCCGCCGCTGGACGAGTACATCAACAAGTGGGAGCCGCCGGCGACCAAGAACTTCATGGCCATGAGCTCGTTCCGCTGGCTCGCGCTCGGGCACCGCGAGATCTCCGACATGATCGGCAGTCTCATCTGCCACGGCACCCTGACCCGCTTCCCGAACCTGCGTATCGCGAGCGTGGAGAACGGCAGCTCCTGGATCCATCCGCTGTTCCACGACCTCGCCGACCTCACCCGGAAGATGCCGCAGAACTTCCCCGAGGACCCGCTCGAGGTCTTCCGGCGCAACATCTGGGTCAGCCCGTTCTGGGAGGGCTCGGTCGCCGACGTCGTGGAGACCGTCGGATGGGACCGGGTCATGTTCGGCTCGGACTTCCCGCATCCGGAAGGACTGCCCGAGCCGAAGGGCTACTGGAAGTACGCCGAGGGGATGGACGAACGCCGCACCTGGGATTTCATGGGCGACAACGCACGTCGATTCATGGGCTTGCCGATCGCCAACCCCGACCCCGCCGCGCAGAACCCGCCCGCGCTGACGAGCACCGTCCCGTCCTGACACCGCTCGCCCGCTCCGCCCGGCTGTTTCACCCCGGGGCGGAGCGGGCGATCCGTGGTCAGCGGGTCAGAGGAACAGGTCGAGATTGAGCGGTTCGTCGCCCGGCTGGGCCCGATACCGGTCCAATTCGGTGATCCCGTGGCTGATCAGCACCTCGTCGTCGAGAAAGAAGTTCCCGGTAGTGGTCCGCGCCGGTGCGGTGAAGATCAGGTAGGCGGCGTCGGCGCAGACCTCGGGGGTGCGTGAGGTGGCAGCCCGCCGGGCGCCGTCGGCGCGGTTCGCGATGGCTGCCGTCGCGATCGTGGTCCGCGGCCACAGCGAGTTCACCGCGATGCCGCGCCCGCGCAGCTCCTGCGCCAAACCCAATGTGGTCAGGGACATTCCGTACTTGGCGATGGTGTAGCCCAGGTGCGCGCCTGCCCATCGCGGGTCCAGGTTGAGCGGTGGAGACATGGTGAGAATGTGCGGATCGCGCCCGGCGCGGGCGGACTCCTCGAGCGCGGGAACGGCCAGCTTGGCGAGCAGGAAACTGCCACGGCAGTTGATGTCCTGCATCAGGTCGTAGGTCTTCATGGACAGGGCCGTGGTCTCGGACAGATCGATCGCGGAGGCGTTGTTCAGCACCAGATCGATACCGCCGAAGCGCGTTACGGTGTCCTCGACCGCCCGGGCGACGGTCGCGTCGTCCCGAATATCGCCCACCACCTTCAGCACCGTGCCGCCCGCCGCCTCGATCTCCCGCGCGGCGGTGTGAATGGTGCCGGGCAGCTTCGGATGCGGACTGTCGGTTTTGGCGATGAGCGTGATGTTCGCGCCATCGGCGGCCGCGCGCCGGGCGATGGCGAGACCGATGCCGCGGCTGCCGCCGGACATGATCAGGGTCTTCCCCGCGAGCGGGCGGTCGGCTGACGGCATCGAGAGATCTCCCTCTGCTCGGATCGCGGCAATCGGCGAGGCGAGGTGCCGCGAACTGGGCATACGATTCTTACTTATTAGATAACTGTGAATATTACAGTAACTACTCGTGAGACGGTCGGCCTGCCTAGGCCCGTTCGAGGCGCACCGGCACCCCGGTGAGTCGCGACATGCCGGCCAGGGCCTCGATATCCTCCGGGGCACTGGACATCAGCCGATTCACGTTGGCGCCGCCGACGCGATTCGCGTGCCGCCACCCGCCGGTGCCCTTGTGGCCGTATCCGTGCGGTACGGCCACCACACCGCGCACCATTTCCGCGGTCAGTGCGACGGGAAGCTCGATACTGCCGTGCGGCGAGCTGATCCGCACCGTGTCCCCCGCATCGATACCCAGCTCCACGGCATCGTCCACGTGCACGAGTGCGAGCTGCCGTCGTTTGTCGTTGCGCCACAACAGCGGCGCGTTGTGCATCCACGAGTTCTCCGAGCCGGGCTCGCGCATACCGATCAACCACATCGGAAACTCCGGCACCGACCCGCGATCACCCAGCGACGCGATCTCGGTCTCGAATTCCCGGTGCCGCAGCCGGATCCGGCCGCGCGGGTAGGAGATGATCTCGCCCAGCACGCCGGTCCGGATCTGCGGCGCCAGCACCGTGCCGTGCGGGCTCCGGCCGGTGAGACGGGCGAAACTCAGCCCGCCGCGCCGGAGGCCGAAGCGATCCCCGCCATCGGACATACGAATGATCATGTCGACGATCGCACGGGGATGAAACCGCCGACCGGTCAGCCGCGCCACCCGGCGCAGCACCGCGAAGGCGGCGAATGCCGGTGTGCGCAGGGACATCCGGCGCATGATGTCGTCGATGATCTCCCACTCCGACCGGGCGAGTCCCCGTGCGGGTACCACCGCTTCGGTGGCCTGGCGGAACGGCGTCGCCTGGAACTGCGCGAAGGTGATCGCGAAGTCGTCACGCTCGTACATCGTGGTGACCGGCAGGATGTAATCACAGTGCGCGGTCGTCTCGTTGACGTAGAGGTCGAGTCCGACCATGAGTTCCAGCCCCGCCACCGCGGCCTCGAGCTCGTCACCATCGGGCACCGACAGCACCGGGTTGCCCGCGCTCACGAACATCACCCTGATCTGCCGATCACCCGGAACCAGAATCTCCTTGGCCAGCAACGCCGCCGGCTCGGCGCCGATCACCGGCCGGAAGCCACCGATGCGGGTGCGTCGGTTCCGATAGCTGCGCCGCAACGACGCGCCCATCGCCATCATCGCCCAGCGCTGCCCGGGAATCCCGAGCGTGCTGAAGACACTGCCGCCCGGCCGGTCCAGATTTCCGGTGACCAGGTTCACGACGTCGATCAGGTAGGCGGTCAGTGTTCCGTTGCGTCCCACGCTGGTTCCGAGGCGGCCGTACACCGCCGCGCGCGGCGCCGCCGCCAGCGCCCGCGCCAGCTCTCGGACCGTGTCCGGAGCTATCCCGGTGTACGCGGCGGTTCGCTCCGGCGAGAAGGACGCGCACCGCTCGCGCAACCAGGACAGACCCTCGACCCGGGCTCGGATCGGCGCCGTGTCGACCAGTCCTTCGGCGAAGAGCACTTCGAGCACCGACAGCAGCAGGTGGGCATCGCCGTCGGGATGTATTCCGAGCCACTCGAATTCGGCCGCCGTCTCGGTGCGCCGCGGGTCGATGACGAGCACCCGGCCCCCACGCGCCACCACGGCACGCAGCCCATCCCGGATCCGCGGCGCGGTGAGCAGAGAACCGTGCGAAACCAGCGGATTGGCGCCCATCATGACCAGCAGATCCGTGCGGTGGAGATCCGGGATCGGCACGGCCAGCGGCGACCCGTAGAGAAATTGGCTGGCCAGCAGCCGACTGCTCGTGTCCTGGGTCGACGCGGTGAAATAGTGGGCGTGGCGGCCGATTCCCTTGATGAACGCGAGGACTCCGAACAGGTGCGAGTAACTGAAGGCCGCCGGATTGCCCATGTACCACCCGATCGCACCGGAGCCGTGCCGGCGGTGCACGGCGCCGAGCCGGGCCGCGATGTCGGCCAGCGCCTCGTCCCAGCCGACCTCGACGAACCCCGCGGACGTACGCCGCAGCGGACTGGTAACGCGATCGGGGTCGTTGACGACCTCGGTGAAGGCGATGCCCTTCTGGCATGCGAATCCCGCCGACAGCGGATGCTCGCGATCGGGACGCAGGCGGGTCAGCCGGCCGTCCTCGACGGTCGCGACCATGCCGCAGAGTGGTTCACAGATTCGGCAGAATGTCGGCACGTGCTCGACTTCGGGCATAGGATCGCACCCTTTCGCATCGCGGGCGGAGCGGCCCGGGCCGCCCGGCCCGCCGCGGGCACCTCCAACGCCGAACCCGCACGGCGGCAGTTCACTTCGCGATGAACTTGGTGGTGTCGAGGATCAGCACGACCCGATCGTTCACGTCCTCCGGCAATCCACCGTCGGTGTCCCCGTACAGCTCGCTCAGCTTGCTGTAGAACTTCCCGTCCTCGTCGGCCAGTACGGTGACGAGCCAACCCTGCGCCTCCAGGCAGCGGGAGGGCTCGTCCGGATCGGTGATCAGAAACGAGTAGTTCGGGTTCGCCTGCAGATTGGTGAATTTCCGGCGCGGGATGGTGTGACTCATGCGCAGACGCGCGCCGTCCCAGGTGAAACGCATCGGCAACTGCTCCGGCGCACCGTGCGGTTTCACCGTTGCCAGGATTCCCACGATCGGGCGCCGCAGGAGATCCTCGAGACCACCGGGGATCTTCGATACCGCCGAGCTCACGGCCATCAGCCCGCCTGCCCCGTCGGAACGCCGGCGCCGATGAGGTCGAGTGCGTTGTCGCGCATAACCTTTCGGGTGTCCTCGTACGAGAACTCGGGGAACTGCGGGATATCGGCGGTGAACGTGGTGGGATCGGCGAGCCCTTCACCGTGCGGCCAGTCCGAGCCGAACAGCACGCGGTCCACGCCGATGGTCGCCGCGAGGAGTTTGACGTCGTCCTCGTAGTAGGGCGCGATCCACACGTGGTCACGCAGCTGCTGCACCGGATCCTCCACGAAGTGGTGCGGTGCGGTGTTGGCGGCCTTCTTGAGTCGCTTGATCAACCGGTACACGAAGTAGGAGCCGTTCTCGATACTGGCGATCTTGAGCTTCGGGTGCCGGGTGAAGACCTGGTGCACGATCAGCGAGGCGACCGTGTCGTGGATCGCGCGGTCGTCGAGCAGCAGGTTCTCGAGCGGATCCCGCTTGCCGAAGCCCTCGAAGGTTCCGTTGCCGCCCCACAGCGCGTTGACCGCGAGGTAGCCGCTGTCGGACAGATGGAAGCCGACCGGGACACCCGCTTCGGCCAGCCGCGCCCACACCGGATCGTGGAGCGGGTCGCCGAGGGAGCGCGGCCGGGTGGCCCCGGGCACGGGCGCGGGGCGGACCAGCACCATCTTGGCGCCGCGGGCGAGCACGAACTCGACTTCCGCGACAGCGGCCTCGGGATCGGCGAGCGAGATCATCGGCGCGGAGATGATGCGCCCGTCGGGGCGGTTGAAACCCCAGTCCTCGTCGAGCCACAGGTTGAACGCGTGCAGCGAGGCCATGGTCGCCGGGATGTCGTGCTTGAGGGCCTCCTCGACGCCGCAGGCGAAGGTCGGCAGCATGAACACCGTTTCCAGGCTCTGCCGGTCCAGAACCCGCACGCGCGCATCGCGATTCTGGTACTCGGGATGATCGGGCAGCCGATCCACCTTCAGCAGCGAGCCGGGGTCCACGCCCTCGGGGACCTCACCGCGGAACAGCAGATCCAGGCAGCCCGGCTCGATGATCGGATCGAAGGTCGGGTTCGGAACGAAGCTGTTGACCTTCCCGCCGATCACCGCCTGGGTACGTTTGCCGTCGTTGAGCATCTGCACGCCCCGGGCCCGGAACTCCTTGGGCAGATGCCGGGTGAACGCGTCCAGCGGTTCGTAGTAGTGGTTGTCGACATCGACCGCCAGATAGTCCAGTTTCGTCGTCATAGTTCGTCCTCTTCGCTCCGGATACCGTCGAGACCCGCTCGCGTCGCGCCGGGAGCGCGACGCGGGGAGCGGGCGGACGTCACCTCGATACCTCCCCGCGGGCATTCACTGTCCACGTTCGCCTTACTGTACACCCATCGGTATAGGCTCCCGCAATACCTTCGCCGGGCCACCGGAGGGGATCGGCCACCCGCGCCGATCCACCGTCGGACCGTGGATCACCTCGGTTTCGGGACGTTCCGGAAAGCACGGCAGGACGCGCTGCGAATCTCTTTGCGGTCATACATACTGTATGACATCCAGTATGTGGCACTACACTCTTCGTGTGCCTGAACTCTGGTCCGAACTACTGTCCTGCCTCGACCTGCGCCCCATGGGCGGCGACCCATCCGCCGCGACCGCACTCGAATTCACCGGGCCGAACCTGCGATTGCCGCACAAACGGATATTCGGCGGGCAGATCCTGGCCCAGTTCGTCCGCGCGGCCGCGATCTCCCGCCCCGAGAAATCGGTGAAGTCCCTGCACACGATCTTCCTGCGCGAGGGTACGTTCGGCGATCCGATCCACTATCTCGTCGAGCCGCTGCGCGACGGCCGCTCGTATTCGACCGTGCTCATGACCGCGCGCCAGCGCGGCGAGATCATCGCGACGTGCACCGCCTCACTGCACGCCGCCGAAGCCGGTGTCGCGGATCCGCGCACCCCGGCGGCGATCGACCTGCCCGGTCCGGAACATCTGGTCCGGCACGAATTGCTGCCGTGGCACACGCGATCGCGCACGGACCTGAACGACCCGTCGGCGCGACCGGCCGAATACGAGGTGTGGATGCGGACTCCGCCCGCCGCCGGCGACCTCGCCCAGGCGCTGCTGGCCTACACCACCGATCTCATGCTCATCGGCACGACCCTGCTGCCCTTCGACGGAATCGACCAGCGCGGCAACGGCATCGACTTCCTGTCCGCCGCGACCAGCCACACCGTCTGGTTCCACCATCCCTGCGATACCGGTGACTGGCATCTGCTTCGGCACGAAGGAGTCGCCGCGGCGCACGCTCGCAGTTTCGGGCGGGGCGATGTGCTGGCCGCTGACGGCACGGCGGTCGCCTCCTTCGCACAGGAGGCGCTGCTGCGGTTCCCGGCTTGACAATCCCGCGCGAGTCGCGGATTCGAGGCGCCGGCGCTCAGCGGTCGATCACCGCCGCCGCGAACGCCGCGATCGACGCCGCCGCGGCCGCCGGGCTCGATCCGTCGACGTGTACCACCGCGTGGGTCGCGCCGCGCCGCCCGAGGTCGGCGACGTATTCCCTTGCCGCACGCAGGGCTTCGCCGTCAGCGATGTCGAAGTAGGGAAACACCACCTGAATGTCGATGCCGGCCGGATCACGACCCGCGTCGTCCAGACCCCGGCGTAGCCGGTCCACGCGGGCACCGAATTGATCGGCGTTCTCGATGGCGGCGGTGCGCATCGCGGCGGCCATGGACGCCTCGGCGATGATCGGCATCCAACCGTCCCCGTGCGCGATCACCCGCGACAGCGCGGCGGACCCGTTGCCGCCGATCCAGATCGGCGGATGGGGGCGGCGCGCGGGCGGCTGCAACCACATCGCCCCGGTGGCCGCGAAATCCTTGCCGGCCACCGGCCGCTGCGGATCGATCCAGATGTCGCGCAGCGCCGCCAGCGCCTCGTCGAACAGCTCCGCTCGCCGATCGTGATCGACACCGAGGGCCGCGAACTCCGAGCGCAGGTAGCCCGCGCCGACCCCGGCGATCAATCGCCCCCCGGACACGATGTCCAGACTCCCGAGGGCCTTCGCCGACAGGTAGGGGTTACGGAACGGCAGCACATAGAGATTGGTCAGCAGGCCGATCCGTTCGGTGACACCGGCGACGAAACCGAGGGCCGCGATGGGGTCGAGGGTGTTGTGCCCGCCGTTGTCCCGCCATTTGCGCGACGGCGCCGGGTGTTCGCTCAACGCGAGGGCGGTGAAGCCGGAACTCTCGGCGCGGACGGCGATCTCCCGGATCACGTCCGGTAGCAGGAATTCATCGCCTGCTCCGGGGAGCTCACTCGGGTATTCGAGGACGTACTTCACGGTGGAGACCTCTCCGGCTCTGGGAAACGCGCCGCTCGGCGGTGCCCGCGGACTCCGACGCGGCGATACACCTAACCGTATGCGCTACTGTATTATGGACAGTAACTGTGGGACAGGCTGACCGACAAGGAATACCGGCAACGATGACCGACGAGAGCACACCGGACGACGGCACCGTCGACATCCACCGCGACGGAACGATCCTTCGACTCACCCTGCGCCGCGCGGGCCGGCGGAACTCCCTCTCCCAGCCGATGATCGACACTCTCGTCACCGCGCTCACCGAGGCCGCGACCGATGACGAGTTGCGGGTGGTGCATCTGCGCGGCGCGAACGGCGACTTCTGCTCCGGGGTGGACTGGGTCGCCGGCAACACCACACAGCGCAAACCGCGCACCGGCGACCTCGTCCGGCGTATCCCCCACACCGCCCACCGCGTCGTCGAACTCGTACACACCCTGCATCTTCCGGTGGTGAGCACCGTACGGGGCTGGGCCGCCGGGCTGGGCTGCAACCTGGCCATCGCCGCCGACTTCACCGTGGCCGATACCGAATCGGTGTTCTGGGAACCGTTCCTGTCGCGGGGCTTCAGTCCCGACAGCGGCTCGACCTGGCTGCTGCCCCGGCTGGTCGGTCTGGCCAGAGCCAAACGCATGCTGCTGCTCGGCGAGAAGATCACCGGCGCGGTCGCCGCCGACTGGGGACTCATCCACCGCGCCGTCCCGGCCGCCGATCTGGACGAGGCGACCGAGGAACTACTGGGCACCTTGGCCGCCGCGCCCACGATCGCGCTGGGACTCGCCAAACAGACCGTCCACCGGAACCTGGCCTCCGGCTTCGCGGACGGGCTCGACCACGAGCTGTACGGACTCGAACTCGCCTGTCGTACCTCGGATTTCAAGGAGGGCCTGGCGGCCTTCCGGGAGCGGCGCGACCCGGACTTTCGCGGACGCTGAACAACCGATCGCGGCGGACCCATCACGAAAGCGGAATCGGAATGGCGAAACGAGGCGCCGCGAAGCGGCCACGGCGTGAGCGCGGCTCGCTCAATCCGGACGACATCATCGACGGCGCGTTCGCACTCGCCCACCGGGTAACGATCGACGGACTCAGCATGCCGCTGCTGGCCAAGCAGCTCGATGTGGGTGTCGCCAGCATCTACTGGTACTTCCGCAGGAAGGACGAGCTGCTCGACGCGATGACCGAACGGGCCCTCGATCAGTGCGCTTTCACGACGCCGTTCGTCGTCGCCACCGACTGGCGCGCGTCGCTGACCGAGCACGCCCGCGCGATGCGTGGTGTCTTTCTCGCGAATCCCGTGCTGTGCGACCTGGTCCTCATCCGGGCGGCGCTCAGCCCGCACGCCGATCCGCTCGATGGCCGCGTGCCGGAGTACGCGGTGCACTCCCTCGTGCAGGCGGGCATGGCGGTGGGCGACGCGATCGACGTCTACGCGGCGGTCGCCACACACATCCGGGGCTCCGTCGTACTGCGGCGACTACACGACAAGCACAGCGCGGCGACACCGCACGGGCACGGGGTGGGCGGACTCGACGACCGCGCCTTCGAGTTCGGGCTGCGGTGCATACTCGATCGGGCCGCCGCGCTGATCGGCACCGATGACCATGGCATGCCGTGGACGTACCTGCCGGGCCCGGGCGGCGGGCTGGCCGATACCGGCTGATCGGGCCGCCCGTGGTGGGCCACGCCATGCCGCGTCGCGCTCCCGTCACGATTCCTGGAACGCCCGCGGCCGGTAGAAGAGCACGAGCTGACCGAGGCCCGCGACCAGGCCGAGTCCGAGTGCGACACCGAAACCGATCGGTCCGTCGATGTTGTCGGCGCCGAAGATGATGTGGTCGAGGCTGATCCGGCCCGGGCCGGTTGTCGCGACACCGACGGCGGCCACACCCAGCACCATCGTGTATTCCCAGCCCTCGCGGACGATGAAGAACCCGTTCGCCCGGTGCACGGTCCACCCCGCCACCAGCATGAGCGCGAGATACCCGGCGGCCGCGACGGGTGTCAGCAGGCCGAGCGCCAGCGCCAGCCCGACGCCGACCTCACTGCCCGCGGCCAGGCGCGCGTGCAGCACGCCCGGGCGCATCCCGATGCTCTCGAACCATCGGGCCGTCCCGGCGATCCGCCCACCGGCGAAGAACTTGTTGTATCCGTGCGCGGCCAGGGTGAGGCCGAGGCACACCCGCAGGATCAACGCTCCGGCATCGACCGCGTTCACAGCCACGTCACCCGGCTTTCGGCCGACCCGGTTCCACACGATCCCGTATAACATCCTGTATGCATTACCGCTGGCATTTCAGTAGTCTCCGACAGGTGGGGCTCACGGTCAAGTGGCACAGCATGATCTGAGTTACTGTAATGTTTTCTGTAATCTAGTCATCACTAGCTGGTGATCGGGTCACGAACGCAAGGAACGACATGTCACTTCTCGAAGACCGGGTCGCGGTCGTCACCGGCGGAGCCCAGGGCATCGGGCTCGCCATCGCCTCGAGGTTCCTCGCCGAGGGCGCTCGGGTCGTCGTCGGCGATCTGAACCCCGACGCCGCCCGGGCGGCGCTACCGGCCGACCGGGCGCGCGCGGTGCGCTGCGACGTGACCAGCGGCGCGGACGTGTCGGCCCTGCTGGATACCGCGCTCGCCGAATTCGGCGGGGTGGACATCATGGTCAACAACGCCGGAATCACGCGCGACGCGACCATGCGCACCATGACCGAGGACGACTTCGACCGGGTAGTGACGGTCCACCTCAAGGGCACCTGGCACGGCACCCGCCTGGCCGCGGCGATCATGCGCGAACGCGGGCGCGGCAGCATCATCAACATCTCGTCGCTCTCGGGCAAGGTCGGCTTGCCCGGCCAGACCAACTACTCGGCCGCCAAGGCGGGCATCATCGGACTGACCAAGGCCGCCGCGAAGGAGGTCGCGCGGTTCGACGTGCGCGTCAACGCCATTCAGCCCGGACTGATCCGCTCCCCCATGACCACCGCGATGCCGGAGAAGGTCTGGGCGCAGAAGATGGGCGAGATTCCGATGGCGCGGGCCGGCGAACCGGACGAGGTGGCCGGCGTGGCGCTCTTCCTGGCCTCGGACCTGTCCTCCTACATGACCGGCACCACCCTCGAGGTCACCGGCGGGCGGTTCATGTGACCGAATGGCGCCCACATACGGTCAGCGATCAGGAAACAGTGGATCCGGGACCGGTCGCCGCGCTCGGCGCGCTGTTCGACCTCGGCGGCGCGCCGATCCGCCCGGGCGATCCGCTGCCGCCGCTGTGGCACTGGGCAGCGCTGGCCCGATGGCCGGACTCCGCGCGGATCGGAGCCGACGGGCATCCGGCCCGCGGGTCGTTCCTGCCACCTGTCGCCCTGCCGCGCCGGATGTTCGCCGGTGGCGAGGTCGAGTTCCACGCGCCGATTCCGGTCGGATCGACCGTGCGACGCGACGCCGAAGTGGTCTCGGTGACCCACAAGACCGGGCGTACCGGACCGCTCGTCGTGGTGGTGGTCGAAACCCGATTACACACCGGCACAGGTCAACTCGCGCTGGTCGAACGACAGAACCTCATCTATCGCGAAGCCGGGCCCGCCCGCCCTGCCGCCGCGGCACCGCACGTCGAGCCGGTGGGTACTCCCCTGCGCCGGACGGCGGCGTGGGAGTGGGACCTGCGCACGGACCCAACCGTGTTGATGCGATTCAGCTCCGCCACCGCCAACGCGCACCGCATTCACTACGACCACCCCTACGCCACCGGCGTCGAGGGCTATCCCGGACTCGTGGTGCACGGCCCGCTCATGACGATCGCGCTGGCCGAGTCCCTGCGCCACGAACGGCCCGACGCGGGCCCGGTCCGCTTGCGCCACCGCAACGTCGGCCCGCTGTTCTGCGCGACTCCCGCCCGAATCCGGCTGCGCGCGAACAGCGATGCCGAACTCACCGTGGCCGTCGTGTCCGGCCCCGGCAACGACACCGAACACACCGTCCTGACCGCCGAACTCACCCGGAGGCCGTGATCATGCGCGAAGCAGTGATCTGTGAACCCGTCCGCACTCCCATCGGCCGCTACGGCGGGGCCTTCGCCTCGCTCAGCGCGGTCGAACTCGGCGTCGTCGCCCTGCGCGGTCTGCTCGAGCGCACGGGCGTCGGCCCCGAACTCGTCGAGGACGTCATCCTCGGGCACTGCTATCCCAGCAGCGAAGCGCCCGCGATCGGCCGCGTCGTGGCCCTGGACGCCGGGTTGCCCGTGACGGTCGGCGGGGTCCAGATCGACCGCCGCTGCGGATCCGGACTGCAGGCGGTCATCAACGCCGTCCTGCAGGTGGAGAGCGGCGCGTCCGATGTCGTGGTCGCGGGCGGCGCCGAAAGCATGACCAACACCCCGTTCTACTCCCTCGACATGCGCTGGGGCGGAGCGCGCGGCGGGGTTCGCGTGCACGACGCCCTCGCGCGCGGACGCGAAACCGCAGGGGGCGCTTATCATCCCGTGCCCGGCGGCATGCTGGAGACAGCGGAGAATCTGCGCCGCACCTACGAGATACCGCGCGAGGAGCAGGACCGGCTCGCCCTGCTGTCGCATCAGCGCGCGGTCGCCGCCGCCGAGAGCGGGGCAAGTGCCGAACAGATCGTGCCGGTGCGGGTCACCACCCGCACGGGTGAGACCCTCGTCGACGCCGACGAACACCCCCGTGCCGACACCACACTGGAATCACTGGCGGCGCTGCGGGCGGTCCGGGCGAAGATCGACCCGGAATCGACTGTCACAGCGGGCAATTCGAGTGGACAGAACGACGCCGCCGCCATGTGCCTGGTCACCACGCGGGCCAAGGCCGACGAACTGGGCCTGCGCCCGCTGGTGCGCCTGCGCTCGTGGGGCGTGGCGGGGGTGCGGCCCGATGTCATGGGCATCGGCCCGGTGCCCGCCACCGAAGCCGCGCTGCGCCGGGCGGATCTGAGCCTGGCCGATATCGGGCTGATCGAACTGAACGAGGCCTTCGCCGCCCAGGCCCTCGCGGTCACCCGCGAATGGAAGTTCGGCGCGAGCGATCTGGACCGCACCAACGTGCACGGGTCCGGTATCTCCCTGGGTCATCCGGTGGGGGCCACCGGCGGGCGGATGCTCGCGACGCTGGCCCGCGAGATGCACCATCGGGATGTCCGCTACGGACTGGAGACGATGTGCATCGGCGGCGGCCAGGGCCTGGCCGCGATCTTCGAGCGGGTGAGCTGAGCATGCCGATTCGTACTTTCACCTCGGCCGGTGACCTGACCGCGGCGCTCGGCGAGCGGATCGGCCCCGGCCCCTGGGTCGAGGTCGAGCAGTCCCGGGTCGACACATTCGCCGACTGCACCGGCGACGACCAGTGGATTCACCTCGACGCTGAGCGAGCCGCCACCGGCCCCTTCGGCACGACCATCGCACACGGGTACCTGACCCTGTCACTGCTCCCGTTCCTCGGCCGCGACCTGTTCGCCATCGACTTCGGTAGCGCGCGGATCAACTACGGCAGCAACAAGATTCGCTATCCCGCCGCGGTACGGGTCGGCAGCGCCGTACGGGCGAGCGCGACCCCGGCCGCGTTCGACGTCCGCGACGGACGTGGACTGCTCACCGTCACGTGGGTGGTCGAGACCGACGGCGCGGACAAGCCCGCTCTCGTCGCGGAGACCCTGACGGCGGTGGTGCTGTGACGACACCGGCGGCCGGACCGCTGGCCGGGCTGCGGATCGTGGAGATCTCCAGTTTCGTCGCCGCGCCGCTGGCCGGCATGACGCTCGCCCAACTCGGCGCCGAGGTCATTCGTATCGACCCGATCGGCGGGGCGGCCGACCGGCACCGCTGGCCGCTCACCGACCAGGGCGCGAGCATCTACTGGGCCGGTCTCAACAAGGGCAAACGCTCGTTCGTCGCGGACCTGCGTTCGGCAGCGGGCCGCGACCTCGTCACCCGGATCATCACCGAGAGCGGGCCGGGCGGCGGCATCCTGCTCACCAACGCCGCCGGCCGCGACTGGCACGGCTACGACACGCTGTCGCGGCGCCGGCCCGATCTGATCCACCTGGAGATCCCCGGCCGGGCCGACGGGTCGACCGCCGTCGACTACACCGTCAACGCCGCGACCGGATTCCCGCTCGTCACCGGGCCACCCGAGCACGACGGACCGATCAATCACGCGGTCCCGGTGTGGGACGTGGCCTGCGGGTTGTACGCGGCGCTGGCGATCGTCGCCGCCGTGCGTCACCGGGAAGCCACCGGCGCCGGCAGTCGCGTCGTCGTCCCCCTCGACGACGTCGCCCTGGCCACCGCCGGCAACCTCGGATTTCTCACCGAGGCGGCCCTGACCGGACGACGGCGGCCGCGCTTCGGCAACGCCATCTACGGCCAGTACGGGCAGCACTTCACCAGCGCCGACGGCGTGTCCTTCATGCTGGTCACCCTGACCGGCAGGCATTTCCGCGATCTGGCTCGGGTCACCGGCACCGAGGCGGCGGTGACCGCACTGGCGGGTTCGCTCGGCGTCGACTTCGAGGACGAGGGCGTGCGGTTCACCTACCGTGAACTGCTCACCGGACTGTTCACCACCTGGTTCCGCGAACACTCGGCCGCCGATGTCGCCGACGCGCTCGCGACCACCTCGGTGCTGTGGGATCGCTACCGCAGCTTCACCGAACTCACCACCGACCCGCGGGTCACCGCCAACCCGCTGTTCACCGTCCTGAGGCAACCCGAGCTCGGCGATCACCTCGCCCCCGGATCGCCGATCTCGGTGAACGGCGCGCACTCCCCCGCCGTACCCGCCCCGGCCCTCGGCGCGCACACCGCCGAGATCCTGCGCACGGATCTGCATCTCACCGACGCGGCCGTCACCGACCTGCGCACCGCGGGCACGGTGGCCACCGACAGCACCGAACGGACACCAGCATGAAACTCGGGCAAACCCACGGACTCACCGAGGTTCAAACCGAAATCCTCAGTGCGGTACGCACATTCGTGGACAAGGAGATCATCCCGGTCGCCCAGGAGCTCGAACGCTCCGATACCTATCCGCAGGCCATCGTGGATCGCATGGCCGAGATGGGGCTGTTCGGCTTGATGATCCCCGAGGAGTACGGCGGTCTGGGCGAATCGCTGCTGACCTACGCGCTGTGCGTGGAGGAGATCGCTCGCGGGTGGATGAGCGTATCCGGGGTGATCAACACGCATTTCATCGTCGCCCATCTGCTGAACCGGCACGGCACCGCGGAGCAGAAGCGGAAGTACCTGCCGCGCTTGGCCACCGGCGAGGTGCGCGGCGCGTTCTCGATGTCCGAACCCGAACTGGGCTCCGATGTGGCGGCCATCCGCACCCGGGCGGTGCGTGACGACTCGGGTTCCTACACCCTCGACGGCCGAAAGATGTGGCTCACCAACGGATCCACGGCCACCCTGGTGGCGGTGCTGGTACGCACCGACGAGGGCCACGACCGCGCGCACGACAACCTCACCGCGTTCCTGCTGGACAAGCCCGCCGGATTCGGCGAGGTGGCACCCGGTCTCACCATCCCCGGCAAGATCCACAAGATGGGGTACAAGGGGATCGACACCACCGAGATGCTGCTGGACGGTCACGTGGTGCCGGCCGAGGCGGTGCTCGGCAACGCGCCCGGGCAGGGTTTCAAGCAGATGATGGACGGCATCGAGGTGGGCCGCGTCAACGTCGCCGCACGCGCCTGCGGAATCGCGTTGCGCGCCTTCGAACTCGGTGCCCGCTACGCCCAGCAGCGCAGCGCCTTCGGCAAACCGATCGTCGAGCATCAGGCGATCGGGTTCGCCCTGGCGGAGATGGCGACGAAGGTCGAAGCCGCGCACCTGATGATGGTCAACGCCGCCCGGCTCAAGGATTCGGGTCAGCGCAACGACGTGGCCGCCGGCATGGCGAAGTACCTCGCCAGCGAGTTCTGCAACGAGGTCACCCAGGCCAGTTTCCGCATACACGGCGGCTACGGCTATTCGACCGAGTACGAGATCGAGCGCCTCATGCGCGAGGCGCCGTTCATGTTGATCGGCGAGGGCACCAGTGAGATCCAGAAACGAATCATCGGCAAGGGCGTCCTGCGCGACTACCGCCTGTGATGCCGATCATTCCGGCGTCGTGACGGAGATCGATTGCTCGGCAGCGGCTTTCGCCCAGCGGTAATCCGCCTTGCCGTTGCCGAGCCGACGGACCTCGTCGACGACGACGTAGTGCTTGGGCGCTTTGAACCTGGCGAGCTGCGCCGTGCAGTGGGTGTGCAGATCGGCCCGGGCCGGCGCCGCGCCCTCGTCCTCGAGGGACAGAACCGCGACCACCTGCTGGCCCCAGCGGTCGCTGGCGCAGCCGACGACGACGACGTCCCGGATGCCCGGATAGGTTCGCAGCACACCCTCGACCTCTTCGACGAACACCTTCTCCCCACCGGTGTTGACCACCAGGGAATCCCGTCCGAACAGTGTCAGCGTGCCGTCCGCCGCGAGGGCGCCGCGGTCGCCGGAGATGACCACCCGCCGGCCCTCGACCGTCGGAAAGGTCCTGGTGGTCGCCTCCCGATCATCGAAGTACCCCAGGGGGATTCGGCCGCCACGGGCGACCCAGCCGGTCTCCCGCTCACCCGCGCGCAGGAACCTTCCGTAGTCCTCGGCCAGTACCAGGGCGCCCTCGCGCAGGGCGAAGGTGTCCGTCATCGAGTCGCGATTGCTGTGCCCGAACGCGACATTGCCGGTCTCGGACGATCCGTAGCCGTTGATCAGGGTGATGCCGGGCAGCTGGTCCAGCAGCGCGCGGCGATGCGCGGGATTGGTCGCGGCGCCGCCGGATCCGATGGCGAACAGGGATGACAGGTCGTAGTTCGTCCGGCGCAGCTCGGTCACCAGAGGTCCCGCGTAGGCGTCCCCGACCAGGGTCATCAGACCCACCCGGTGTTGCTCGGCGGTCAGCAGCACGGTGCGCGGGTCGAACGCGACGCCCTCGTGCAGCACGACCGTCTGACCGGCCAGGACACCGGCGAAGGTCGTCCACAGTCCGGCGGCGTGCATCAGCGGCGACACCGCGAACCAGGGCGGGCCCGCGTGGCGCACCTTGTCCCGGATCTCGGCGTCGGAGTCGTGGTCCGCGCCGTTCATCGAGGCGACGTACGTGTCGCACTGCCGCCACATCACGCCCTTCGGGCGGCCGGTCGTTCCGCCGGTGCAGATCATCAGCAGGTCGTCCGGCGAGGGTGCGATCGGGCGGTCGGCGTCTCCCGCGGCGAGCACGGTGTCCAGGTGCACGGCCCCGGCCGGCGCCTCGGCGCGGGCATCGTCGTCGATCTCGATCAGCAGATCCGCACCCACCCCCGGAAGGACGTCGGCGAACTTCGCGCCCAGCGACCGGTGGTAGATCACCGCCCGCGGCTCGAGATACGCCAGCAGTTCGGCGACCTCGCGCGGGGTGTAGTGGTAGTTGACGTTGACCGGAACGGTCCGTGCTTTGAGGCAGCCGATGACCATGTCCGGATAGAGGTCGTTGTGCATGATGAGCGCGACGCGGTCCTGACCGCATTCCCAGTCCGCGAGGACGTCACGTTCGCGGTGGGCGCCGAGCCCGGACGCCGCGAGAAAGTTCGCCACCCGGCGGGTACGGTCCGCGACCTCGGCGAAGGTGCTCACCCGATTTCCGCAGATAGTCATCGGGCGGTCGGGCACCTCGTCGGCGATCACGTCGAGTACCGAGCCGATGGTCCATTCGCTCATGCGCTGTGTCCTGTCTCGACACCCGCGGGGGAAGCGGCGCCTGCGGGGTCGTCCAACCGAAGAGAGTCGATCGTCGTCGGATCGCCACGGTGGGCGGATGCGGGGACGCAATCTACTGCCGAAGCGACAGTTGTCTATACTGTATATATTCCAATAGCGGTTCGTACGCGATTCGGCGAGTCCGGCCCGGCCGAGAGGTCCAGCGGTGCGGTCACTGCACCTCGCGACCTGGCGCCGGGCGGTGGACATTCCAGCCCCCGGTGAATTCGGTGGTCCGCTTCTGCGCGAACGCCGCGTACGCCTCGGGGACGTCGGTCGTCGCGAAATTCACCGCCTGCGCGCGTGATTCACCGGCCAGGGCCTCGCGCATGGTCCGGTCCGCGTTCTCGTTCAGCAATGCCTTGGTCTGCGCGATCGCCAGCGGCGGTCCCGCAGCGAGACGGCGCGCGATGTGGTCCACCCGCTCGTCGATGACGTCGGCGGCGGCCACCCAGGTGACCAGCCCGAGTTCGAGCGCCTCCGCGGCGTCGATGGTGTCGGCCAGCAGTGCCAGTCGCTTGGCCTGTTGCATGCCGACGAGTTTGGGCAGCAGCCAGGAACCGCCGCAATCCACCGACAGACCGCGCAGGGCGAAAACTTGGGAGAACGTGGCATCGGGCGTGGCCACCACCAGATCGCAACCCAGCGCGAGATTCCAGCCTGCGCCCACCGCGACGCCGCGGACCTTGGCCACGGTCGGCTGCGCGAGCTCGTGCAACTGTTGTGCGACATCGGAAATCGCCCGGAGTTTGGGGAACGGCGCCGCATAGGGGTCGCTGTCGACGACATCGGCGCCCGAACAGAAGGCATCACCGGCGCCGGTCAGCACGACCGCGCGCACCCGCGTATCGCGGGCGATCTCGTTCAGGGCGTCGCGCAGGGCCTCCCAGAGCGCGAGGGTGATCGCGTTCTTCCGGCGCGGGCGATTCAGTGTCAGCGTGCAGACGCCGTGGCCGTCGAGGTGGCGCAGCAGGGGTTCTTCGCTCATGTCGACTCGGTTTCTCGGGAGCGGCGTCGCCACCGGAAGTTTCCGATGGCGACGCCGCGTATACCGGGCCGGCCCGTCGTGCCGGGGCGGCGCGCTACTTCGGCTGGAATCGCTGACCGCCGTCGAGGCGGACGATCTCACCGTTGATGTAGGGGTTCTCGAGCAGGTGCTGTGCCAGGAACGCGAACTCCGAGGGCGCACCGAGGCGCTTCGGGAACGGCACCGCCGCCGCGAACTTGCCGAGCTTCTCCTCACCGAGGAAATCCATGATCGGGGTGTGCATGGTGCCCGGGGCGATGGTGTTCAGGCGGATGCCCACCGCGCTGAGGTCGCGGGCGCCCGAGAGGGTCAGGCCGATCACGCCGCCCTTAGCGGCCGCGTAGGCGGACTGACCGATCTGTCCCTCGTAGCCCGCGATCGAACTGGTCATCACGATCGCGCCGCGCTCACCGCTCTCCTTGGGGTCGAGCTTCGCGATCCGCGCCGCGGACAGCCGCAGCACGTTGTACGTGCCGGTGAGGTACAGGCCGATGGTGTCGGCGAAGCCCTTCATGGTGTGCGGGCTGCCGTCGCGGTTGACGACCTTCTCCAGCACGCCGAACCCGCCGTGCGCGATCACCGCGTAGCGCAGCGTGCCGAGCTCGCCCGCCTGATCCAGCGCGTTCTCCACCGTATCGTCGTCGAGCACGTCGGTCCGCACGTAGACGGCGCGCTCGCCGAGCTCGTCGGCCAGCGCCTTGCCCTTGTCGTCGTTGAGGTCGGCGATGACGACGGCGGCGCCCTGGGCGTGCAGGCGGCGCGCGGTCGCGTCACCCAGTCCGCCCGCGCCACCGGTCACGAGTACTACTTCACCTTCGAATGCCACAGCATCTCCTTGTTTGTTCCGATCGGTAGCCGGTGTGCGAGGCAGTGCCTCACTTACCCGTCCAGTTGGGGGCGCGCTTCTCGCCGAACGCCCGCGCGCCCTCCTGGGCGTCCGCGGACGCGAAGACCGGGGCGATGAGCTCCATCTGCTTCTGCCACATCTCTTCCGAGCTCCACTCGCCGGCCTTGACGATGATCTCCTTGGTCACCGCGACGGCGAGCGGACCGTTCGCCGTGATCCGGTCGGCGAGTTCGAGCGCGCGCTCCAGCGCCTGACCCGGCTCGGCCAGCACGTTGACGAAGCCCCATGTCGCGGCGTCCTCGGCGGTGAAGCTCTCACCGGTCAGCGACAGTTCGAGAGCCTTCTGATAGGGGATGCGCCGCGGCAGCCGCAGCAACGCGCCGCCGCCGGCCACCAGTCCCCGTTTGACCTCCGGCACACCGAAGGTCGCGGTGCGCGCGGCCACGACGAGATCCGTCGCCAGCACCAATTCCGTTCCGCCCGCCAGGGCGAATCCCTCCACCGCGGCGATGATCGGCTTGACCGGTGGCCGCTCGGTGAAGCCCAGACCCCGCCCGGGCACATAGGGGTACTCGCCTTTGGCGAAGGCCTTCAGATCCATTCCCGCGCTGAAGTTCCCGCCGCTTCCGGTGAGAACCGCGACGGACAGCTCGGGCGTCGAGTCGAGTTCGTCGATCGCGTCCGAAAGACCCTGGCTCACCGCGAGATTGATCGCGTTGCGAGCGTCGGGCCGGTTGATCGTGATCACCAGCGTGCGTCCACGACGCTCCACCTGCAATTCATCCGACACGGTTCACCTCCGAGTTCGTGATGTCGGCATTGATTCCATGAGCAATTCGGTAAGGGTGCGAGGTCAGACCTCGATGACCAGCGCACCGCCCTGGCCGCCGCCCGCGCACATCGCCGAGACGCCGATGCCGCCACCGCGCCGGCGCAGTTCGTAGATCAGCGTCGTGATCTGGCGCGCGCCCGACGCCGAAATCGGATGTCCGAGACTGCAACCGCTGCCGGAGAAGTTGACCTTCTCCTCGTCGATGCCGTGTTCGCGCACCGCGGCGATGGGCACCGAGGCGAACGCCTCGTTGATCTCCCACAGCGCGACGTCCTCGACCTTCAATCCGGTGCGATCGAGGATCTTGCCGATCACCCGCACCGCCGCCAGGCCGTTGTCGGCCGGGGTGACGGCGACATTGGCCCACGAGCGGACCGTTGCCAGTACCTCGAGGCCGTTCGCGGCCGCGTAGTCGTCGGCGGTGAGCGTCACCGCGGCCGCCGCGTCGTTGATGCCGCTGCTGTTCCCCGCGGTGATCGAGAAGCCCTCGATGTGCGGATGCAGGACCGGCAGCGAGGCGAGCCGTTCCAGGGTGGTGTCCCGGCGCGGGTGCTCGTCGACGGCGAAATCGACGACGGTGCCGTCGGCCCCGGTCACCTTAAGCGGCAGGATCTCGTCGAGGAATCTGCCCTCGTCGATCGCGGCGATGGCGCGCTGATGCGAGCGCAGCGCCCACTCGTCCATGTCCTGACGGCTGATGCCGGCCTTCTTGGCGGTGTTCCAGCCGACGGTGATCGACATGTCGGTCGCGGGCGCGTCCGGGGTCTCCGGATGCGAGGGCGGGATCCAGGGCTCCTTGAACTCCATCGGATTCGAGCCCGGGACACGCCATTTCATCAACGGGGCGGTCGAGAGCGACTGCACGCCACCGGCCACGATGACCCGTTCCGCACCGACGCCGATGTGGGCGGCCCCGTTCGCGATCGAGGTCAGGCTGCCCGCGCAGTGCCGGTTCACGGCCTGACCGGGAACGGATTCCATACCGGCCGCGACGGCCGCGTGCCGGGCGAGATCTCCACCGCCGTAGTTCAATTCGGCGAAGATGACGTCGTCGACCTCACTCGGGGCGATACCCGAACGCCGTACCGCCTCGGTCAGGATCTCGATGGCGAGGGTCTCGGTCGCCACATTGACGAGCGCGCCCTTGAACGAGCGCCCGATGGCCGTTCGGACCGCACTGGTGATTACAGGTTTGGGCATTGCGCACCTCTGTGTCGTGGCCGCGCTCCCTGGCACGGCGTTCCGTGGGATCTGGATTCGTTTGTGGGTGACGGTGACCGTCAGCTGAACGCGAAACGATCTGGGGCCGAAGCCATCTCGACGAGATCGAGATCGCCGGAGGTGAGCAAGTGGCGGGGTGGATACGCCCCCTTCCCGATCAGGGTCTGTGCGGCGCGGACCGCACGCGGGCATCCCGCGCCCGCCGCTCCGACCAGCCGATCCCCGTCCAGGCTCAGCACGAGGAACGACTCACCGTCGAGGTCGCCGTGCACGATCAGGTTGTCGCCGCGGCCCGGCCACCCCGCGAGCTGCAGGGTGCGCCCGAACTGATTCGTCCAGCACCAGGGCACTTCCGTGTAGGGCGCGCCGACCCCGAGCACGCTGCGAGCGGCGGCCGCGCCGTGTGCCTGGGCGTGGTTCCAGTGCTCGACGCGCTCGTCGCCGCCGAGTATCAGGTTCGGCAGGCGGGCGACATCGCCCGCCGCGTACACCCCGGCGGCCGACGTCGCGCCGAACTCGTCGACGACGATGCCGTCGGCGACGGTGATACCCGCGCGATCGGCCACCTCGGTGTCCGGGGTCATCCCGATCGCGACGATCACCGCGTCGGCGACCCATTCGCGGCCGTCCTCGGCGATCGCGCGCGTGCGCTCGCCCTCCTCCGACCGCAGCTCGGCCAGGCGAACGCCGGTGCACACCGAGACCCCTCGTGCCCGGTGCAGGCGTTCGTAGCTCGCCGAGATCGGTTCGGGCAGTACCCTTTCGAGCACTCGATCACCCATCTCGAGCACCGTCACCTCGGCGCCCGCACCGCGCGCGGCCGCGGCGGCCTCCATCCCGACCAACCCGCCCCCGATGACCAGGACCGCGGGCGTCGCGGCGGTCGCGGACAGCCGATCGAACACCGCGCGCAGCGGCGCCGGGTCGTGCAGATGCCGAAGGGTATGCGCCCCGGCCGGCATGGGATCCAGCGACCGGGCCCGCCCACCGGTCGCGAGGATCAGCGCGTCGTAGGCGAGCACGCCGTCGTCGAACACGACCCGCGCCGCAGCGGTGTCGACAGCGCGCACGGTGACACCGAGTCGCAGGTCGATGGTCGAATCGGCCCAGAAGGACACGGGTTTCAGCGCCGCCTTCGCGGGGGCGGCCGTACCAGCCAGCAGTTCCTTGGACACCATCGGCCTGCGATACGGATGGGCGGGGTCCGCACCGACCAGCACGATCGAACCCGCGAACCCCTCCTTGCGCAGTGTCTCGGCCGCGGTGGCGCCCGCGATACCGGTGCCGACGATCACGACACGTCCGCCCGGCGCCACGCTCACCGCTCGACCTCGACCATCTCGAAATCGGCCTTGGCCGCGCCGCAGTCGGGGCACGACCAATCCTCCGGGATGTCGTCCCATCGGGTGCCCGGCGCGATGTCGTCATCGGGCCAGCCGGCCTGTTCGTCGTATTCCCAACCGCAGATGAGGCAGCGGTACAGCTTGTAGGCGGTGGCGGTCTCGGACATCGTCATTTACCCCACAGCACGGACTTCACGTACCCGCCCGCGTCGACGCGCAGCTGGCTGCCGGTGATGTAGCGGGCGTCCTCCGAAGCGAGGAAGACGACGAGGTTGGACACGTCCTTCGCCTCGATGTAGGGCACCGGCATGGCCTGCATCGCGGGGAACGCCTTTTCCGCGTCCGTGCGGGTCGGTGCGTCCAGGTCGGGCCGGAAGACCTTGTACATGCCCTCGTTGTGCAGCATGTCGGTGTCGACGTTCGTCGGATGCACCGCGTTGATTCGGATCGACTTCTTGGCCAGCTGTACCGCGAGGTCGTTGACATAGTGCGCGACAACCTGTTTCGCGAGACTGTAGGCCGAACCGCCCGGACCCTGTTTGGTCGAGCTGCCCAATTGAGCCGCCAGCGATCCGGTGGCGATGATGGAGGCGCCCGCGCTCAGATGCGGAAGCGCGGCCTGCACGACGTTGAACACGCCGGCGAGATCGGTGTCGATGGTGTCCGACCACGATTGCAGGGTCTGGCCCTTACCCATCGGGGCGATTCCGGCGTTCGCCACCACGATGTCGAGGCGGCCGAGCGCCTGCACGCCCTGCGCCACCGCCGACCACACCGCCGCGCGTTCGCGGACGTCCACGATCACCGGATGGAAGCGCCCGCCCTCCTTCTCCACGAGCCTGCCGGTCTCTTCCAGATCCTCGGGCGTGGCGAGCGGGTAGGTGTTGCCCTCGAGGTCGGCGCAGATATCGAGAGCGATGATGCTCGCGCCCTCGGCCGCGAGTGCGACCGCGTGCGAACGTCCCTGTCCGCGAGCCGCACCCGAGATGACCGCGACCTTGTCCGTCAATTTGCCCACTGCTGGCAACCTTTCACTTCTACGTTGTGGCACTCGCTCGGCCGCGGGCTGTTTCAGCCGCGCGGGATCCGGGAGCCGATGGTTTTGGTCTCGAGGTACTGCTGGAACCCCTCGATGCCGCACTGGCGGCCGACACCGCTGTTCTTGAAGCCGCCGAAGGGCGCGTCCGCGCCGTAGAACATCCCCCCGTTGACACCGATCGCGCCGGTGCGGACCTTTCGCGCGATCGCCATGGCCCTATCGGCCGAACCCGACAGCACCGCGCCCGCCAGCCCGAACGCGGAGTTGTTGGCGATCCGCACCGCGTCCTCGTCGTCGGAGAACGGCAGCACGACCAGCACGGGACCGAAGATCTCCTCCTGCGCTATGGCCAGATTCGGGTCCTCGGTGGTGAAGACGGTGGGCTGTACGAAGTGGCCACCCGCCAGGTGGTCCGGGAGATCGGTGACGACTCCGCCGCCGACGATCAGTTCGGCGCCGTCCCGGACGCCGCGCTCGCAGGCGTCGAGCACCCGCCGCTGCTGCGCCGCGCTGATCACCGGGCCGACGAGCGTGCCGGGCAGCGCCGGATCACCGACCGGCACCGCCGCGTAGGCGGCGGCGAGCGCCGCGGTGACCTCCTGGAATCTCGACCGGTGCACCAGCATTCGGCTCGTCGCCGCGCAGGCCTGACCCGCGTGCACACAGACGCCGATCGCACCCTGCACGGCGTGCATCAGGTTGGCGTCCTCCAGCACGATCAGCGCCGACTTCCCACCGAGTTCGAGGAAGGTGCGCTTCATCGTGTCCGCGCCCTGCCGCATGAGGGTGCGCCCGACCGCGGTCGATCCGGTGAACGAGATCAGGTCCACCCGGGGGTCGGTGGCGAGCAGTCCCGCCACCTCGTTGGACGGGGTCGGCACGACGTTGACCACACCCGGCGGAAAATCGGTGTGCTCGGCGATCAGCCTGCCGATCCGGGTCGCGTTCCACGGCGTATTCGGATCCGGTTTGAGCACAACGGTATTGCCCGCCGCCAAGGCGGGACCGAGCTTGTTCAGAATGACTTCCAGCGGGAAGTTCGAGGGGCAGATCGCGGCGACGACGCCGACGGGTTCCTGAACGACGGTGCGCCGGTTGCGGTCCCCGAACAGACCGCCGCCCTCGAGCACCCGCTCCCATTCGAAGTCCTCGATCAACCGGGCGGGGTAGCGCAGCGCCTCGGCGAGCGGCCAGTCCAGCTGTGCGTTCCGCGTGGTCATCACCGGACAGCCGACTTCGGCGACGAGTTCGGTTCGGAAGTCTTCGATCTCGGATTCGAGCGCGCGCTGCAGCTGTTCCAGGCAACGCAGTCGCAGCGCGCGATCCGTGGACCAGGCGGACTCGTCGAACGCCCGGCGCGCGGACGCGATCGCCCGATTCATGTCTTCGACGCCCGCCGCGCTGGTGGATCCGAGCAGCCGACCGGTCGCCGGCCCGACGTTGTCGAAGGTCTCGCCCGAGACCGCCGCGGTCAGCTCACCGCCGATCAGCATCCGGGACTCGGCGCGCTCGCTCGCCAGCCGGCCCAGCTCCGGGCTCAGTGTCACCGGCTTGTCGGCCACGTCGCTCACATTGTCTCCCGATCCTCATCCAGGATGTTTAACTGTAATGATTACCGTATAGTACTTTTCGTTGGCAATCAATCAGGAGAAGGAGCGGCGATGTCGGATTTGCTCAGTGGCATCAAGGTCGTCGAATTGGCTTCGTGGACCTATGTTCCGAGCGCCGGAGCAGCGCTGTCGGACTGGGGCGCGGACGTGATCAAGATCGAAGACACCCACGGTGGCGATCCGTGCCGCAACCTCGTCGTCGGCGGCCTCGACGGCACCGGGACAGCGGTGCAGGCGAACTTCATGATGGAGATCGGCAACCACGGCAAACGGAGCATCGGCGTCGACATCAAGTCCGAGGACGGTCGCCGCATTCTCGGCAAGCTCATCGAGCAGGCCGACGTCTTCCTGACCAACTGGCTGCCCGCCGTACTCGAACGCGCCGACCTGTCGGTCGAACGCATCCGGGAGTTCAACCCGCGGGTGATCATCGCGCGCGGCAGCGGCCACGGGAGCCGCGGACCGGACAGGGACCGCGGCGGATTCGACGGGGCCAGCTACACCGCGCGCGCGGGCGTCGCCTACGCCCTCACCCCCACCGACGCCGAATTCCCGATGGCACAGGGTCCGGCGTTCGGCGATCTGCAGGGCGGCATCACCCTCGCGGGCGGGATCGCCGCCGCCTTGCTCGCCCGCGAACGCACCGGCCGCGCCGCCATCGTGGACAGTTCGCTACTGGCACAGGGCATGTGGGCGGTGGCGCCCGACATCGCCGCGGCCGACTACTACGGGATCGATCGCATTCCCGCGGGCGCGGCGGGCACGGCGCTCAACCCCGCGGTGAACCGCTACCGCACGAGCGACGACCGCTGGGTGCAGTTGCTCTTCTTGCAGGCGGACCGATACTGGCCGGGATTCTGTCACCGCATCGGACGCCCCGACCTGGCCACCGACGAACGTTTCGTGCCGCTGGCGAATCTGGTGATCAACAGCGCGGCGGCCACCGCCGAACTGCGCGCGATCTTCGCCAGGCACGACCTGGAGCATTGGCGGAAGGTGCTGGCGGACGAGCCCGGCGTGTGGGCCACCCTCGCGAGCCCGCAGGAGGTGCTCGACGATCCCCAGGTCACCGCCAACGGCTATCTGATGACGGTGACCGACAGCGCGGGTAACAACTACCGAACCGTCGCCGCGCCGGTCCAATTCGACGAGCAGCCCGCCCCCGCCCGGCGCGCCCCGGAATACGGCGAGCACACCGAGACGATCCTGCTCGAACTCGGCTTCGACTGGGAGGACATCGTCGCCGCGAAGGAGAGCGGTGCGGTCCTGTGAGCGGTTCCCCTCGAGTGTCGGAATCGTCAGCGGAGTGAGCGGGCAATGACATCATCGGTACCCGCGATCGGCGAGCTGTTCGAACACATCGGATTCCACCGGGAGACGGACGCCTCGGGTGCGGTCACCTGGGAACTGCCGGTGACCCCGCGCGTCGTCAACACCTCCGGCGGCCTGCAGGGCGGGCTCCTCGCCACTCTCGCCGACATCGCCGCGGGGACAGCGGCATTGGAGATCCGCCCGCCCAACTCGGGTGTGGTCACCTCGGACCTGTCGATTCGGTACTTCCGGGCGATCAGAAGCGGCACCGCGCGTGCGGTGTGCACGATCGTTCATGCCGGTCGGCGCTCCATCGTCGTTCAGGTCGAGGTGATCGACTCGGACGGCGAAGTGGCCGCGCTGGCGACCGTGAGTTTCGCGACGGTCGACTTCCCCACCGACCGCGCGGCCGGCACCAATGACGACGGACTTACGGTTGATTCAACTGTATAAATTACCGATCTACATTCAGTGTCCTCCTCTGCGAGCTACAGTCCAGGCATGCAAGTCAATTCGGCCGAGCCGATCATCGAGCACCCGGACAATCTCGACGCCGCCTGGTTGAGCGAGAAGATCGGCACGGGTGTCGTCGTCGGGTTTAACAGCACGCCGGTCGGGACCGGCCAGGTGAGCGACTGCTATCGGATAACCCTCGACTACGCCCCCGGTCCGGCCGGTCCCCGATCGGTCATTCTGAAGGTCGCCGCGGCCGACGCCACCAGCAGGCAGACCGGACTGGCGATGGGGCTGTACGCGGGCGAGGTCCGCTTCTACCGCGACATCGCGCCGGCCCTGGCCGCGGGGCCGCTGGCGCCGTGCTACGCGGCCGCCATGGACGATGCCGGCGGCGCCTTCCACCTGCTGCTCGGTGACGCGGCCCCCGCTGTCGTGGGCGATGAGATCGCCGGTGCGACAGTCGAACAGGCCACCGTCGCGGTGCGCGAACTCGGCCGGCTGCACGCGCTGGCCGCGACGCTGCCGACCCTGCTCGAGGCCGCCTGGCTCGACCGCGGATCGCTGTTGAACCAGGCGGTGTTCGCTCAGCTGTACGCCATGTTCCTGGAGCGCTACGACGCTGCCCTGACCTCGGAGCAACGCTCGGTCTGCGAGGCGCTGGTCGCATCGTTCGACGACTACGTCGCGACCATGTATCGCTCTCCCCGCGGCCTGGTACACGGCGACTTCCGTTTGGACAACCTGCTTTTCGGCACCGCGACCGCGGAGCGGGCACTGACCGTCGTGGATTGGCAGGGCGTGATGGCCGCGCCGACGATGACCGATCTCGCGTACTTCATCGGCGGCGCGCTGGCGCCCGAGGACCGCCGCGCGCACTACGACGAGCTGCTGAGCGCGTACCACGCGGCGCTGGGCCCGGACGCTCCGGTGACCCTGGCCGACGTGCGCGCCGGCGTCCGGTTGCTGAGCTTCGTCGGCGTCACGATGTGCGTCGCCGCATCGGTCATCGTCGAACGCACCGACCGCGGCGACGAGTTGTTCATGACCACCCTGTCCCGGCACTGCGCGCACATCCTGGACATCGGCGCTCTCGACGTGCTCGATCGGTAGCCGGTGCGCGGTGGCTGGAGACCCGAGCCCCTCGACTCGCTCGGGTCCGGCCGGCGCGATCAGGGCATGATCGCGCTGCGCAGCACCGGCTCCGGCGGCGACTGGCGCCCGTAGATCGCCCGTTGCAACGCGGTCAGCAGTGCGTCACGGGTTTCCTCGGGCCGGATGAGTTCGTCGAAGCCCATGTGCTCGGCCGAGTTGTACGACGCCTGCAGCTCCATCTCGGCCAGTTCGGCGGCCAGGTCGTCCTCGGCGTTCGACGCGCCGCTCAGCGCGGCCGCGCTCATCGCACCCATCGTCGCGCCCGGGTACGCGAAAGTGGCCGCCTGGCTGTCGAATCCGATCAGCGACATCACCATGGAGCCGAATCCGTACGCCTTGCGCAGTGTCAGGTGCAGTTTGATGGTGCTCGCCGTCGTCTGTGCGACGAACATCCGCGCCCCACTGCGCAGTACGCCCTCGCGCTCGGACTCACCACCGGGCAGCATGCCCGGGTTGTCGGCCAGGAAGATGATCGGCAGGTGGAACGCGTCGGCCACCGAGATGAAGTGCGCGGCCTTGTCCGCGGCATCGGCATCGATCGAACCCGCCAGCACCTGAGGCTGATTCGCCACCACCGCGACCGGGTGCCCGCCCAGGTGCGCCAGGGCGCAGACGATGGCGGTGCCGAACTCGGGCTGCACTTCGAACCAGTCCGTGCCGTCGAACACCACGTCCAGCACCCTGCGCATGTCGTAGGTGCTGCGGTTGTCCCGCGACACGATGTTCAGCAACTCGGGGGTGGCCCGCCGGCCGGTGGTCTCGTCCGGCATGTACGTCGGCGGATACGACCAGGCACTGGACGGGAAATACGAGAGATAGCGGCGAATCTCGTCGAGCGCGTCCTCGTCGGTCTCGGCGACGTTGTGCACCACACCGCTGGGCAGGGCCACCCCGGGACCGCCGAGGTCCTCCTTGGAGATGTCCTCGCCGGTGGAAATCTTCACCACCGGGGGCCCGGCGGTGAAGATCGCGCCCTGGCGGCTCATGATCGCGAAATCCGAGACCGGGGCGATCAGGGCGCCGTGCCCGGCCGAGGGACCGAGCACACCGGTGACCATCGGCACCCTGCCCGAACACTGTGCCTGCGCGAGCAGATCGGTGGGCGTGCGCCCGTAGTGGGCGCCGGTCGGCCGGAATCCGGCGCCCTCGAGCAGCATGATCAGCGGGACCTTGTTCCGCACGGCCAGCTCGGCGATCCGGAATCGCTTGGCGTTGCTGCCGGGCGCGATAGTGCCCGCGAGCGTGGTGAAGTCCTCCGCACCGACCATGACCGGCGTGCCGTTGATCAGGCCGGAGCCGGTGACGATCGCGTCGGCGGCGGCGGTATCGCCACCCACCAGGGTGCCGAGCTCCTGGAACGTCCCCGGATCGAGCAGCCGCTCGATCCGGGCCCGCGCATCGAGTTTGCCCCTGTCGCGGTGCTTGGCGACCCGTTCCGGTCCGCCCATTCCCAGCACGCGGGCGCGACGCTGATCGAGGTCGTCGAGTGTCTTGTCCCAAGTCTCGGCATTGGTCATCGCGGGGCCTTCTTCATACTCGGATCGTGTGCGGTGGAAAGGGATTCGACACGTGCGGCGGGACGCACCGATCAGTCCAGCGAAAAGCGGATCGGTAGACGCTTCAAGCCACCGACGAAGGTGGTCGCGGTCAGTTCGGGCTCGCCCGCGAGTTCGATGGACTTCAGCCGGGGCAGCAACTGGTTGAAGAACTTCCCGATCTCCATGCGCGCGAGACCGGCGCCGAGACAGAAATGCACGCCGAAACCGAACGCCACGTGCTTGTTCACCGCCCGGTCGATGTCGAACCGGAACGGATCGTCGAACGCGTCCGCGTCCCGATTGGCCGAGGCATAGGACAGCAGCAGCGAATCCCCCTGCGCGATGTTCACACCATTGATCACCGAATCCTGTGCGGCCGTTCGCATGAAGGCCTTCACCGGGGTCACCCAGCGGATGATCTCCTCGGTGGCCCGGGGCATCGAGCCCGGGTCGGCGCGCAGGGCCGCCAGTTGGTCGGGATGCTCTATCAGAGCGCGCATTCCCCCGGAGATGCTGCTGCTCGTGGTGTCGTGCCCCGCGGTGGCGATGATCGCGTAGTAGGACATGGTGTCGATATCGGAGAGCGGTTCGCCGTCGATGGTGGCGTTGGCGATCGTGGACGCGAGATCGTCGGTGGGATTCGCCCGGCGAGAATCGGTGAGCGCCTTGAAGTAGGTGAACATCTCCACGAGGGCGTTCATGTTGTCGTCCGAATCCGGTTTCCGCTGCAGATCGGCGTCGTCGGAGCCCATCAGCTCCTGGGTCAGCTTGAGCATGAGCGGTAGATCGGATTCCGGAATGCCGAGCAGCGACATGATCACGTAGAGCGGGAAGTTCACCGCGACTTCGCTCACGAAATCGCATTCGCCGCCGAAGTCGCGCATCCGGTCGATGTGCGCGGTCGCCAGTTGGTCGATGCGGTCACCCATCGCCTTCATAGCCTTGGGGCTGAACCAATCCGCGGCGATGGCACGCACCACGCGATGCTGGGGATCGTCCATGTGGATCAGCGTCCGGACGCCGATCGCCGCCTGCAGGTCATCGGCCGCGGCGGTCATGAGCACCGGGCGCGGCCAGTTGGTGAAAACTTGATTGGCCCGCTCGACCGCCATCACATCCGCGTGTTTGGTGATGGCCCAGAACGGTTTGTACGACGGCGCATCGACCCACGCGACCGGCTTCTCGTCCCGCAGGACCGTCAAAGCCGCGTGCAGCCGAGCCTCGTCGGCGTAGGCGGTCGCATCCGCGAGGACGTTCGCGGCGTCGTCGACGATCGGCATGCTCATCAGCACCTTCCGGTTCCCCACAGGCGGGTTCTATTCAGCGCAGGCAAGGGCCCGCAGCATTGTCAACTCGCTACAGAGTTATTTATAGTTGCCCTTACTGTCAAGCAGTCTACAAACAGTTCCAGCCCGAGCGCCGGAACGGATCGAACGGGTGAGCCCCATGGCTTCGGAACAACGCAGGATCATCGTCGTGGGTGCCGGATCCGGCATCGGAGCGGCCGCGGCGGAGCACTTCCACCGACGCGGCGATCACGTGCTCGCCATCGACCTGCGCGCGAACAACACCCCCGCCGCCCAGCACGAGCAGCTGGATCTGCGGGACGCAAACGCCATCACCGCCCTGCTGGAGCGCATCGAACCAGGCTGGGACGCACTGGTTTACGTGGCCGGCCTCCCGGGTACCGCGCCCGCCGCGGATGTCCTGGGCGTGAACTATCTCGGCATGCGCCTGTTCACCACCGGCGCGCTGCCGCTGCTGCGGCAGGGCGGCGCCATCGTCACCGTCGCATCGGTGGCGGCGCTGGGCTGGGAGCAGCGCGTCAACGATCTCGCCGGACTGCTGGCAGCGACCGACGCGGCGGCGGTGAACGCCTGGCAGGCGACCCAGGACCCGAACTTCCCGGTGTACAGCACGTCCAAGCAGGCCGCGATCATCTTCGCCAAGCGACTCGCCCCGGCGGCGTGGCAGAAGTACGGCGTGCGGATCAACACCGTCAGTCCCGGCCCCACCGAGACCCCGATCCTGGCCGATTTCGAGAGCTCGATGGGCAAGGACCTGCTCGACGCGGTGAAATCGGCCGTCGGCCGCCACGCCACCGTCGCCGATATCGTGCCGGTGATCGCGTTTCTGGCCGGCCCGGAGTCGGGGTGGGTCAACGCACAGGACATTCAGGTCGACGGCGGCTACATCGCCCCGATGCTGCTCGGACCCGCGATCACACTGTGAGCGAGGCGAATTCGGCCGGTCAGGCCCGGGCAACGCTGGTTGCCGCCCTCACCGAAAAATAATACTGTATTACTTACAGTAGAGTCCTGCCGCCGGACCGCGGTGCAACGAGTCAGAGGTGAGCTGTGAACAGCCCAGTTGAGGACACATCGACGGTGGTCGACGCCATCCCCGATCCCCACGACCCCTACCCCTTCTTCGCCGCCCGGCGACGGGAGGGCGGGGTATTCCACGGGACCACGATGGACTATTCCAGGACTCCCGCTGAACTGCGACCGGCCGACAGCTTCGCCGCGGTGTCGTGGACCGCGGTGAACCAGGCGTTGCGCGACAACACCGTGTTCAGCACGCAGTTCTACGACTCCACCATCGGGATCTTCATGGGCCCGACGATTCTCGCCATGAGCGGGATCACCCACAAGCAGCACCGGAACCTGGTCTCGGCCGCGTTCAAACCACAGTCGCTCGCGACGTGGGAACCCGATGTCGTGCGGCCGATCTGCGAGAACCTCATCGACGAGTTCGTCGCGGACGGGCGCGCGGATCTGGTGCGCGACTTCACCTTCGAGTTCCCCACGCGCGTCATCGCGCGACTGCTCGGCCTGCCCGAAGAAGATCTTCCGTTCTTCCGTGCGGCGGCGGTGGCGATCATCAGCTACGCGGGCGACGTCCCGCGCGCGCTGCAGGCGTCGAAGGATCTCAAGGAGTACTTCCTCGAACATATCGAGCGCCGCCGCAGCTCCCCCAGCGACGACATCATCAGCGATCTCGTCACCGCCGAGATCGACGGCGAGAAGCTGAGCGATCGGTCGATCTATTCGTTCCTGCGGCTGCTGCTGCCCGCGGGCCTGGAGACGACCTACCGCTCGTCCGGAAACCTGATCTTCCACCTGCTGCGGCATCCGGATCAGTTCGCGGCGGTCCAGGAGAACCGGAATCTGCTCCCCCAGGCGATCGAGGAGGGGCTGCGCTACGACACGCCGCTGACCCTGGTCCAGCGCTATGTGACACGCGATACCGAACTCGAGGGCGTCGCCATTCCGGAAGGGGCGATCCTGGACATCGCGCTGGGCTCGGCCAACCGTGACGAGAGCCGATGGGAACGATCCGAGGAATTCGACATCTTCCGTCCCCGCCTGCCGCACATCAGCTTCACGGCCGGCGCGCACACCTGCCTCGGCCTGCACCTGGCGCGCATGGAG
>NZ_JBSHMS010000017.1:0-234898 GCF_053645575.1 Nocardia sp. NPDC055321
GTTCCAGCGGCCGCGGCGGGGCGCCCGGCTGTCGCGGTTCTCACACCGGGACCCGATGCCACGGTCGATCCCGGTGAATCCGATCACGGGATTGTTCACGCGGATGAGCCGGAACTTATTGCGGTGGAGGACGTTGCGGCCGATCGGCATATCCCATTGCGACCGCCGGTTTGCAATTGCTCTCAATTAGTGCTGCAGCCCAATGCAATTCGGCGGATTCGGCCGAGGCCCCGGACCTTCGCGTCTGTTATCTTCAGTCGACCTCGAGATCGACAAAGAATAGGGCCGTACACGATGACGCTCACCGGGCGATCTACCGAACCCGATACCCAGCACAAGAAGCCCGCCATCGGTCGTCGCGTAGCCGCCGACGCGCCCGCGTCCTCGCCGTCGCGGGGACCGTGGATCGCGGGTGTGGCCGCGCTGGCCCTGGTGGCCGGCGGCGTGGGCGTGGCGGTGGTCACCTCGGGGTCGGACTCGGGCCCCGGTCCGGCGCTCAGCAAGACCTTCCTGCCGGTCGACAAGGAATGCGAGCTGGTCACCAGGGCCACGCTGGATACCTACGTGCCCGGGGCCAACTGCGCCGCACAGGCCTTCAGCGGTATGAACAACGGCGACGGCGTCCGCACCTACGGGCCGTCGTGGACGGTCGAATCCGCGACGAGCGTGCCGACCCAGATCGAACTCGGCCTCACCCTGACCCCGGCCGCGGAGAGCCTGTTCACCGAGAGCTACGACGACGCGGTGCGCAGCTTCCAGGCCAGTCACCACGCGGCGCAGATCGACGAGATCACCCTGCCCCAGTTCGACAAGGCGTACCTGATGTCCGGGGACTACGCCTACGCGGTGATTCCCCAGTCCGACGCGCGCATCGCCGCCCGCAAGGGCAACGCGGTGCTGGTGCTGACCTTCAAGGGCTTCGGCACGGCCGAGGAATCCATCGGGGCCGCGAAAGCGATTGCCGCCGACGTCATCACGCATCTGCCCAGCTGATCGCGCCCGCCCGGCAGCCCCCCGTCACCGAGCGACGGGGGGCTGTTTCGCGTCCGGGGCGTCCGGGCCGGGTCAACCGCCGACCTCGTCGAGGTGCTCGTGGAGGGCGGCGGTGATGGCGGTGAGCACGCGGTGGGCGGTATCGAGTTCGGCGTCGGAGAACTCGGTCATGGCGGCGCGGTTGCGCCCGCCCAGGGGCAGGAAGAAGTCCGCGGCGGCGGCACGGCCCGGGTCGTCCTGGTGGAGCAGCACCCGCCGGCGATCGCCGGGATCGGCGCCGCGGCGCAGGTGGCCGGACTCGATCATGCGCTCCACCAGGTAGGTGATGGCGGCCGAGGACATCCCCATGAGCTTGCCGAGTTGCCCGGCGGTGAGGGGTCGACCGGCGAACTCCGCGGTGGCGATGTGCAGCAGGGCACGGAAGTCGTTGGCGCGTAGGTTGTTCTGTCGCGCGAAGGTGTGGCCGAGTTGCTCGGAGACCGCTGTCAGGGCGCGCAGGTCCGCGCCGATCTCGGTTTCGAGCGCAAAGCGCTGTGCGGTGGCCTCCGCGTCGGCGCCGTCGTTCGCGATCACCGGAACAGCCTAGCCCCCAATTCTCTCCGTTGCTTAACATTTAAAAACATGAAACAGTTTCCGGGTGAGCTTCTGGAATCGGTACGCAAGCCTGGTCAGCCACCGGAGGTCGTGGCTGCTGCTGGTCGCCCTGTTCGTGCTGGCGGCGGGCCTGATCGGCGGGATCGGAAAGAACGACGCGGCCGGGCAGGCGCCGCGGTCGGTACCCGACGCGGCCCAGTCGGCGCGCGTCGCCGAGGTGCTCGACGAGTTCCCGGACGCGGACGCCGCGGTCGCCATCGCGGTCGTCACCCGTACCGATGACGCGCCGCTGACCGAGGCCGACCTCGCCGCCGCCCGCGGCGTCGTCGAGCGTGCGACGCGGGCGGCGGGCGGTGTCCCGGATCCGGCCGTCGCCCTGCAGACCGCGCCGGACGGGCAGGCGGCGATCGGGCAGGTGCCGGTGTCGGGCGCCCTCGACGGCGCCGCGCTCACCGAGCACATCACCCTCGTCCGCGAGGCCGCCCGCGCGGATCTGCCCGCGGGCCTGCGGGTCGAGATCACCGGCGGCCCCGCGTTCGCCGCCGATATCGCCGACGCGTTCGCGGGCGCCGACGTCACGTTGCTGGCGGTCACCGCGATCGTCGTCGCGGCACTGCTGATCCTGACCTACCGCTCCCCGGTGCTCTGGCTGATTCCGCTGCTGATCATCGGCCTGGCCGATCGGGTCGTGGTCAGCGTCGGCACCGGCCTGGCCCAGCTGACCGGGCTCTCCTTCGACGGTTCCACCTCGGGCATCACCAGCGTGCTGGTCTTCGGCGCGGGCACCAACTATGCGCTGCTGCTCATTTCGCGTTACCGCGACGAACTGCACCGCACCACCGATCATCGGCGGGCGCTGCGGCACGCGGTGCGCCGGGCCGGGCCCGCGATCCTCGCCAGCAACCTGACGGTCGTGCTGGCGCTGCTCGTGCTGCTGCTGGCCTCGGTGCCCAGCACCCGCAGCCTCGGGCTCTTCGCCGCGACCGGGCTGCTGGTGGCACTGGTGTTCGTCCTGCTCGGACTGCTGGCCGCGCTCGCGCTGTGCGGGCGAAACATCTTCTGGCCCTACGTTCCTCGCCCCGACGATCGGGACTACGCCGAGGAGGGCGTCTGGCACCGCGTCGCCACCCGGGTGGTCGCGAAGCCGGTGCCGATCGCCGCGGGCACCCTGGCGGTGCTGAGCGTGTGCACCCTGGGACTGTTCACCGTCGACGTGGGTCTGTCCCAGACCGAGCAGTTCCGCACCCGCACCGAATCGGTCAGCGGATTCGAGACCCTCGCGGCCTATTTCCCGTCCGGATCGGCCGACCCGACCCAGGTCGTCGCGCGGTCGTCGGCCGCGCCTGCGGTCACCGACATCCTGGCCGGCACGCCCGGTGTCGTGCGCGCGGCGGCGACCGGGACCTCGGATTCCGGCTGGTCCCGCTGGACCGTGCTCACCTCCGCCGCACCCGGTTCGCGGGCCGCCTTCGACACCGTCGAGGCCCTGCGCACGCGCCTGGGGGAGGTGCCCGGCGCCGACGCCCTGGTGGGTGGAAACGACGCGCGCGCACTGGATTCCAGCGATGCCGCCGCGCGTGATCGCATGGTCGTCATCCCGCTGATCCTGCTGGTGGTCTGCGTGGTGCTGCTGGCGCTGCTGCGGGCCGTGCCCGCCGCGCTGCTGCTGGTCGCGGTCACCGTCCTGGGCGCGCTGGCCGCGCTCGGCCTGGGCAGCTGGGTGAGCGTGCACGTGTTCGGCTTCCCCGCCCTGGACACCGGTGTCCCGCTGTTCGCGTTCCTGTTCCTGGTCGCGCTGGGCGTGGACTACACGATCTTCCTGGTCACCCGGGCGCGCGAGGAGACCCCGGAACACGGCACCCGGCACGGCATGGTGCGTGCGGTGTCCTCGACCGGCGCCGTCATCACCAGCGCGGGGCTGGTGCTGGCCGCGGTGTTCTGTGTCCTGGGTGTGCTGCCGCTGATCACGCTGACCCAGCTGGGCATCGTCGTGGGCATCGGCATCCTCCTCGACACGTTCGTGGTGCGCACCGTAATCATTCCGGCGCTGTTCAGCGTGATCGGATCGCGGATCTGGTGGCCGAGCCCGCTGGCCGCCGCCGCGGAGACCGAGAACCGGGACGCGCGGGCGGATTCGGCGCACGCCCACGGGTGATATCGGGTGCGGGGTGCGCGCCCCGCACCGTACCCGCCGAATCCCCACGTACTAGAACTTGTTCCAGTACGGTCGGCGCATGAGCGCGACCGCACCGTCAGTCCGGGCCGGGAACCGCCCGCGGATCGTGATCGCCGGGCTGGGCGATACGGGCCTGCTCACCGCCATCCACCTCGCGAAACACGCGGATGTGGTGGGTGTTTCGAGCAAACCGGGCCTGGTCAGCGGGCAGGAACTCGGCCTGCGATTGGCTCGCCCGCACGACTGGGCGCGCGAGTACCGGGTTCCCTTCGACCGCTACCGCCGGCTCGACGGGGTGCGGATCGTGCACGGGAGTGTGTCCGGCCTGGATCCCGCCGCGCGCGAGATTCACCTCGTCGATCACTCCGGGGCCGCGCGCTCGGAATCCTATGACGCGCTGGTGATCTCGACCGGTGTGACGAATGGCTTCTGGCGCAGGCCCGGCCTGCAGACCCGCGACGAGGTGGACGCCGAGATCGCCGCCGCGCACGAACGCCTCGCCCGCGCGGACTCGGTGCTGGTGCTGGGTGGCGGCGCGGCGGCGGTCAGCAGTGCGCTGAATGTCGCGACCGTGTGGCCGCGCACACGGGTGGACCTCTACTTTCCCGGCGACCGCGCGCTGCCGCTGCATCACCTCCGGGTGTGGCGCACACTGCGCCCGCGACTCGAGCGGCTCGGCGTCGGTCTGCATCCGCATCATCGCGCGGTGGTCCCGGAAGGCTTCGCGTGCGACGAGATCACGGCCGGTCCGGTCGAATGGAGCACGGGCCAGCCCGCGAGCACCGCCGACGCCGTGCTGTGGACCATCGGGCGGGTCCGGCCGAACACGGACTGGCTGCCCGGCGAGCTGCTGGACGACGGCGGTTTCGTCCGCGTCGACGACTACCTGCGCGTCCCCGGTCTGCCCGGGGTGTACGCGATCGGCGATGTCGCCGCCACCGACCCGCTGCGGACCTCGGCCCGCAGTCGCGCCGATGGTCTGCTGGCGCACAACATTCGCGCCGAGCTGACCGGCAGGCCGCCGCGGCCGTTCGTGCCCGCGACCCGCCGCTGGGGTTCGGTGGTCGGGCCGCAGCGCAACGTCCTGGAGGTGTTCGGCCCCGGTGGCCGGGGCTACCCGATTCCGGTCTGGTCCGCGCTACAGCCGCTCATCGTGGGGCGTGGGATCTACGGCGGACTCCGCCACCCCGGCCCGCCTCACTCCCGGTAGACCGCCACGTACGCGTTGGTGAGGGTGCCCACGCTCGCGGGACCCAGGCATGAGGACGAGCCCTGTCCGGCCGGGCCGAACGAGCCGCCCCAGCTGCCGCGGTAGGGCCCGATGCCCATGAACGGCCAGGCGTTCGGAATGCCGGCCAGCCCCCAGCACTCGGTGACCACCGTGTATTCGCGTCCGGGCGGCGCGTCGACGTCGTTGCAGACCGCCGAGGCGCTCACCAGATCCCGCGTGATGACGCAGTCCTGCGGCGCGGCCTGCGCGGTCCCCGAACCGAAGGCCACGGCCAGTCCGAGCACCGGCACCGCGGCTGCCGTGACCCGTGTGGCGGCGAGCATCGCCTTGTTCATATCGAAATCCTCCCAACAGGCCGTGCGGCCATCGTGTAACGGATACCGAGCTGATCGAGCCGGGGCATCGAAGTACCCCCGAGTGCGCTGCCCACTCCGGTGTGTGATCGTGATTCAGGGCAGAAGTGTTGCACGGGAGCCGTTCCGGCACGGGTAACCGCGCTCGGCCCGGCGGCCGTGGCGCCGGGCCGGTCGACCCCGAAATACCGGGTCAGCCGAGGATGAGAGCGGCGGCGTGTTCGCCGATCATCATGGTCGCCGCGTTGGTGTTGCCGCCGACGATGCTGGGCATGATCGAGGCGTCGGCCACGCGCAGACCCTGTATGCCGCGCACCCGCAGCGTGGGGTCCACGACCGCGCGCTCGTCGACGCCCATGCGGCAGGTGCCGACCGGGTGGTAGACGGTGGTGGCGCGGTTGGGTACCTCGGCCGCCAGTTCGGCGCGGCCGGGATGCTTTGTGCCGGGCTCGATCTCGGCGTCCACCGCGGGGCCGATGGATTGCGCGGACATGATCTCGCGGGTCAGTTCCATGCCGTGCACGAGGGTGTCCAGGTCCCGCTGTTCGGCGAGATAGTTGGGATCGATGGCCGGCGCCGCGGTCGGATCGGCGGAGGTCAGGCGCAGGGTGCCCCGGCTCTGCGGGTAGATCATGGTGACCAGGATGGTGAGCGCGCGGCGGGGGTCCGGGGTGTGCCGGATGGGCGCGTCCTGGTTGGGGCCGGGGTAGCTCCACGGCAGCACGTGCAGTTGCAGGTCGGGTGTGCCGGTGGAGTACGGGGTGCGCAGGAACGAGACCACCTCGAAGACGCTGCGCGCCAGCCAGGTGCTGTTCCTGCGCAGCGACTCGCGCACCAGGGCGCGGGCGAAATAGCCTGCCGCGGAACGGTGTACGGCGGTCGGCATGGCGAAGCTCATCGGCACGAACAGGTGGTCGTGCAGGTTGTCGCCCACCGGGAGGTCGGCGGCGACCTCGATGTCGAAGGCCCGCAGGTGGTCGGCGGGGCCGATGCCGGACAGCATGAGCAGCTGCGCGGAGCCGAAAGTGCCCGCGCTGACGATGATTTCCCGGTCGGCCCGCAGGGTGTGGAGACCGCGCGCCGTCCGGTACTCGACCCCGGTCGCCCGGCCGTTCTCGATCACGATCCGGGTGACCTGGGTATCGGGCAGCACCGTCAGGTTCTTCGGCCGCGAGTCCAGGTATCCGACCGAGGTGCTGTATCGCAGGCCGGCGCTGTTGCTCTGCTGCAGCAGCGATACCCCGTCCTGCTCGGCCCCGTTGTAGTCGGGATTGTGTGCCGCGCCGGTGGTTTCGGTCAGCGCCGACATGAACGACTCGGACGCCTCGGTCAGCTCGCGGGCCCGGATCACCTTGATCGGCCCGGCGTCGCCGCGGAATTCGCTGGCGCCGTCCTCGAAGGATTCGAACTTCTTGAAACTCGGCAGGACGTCCGCGTAGGACCAGCCGGTGTTGCCCTCGGCCGCCCAGTCGTCGAAATTGCGGTGGTTCCCGCGCACGAACACCATGCCGTTGATCGAACTCGATCCGCCGACCACCTTGCCGTGCGTCTGCGGAACCTTGCGCCCCAGTGCGTGTTTCTGCTCGACGGTGTAGTGCCCCCAGTCGACGATCTTCTTCAGCTGCGGCACGGCGTGCATGGGCCCGATGAGGCCGGGCGTCCGGACCAGGCGGGTGTTGTCCCGGCGCCCGGCCTCGATAAGCGTGACGGTCGCGCCGGAGTCGGCCAGTCTGCGTGCGATGATGGCCCCGGCACTGCCGGAACCGATGACTATGTAGTCCGTAACCGACATCGTCGGCCCCTCTCCCCAGACGGTGTCGCCGCGAGTCACCGGCAACTAGAACGTGTTGCCGAACGTACTCGAAAACCGGCGAGCGGGAGCCCGATTCACCGTCGAGGGCGGGAGCCGGCGCCGTCCTAGCGCCGGGACAGTTCCCGCAGCACCTCCGCGGCCGCGCGCGTGCCCGATTCGATGGCGCCCTCCACGTAGCCCGGATGGTCACCCGCGGTTTCGGTACCCGCCCAGTAGAGGTCGCCCGCGGGCGCGGACGGGATCGGCGGAAAGTCGCCGCCGGTGCCGGGGTCGGGGATCGCGAAGTAGCCGCCGCCGACGAATTCGTCACGATGCCAGGACTTTTCGTGCCAGCTGACCGGATCGAGCAGGGCGGGACCGAGGTGGCGGGCCAGCGGGCCGAGGACGGCGTCGCGCCGCGCGCGGGCGTCCAAGCCGTCGAGCGCGTGTGCCTCGAGACCGGGGACGAGGACGCACAGGTGACCGGGGCCGTCGCCGGGCGGGGTGGTGTCGAAGGCCGCCCGGCCGGGGTTGTCGAGCACCAGGAACTCGCCGCCGAGTCCGTCGCGCCAGAAGGGCCGGTCGTAGACCGCGATGGCCTTGTACACCGAGCCCATGTATGAGTGCCGCGCCAGGTCGGCCTGTGCGGCGGGTAGCGCGGGGTCGAAGTCGATCCGCTCGAGCAGCGGCGGCGGCACCGTGAGGATCGCCTTGCCCGCGCGGATCTCGCCCCGTGTCGTGCCGATGGACAGGCCCTCGCTCGTCCGCGTGATCGATTCGACGCGGTGGCCCAGGCGAATTCGGTCGCCGAGTTCGGCGGCCATCGCCTCGGACAGCGACCCCATGCCCTCGACCAGCAGGGAATCCTGTGCGCCGCCGCGCGTGGCGAGCATGGTCGCCAGGCCGCCCTGCGAGCGGATCAGGCGGGCCATGGTGTCCACCGAGAACCGGTCGAGGTCCGCCGTCCACGACGTCGTGGCGATCACCTCGAGCAGCCGCCGCGCGGTGCGCCCGGGCATGCGGCGCAGCCACGTAGCGACGGTGACGTCGTTCCAGCGTCGCGGTAACGCGGTGCGGGACAACACTTCCAGCGCGCCGAGCGCGGTCAGCGCGGCGAACGTCGCGGGCGCCGCGACGCGCACGCGGCGGGCGCCGTCGACGATGACCGGCAGCCGCCCGGTGTGCATGGGGAACGGGGTGAGGCCGAGTTCGGCGGCGAGGGTGGTCACCCGATGGTGGTCGTGGCCGATCCACTGGCCGCCGAGGTCCACGCGCGTGCCCAGGGCCGTGGTTTCGCTCAGCGTGCGCCCGCCGACCCGGTCGGCGGCCTCGAGCACGATCACCTCGACCCTGCGCCGCCGTAGTTCGCGCGCCGCGGTCAGGCCGGCGACCCCGGCTCCGATCACCGCCACCGCGGTCTCGGGTGTCGACTCGCGCTCCCGCGACGGATCCTGCTGCATCCGGTGCCCCTTCCGTATTCGCGCTGTTCGGGACCGCCGCGCTCGGTGCGGGGCAGCCGACTGAGAACTAAGTCGTACAACCGACCGACTTTTTTCAGTAAGCCACATCGGGCCGGTGAGCGCAAGGGTCCGGGAGGTTGTGCCCGCTAGTCCGGGGTGTCCGCGAGCGGCCGCGGATCGGCGAAGCGAACGATCATGTCGACGGCGTGGTCGAGGTCGCGGCGGGCGCGCTCGGGATCGGGGTTCGTCACGTACTGCACGATCAGCCCGTCCATCACCGCCAGGGACAGGCGGCCGAGGGTCCCGAAGTCGACCGCGGTGCGTTCGCCCGCGGCCGCGGCCGCCCGCTCGCAGAACTCGGCGACGAGCGCGGTGTAGCCCTGGTACTGGAGCCGGCCGAGCCCGTCGGCGCCCTCGTGGCGCGCGGAGTACATGGCGAGTTCGTACTGCATGACCTGCAGGCCGATCTCGTTCTCGACCAGCGCGGTCCAGAAGTTGTCGACGCTCTGCCGAATCGTGTGTGCCACACCGTGACCGACGTCGACCCGCACGCGGAGCGCGGCGGCGACGTCGCGCTCGACGGCCGCGATGACCGCCCGCAGCAGCTTGTCCTTGGCGGGGAACACGTAGTGCATGGTGCCCAGCGGGATGTCCGCCTCGGCGGCGACCGCCCGCAGGGTAGTGCCCGCCACCCCCACCGTGCTCAGCACCCGGATCGCCGCGGCGACAATCTGCGCTTCCCGTTCGGCGGCTTTGACGTAGGCCAACCCGTTCCCTCCTCGTCGGCTCCCACGAGTCTCGCACGCCGCCCCCACCCGCCCGCTCCGCAACCCACCGGGCGGCGCCGAACGCCATTCGGCCGCCGATGAGATTCGCTCGGTGCAAGGTCCGTGGCGGGCGGTCGGCAATCGCGCGCCGAATGGTCATCGGCGATCGGGAATTCGCGCACGATGTGCACAGTGAATTCGTGTCGTTCTGGTGCACCTTTCCACCATCGGCTCCAGGGTGCGAAATCGGGTCCTCGGCTGTTCACGGCGCCCGGCCGTCGAATCGAACAGAGCAGCGCCCCACCTCGGGAGACGTGGATCACGCGCCCCCGCTCCGAAATTGACTTCGGGTGTCCCAGCCGGTTCTATTCGTTCGGCTCGATCTCGAGTATTACTCGATCCGGGGGGGGATTTGCAGCTTTCCCCATCGTTATCGAGCGTGTCGAAAAGCAGGATCCGAGAAGGGGATTGGTGAGGCAGATGGGGCGCCACCGGAAGATGTCGTCGGCGAGTAAGGCATTGCGCGGGTCGGTGGGTGCGATTCCCGTGGTCGCGGCCATCACCTTCGCGGGCGCGGCCGCGGCCGGCCCGCAGTTCATCGCGCCGCAGCCGGGCGTGAACACCCCGCCGAGCGCGCGGCAGCCGGGCGTCACGATCGCCCCCGCCGATTCACCGGAGGTGGCAATGGATTTCGCCGCCCCCGACACCGATTTCGGCGTCGCGCGCCAGGTTCCGCAGCCCGCGTACACCGCGCCCCTGAATCTCGGCGAGTTGCACGCGCCCGAGCCCGTCCCGCGCGTGGCGAACATCGTTCCGGATCCGGGGACCGTGCGCGTCGGTGACTTCAGCGCGCCCGTCGGCGCCGTGGTGCCGCAGGGTCTGGTCGACGGCGTGAACGGCGCGGCCGCCGGCGTCGAAGCCGAGATCTCGACCTTCGCGCGGTCCCTGGGCATTTCGCCCAACCGCTCCGATCAGCTCGCCGCCAAGAGCCTGCTCGGCGCGACCGCGGGCGCCGCGGCGGTGGGCGTGCCCGCGGCGGTGGCGGGCGGTACGGCGGGTGCGGCGCTGGGCGGCGTCGGTGGCGCGACCGTCGGCGGACTCGCGGTGGGCGCGGGCGGTGCGCTCGCGGGCGCGGCGCTCGGTGGCGTCGGCGGCGGAGTGATCGGCACCGGGGTGGGCGCGGTCGGCGGCGGCGCGTTCGGTCTCGCGGCGGGCACCGCGATCGGTGCCATCGCGGGTGGTCTGATCGGCGGCACGATCGGCGGGACCGCCGGGGTGGGCCTGCCCGCGCTCACCGGCGTCGGCATCGTCGTCACCCCCGTCACGGGTTCGGTGGGCACCGTCGCCGGCGGTGCGATCGGCGCGGCCATCGGCGCCGCGGCGGGCGCGGCCATCGGCGTCACCGCCGGTGTGGTCGGCGGCGCGGTGCTCGGGGCGGCGGGCGGCGCGCTCATCGGCGGCACCACGGTCGGTGCCCTCGGCGGGCTGGCCGGACTGGCCGCCGGTGGGATCGGCGGCGGCATCGTCAGCGGCACCGCGGGCGCGGCGCTCGGCGGCGCCCTGGCCGGTGCGCTGGGCACCGCCGTGGGCGCGGGCGCCGGAACGGTCGTCGGCCTGGCGGCCGGAGCGGCCTAGCCCGTTCGGCCTATGTCACCCGGCGTGCCGATCGGTCGCGCCGGGACCGGCCGTGGCCGGCATCGGGACCAGTGCGTTCGTGATTCCCATCGTTACCTGGTGGAGCAGCCACTCCGCCGGACCGCGGCGGAAGAGGGTGCGCCACAGGGTCGCCAGGGTCAGCGAGCCGGCGGCCAGCAGGGTCAGCAGCTGCCAGGACGGGCCGTGCAGCACGCCGGGTGGGGGAGTGCCGGTGGCGGGCACCAGCGCCCACAGGGCCACGACCTGCAGGATGTAGAGGCTCAGGGCGCACGAGCCGGCACAGATCAAGGGGTACAGCGGAATTCGGGCCGTCGGCAGGAGCGCGGTCAGCATGCCGATCACGCCGAGCGCGACGCCGATCGATCCGGCGATCTCGAACGGTGTTCCGCTGTGCGGATTGTCGACCGTCAGCCACCACCAGCTGTTGGTGCCGACGGTGCCCAGCCCGGCCAGATCGATGATCTCGCCCGGATCGATATCGGTGATCCCCATGCCGGTCAGCAGATCGATCAGGTGGGAGCGCCCGCCGAACGGGTGCTGCAGCAGCCACGAGCCGCCGTAGCCGAGCAGCGCGAGCGCCGCGCCGATTCCCAGCAGCGGGAGGGCGCGTAGTTCTCGGATGCCCCAGCGGCCCAGCGCCATTCCGGCCAGGACGAACGGCATCCAGGTGATGGCCGGGTACGCGCCGGTGAACACCAGCATCGTGGCGACGTCACCGAGCCCGGACCAGGAGGTGAACATGTCGGCGCTCGGGTGGCCGCCGACGGTCGACTGGTCCAGGTGAGCCCTGATCAGGAAGGACGCGATCGGACCCGCGATCGTCCACCCGGCCGCGAGCGCGGTGAGTGCCGGTGCGCCGAGCCGCAGCAGGGGCAGGGCGAGCAGGAAATAGAGGCCGTAGTAGCTCAGGATGAGCATGATCCCGATGCCGGAGTGCAGTTGCGCCAGTGCGATTCCCAGCGCGGCGATCAGCACCGCCCGCGCGGCGACGCGAACCAGATCGCGCTGGGCCGCGCGTCCGGTGCGCGGTGTGCGGCCGCCGGTCATCAGGCTCAGCGAGACGCCCGCGAGGACGGCGAACAGCGCCGCCGATCGCCCCGCGAAGATCGAGAGCCACCCCGACATCACCTGTTCCGGTGGTCCGGTGTGTACCGCGAACATGCCGAGCACGGCGATGCCGCGCGCCGCGTCCAGCGCGAGCACCCGTGGAAGGCCGGGCCCGGTCGCCGAGTGTTCCGATTCCACCGTTCGCGCCGCCGTCACAGCGAGCCCACCTCCCGATCGTCGAATGCTAGTTATCGGCAGGCTAATTCAAGAGCTCGCGAAAAAGGCGGTCCCGACGTCGAATCGGGGGCAAGATCACTCTCGGAGTGGACATCGCAGCAAACGCAATCGTCCGCCGGTCTCATGGCCGCCGATCACCTCGGGGGCGGTGTTGCCCGACCCTTGCCGAGCCAACCATCCAGTGGCACGTGATAGTGTGCGTTCGGCTTCGGGGGCAGCGCGGGGAACCACTTTCGCGTCCCGAATGTTGACGTATCGACCCACTCGGGCAACGCGCCTCGCGCAGGTGCGGTTCCCTTGTGGTTCCGAAACGCGACGGCGGGCTTCTCAGAGCCCGCCGCGACAACGATCGACAGGAGATGGTTGGCATGGGTGTGAGTTTGTCCAAGGGCGGCAACGTGTCGTTGACCAAGGCCGCGCCGGGCCTGACCGCGGTAGCGGTCGGCCTGGGCTGGGACCTGCGGACCACCACGGGAACCGATTTCGATCTCGATGCCAGCGCCATCGGCGTCGACGGGAGCAAGAAGGTCGTGTCCCCCGGGCACTTCGTCTTCTTCAACAACCTCAAGTCCCCCGAGGGCGCGATCGAGCACGCCGGTGACAACCGCACCGGTGAGGGCGAGGGCGACGACGAGGTCATCAACGTCGATCTCGCGGCCACCCCGGCGAGCATCGAGTCCATCGTGTTCCCGGTCTCGATCTACGACGCCGTCTCGCGCAGCCAGAGCTTCGGCCAGGTCCGCAACGCCTACATCCGCGTCGTCGACCGCGCCAACGGCACCGAGCTCGCCCGCTACGACCTGAGCGAGGACGCCTCGACCGAGACCGCCATGGTCTTCGGCGAGCTGTACCGCAACGGCGCCGAGTGGAAGTTCCGCGCCATCGGCCAGGGCTACGCCTCCGGCCTCGAGGGCATCGCCCGCGACTTCGGCGTCGGGCTCTGAGGATTCGGTCCTGACACCCGGCCGGCGGCGAGCGCGGTCAACCCGCGTGGCGCTCGCCGCTCGGCCGGTGCGGAAATGGGGCGTGACAAGCGGTTTCATGTCCCCGAACAGTTCTATCGTCCGTGTTAGCGTCGGATACACCCGGCAATACGGACATCTCACAGAAGCGAGCAGATGAGACGCGCGAAGCGCAAATACCGATTACCCAACCCGCCCCGAGCTGATCGCGGCTTTCCCTTCACGGGGGTGACGCCGTGCTCACCGCGCTGAGTGTTGGACTCGGTGTTCTCGTCGTTCTGGCGATCACCGCGCTGACCGGCTACTTCGTGGCCCAGGAATTCGCGTACATGGCCGTGGACCGCTCGCGTCTCAAGGCCCGCGCCGAAGCGGGGGACGCGGCGTCCGGCCGCGCCCTGGCGGTGACCAGACGGACCTCGTTCATGCTGTCCGGCGCGCAACTCGGCATCACCGTGACCGGTCTGCTGGTCGGTTACGTCGCCGAACCGCTCATCGGTCGCGGCCTCGGCGAACTGCTGGGCGGGGTGGGCGTGCCGACCGGCGTCGGCATCGCGGTGGGCGCGATCCTGGCCGTGCTGTTCTCGACCGTCGTGCAGATGGTCTTCGGCGAGCTGTTCCCCAAGAACCTCGCCATCGCCCGCCCCGAACCGGTGGCCCGGGCCCTGGCGCTGTCGACGACCATGTACCTGAAGGTCTTCGGCTGGCTCATCAAGCTTTTCGACCAGTCGGCCAACGTGCTGCTGCGCGCGCTGCGCATCGAACCGGTGCACGATGTCGAGCATTCGGCGACCCCGAGGGATCTCGAGCACATCGTCGCGGCCTCGCGCAACGCGGGCGAACTGCCCCCGGAGTTGTCGACGCTGCTGGATCGCATACTCGACTTCCCCACGCGCACCGCCGAACACGCGATGATCCCCCGTGCCCGGGTGGATGTCGTCGCGGCGGGGGACACGGTGGGCGCGGTGCGCGATCGCATGAGCACCGGCCACACCCGCTACCCGGTGACCGGGGAGACCAGTGACGATCTGCGAGGCATCATTCATCTGCACGACCTGCTCGACGTCGATCCGGACGAGCGCGCGGGCCGGCACTGCCGCGAGGCGGTCATGGTGCCCGAGTCGCTGTCGCTGCCCGACGTCGTCACCGCGATCACCGCCGCGAAACAGGAAATGGCCCTGGTCATCGACGAGTACGGCGGCTTCGCGGGCGTGGTCACCATCGAGGACATCGCCGAGGAACTGGTCGGCGAGATCGACGACGAACACGATCCGGAAGTCAACGACGACGTGGTACCGGTCGACGGCGGCTGGCTCGTCGCCGGCGACCTGCACCTGGACGAGGTGTCGAGGCTGTTGAATCTCGAACTGCCCGAAGGGGATTACGAAACCCTGGCCGGATTGGTGATCACGCGGTTCGGCGGCCTGCCCGAGGTCGGCGACACCGTGGAGATCGAGCTCGAACCCGAGGCGTCCGAACTCCTCGCCGAACATCCGCGCCGGCGTACGGTGCTGGCGCGGGTGCGGCAGGTGCACAAGCGGGTGCCCTCCCGCGTGCTGATCACCCCGGCGGTCGACGCGGAGGTGAGTGGCGATGAGTAATCCCTGGGTCGTGGTGGTCATCACCATCGGATTGATCAGCGCTAGCGCGTTCTTCGTCGCGGTGGAATTCGCGCTCATCGCGGCGCGCAAGCATCGGCTCGAGGACGCGGCCGCGACCAGCGCCCCGGCGCGGGCCGCGCTGCGCAGCGCCTCGGAGCTCTCGGTGCTGCTGGCGGGGTCGCAGCTGGGCATCACGGTGTGCACGCTGGCGCTCGGCGCCATCACCAAACCCGCCGTGCACCACTGGATCACCCCGCTCATCGAGACGCTGGGCGCGCCGCTGTGGCTGGCGGACGTCGCCGGTTTCGTGCTCGCCCTGATCGTGGTGACGTTCCTGCACCTGGTGGTGGGGGAGATGGCGCCCAAGTCGTGGGCGATCGCGCATCCCGAGCGGTCGGCCATTCTGCTGGCGCTGCCGATGCGCGCGTTCATGTGGCTCACCCGGCCGCTGCTGTCCGCGCTCAACCGGCTCGCGAACTGGTGCCTGGTGCGCGTGGGCGTCACCCCGGTCGACGAGGTCGACGCGGGTCAGGACCCCGCCGCGCTGCGGCATCTGATCGAGCACTCCGCCACCGCGGGCACGCTCGACGAGCGCTATCGCGGAAACCTCACCGCGGCACTCGAACTCGAAGCGCTGACCGTCGGTGACATCGTGCGCCCGAACACCGATCCGAGCGCCGTGGCGCCGGACGCGGACGCGCGCACGATCCAGCGGGTCTCGCGCTCGACGGGCCATCTGCGCCTGTTCGTGCGCGAAGGCGACGAACTGATCGGCGTGCTGCACGTGCGCGACAGTCTGGGCGTGCCCGACACCACCGTGGCGCGTGATCTCATGCGCCCGGTGCTGCGCTTCGACGCCGCCCTGCCGGTCTACGAGGCCCTGGGCGTCATGCGCGAGACCCGCGGTCACATCGGCGTCGTCGCCGGTCCCGGCGGCCTGATCGGGCTCGTCACCCTCACCGACGTGCTCGAGCGGCTGCTCCCCGCGGCCGCGGTCTGACAAGTCCATATCCACTGTTCCACAAGATATTTCGACGAGAAGACAGGTTGAGTTCGTGATCACGCTCAGAAAAGAAGACGGTGCCGCCGATCTCGCGGGCATCAGCAAGATGAGTGTCGGCGTCAGCTGGGACCCCTCGGCCGGCGCCAGCGGCGGGCTGCTCGGCATCGCCCGGCGGAAGAAGGGCGTGGATCTGGATCTGATCGCGATTCTGATGCAGGGCAGCGAACCGGTGCGGTTCGCGGGCCTGGATTCGCTGGATCCGCTGGGCAACGGGTCGGTGCTGCACAGCGGCGACGAGCAGACCGGCGCGGCCGCGGGTGACGACGAGACCGTGCACGTGACCTTCGCCGACGTGCCCGGCGGCATCGACTCGATCGTGTTCGTCGCGGCCGCGTTCAAGAAGGGTTCGAGCTTCGAGAAGGCGAACAACGTCTCGTTCAAGATCTACGACGCGACCGGCGGCGGCACCCAGCAGGTGGCCGACATCTGGCCGTCGCTGCTGGGCGGGGACAACGCCAACGCCATCGCCCGCGCGTTCCGCAACGGCCCGGCCTGGCAGCTCGAGGTCGTCGATCGCAAGGGCAAGATCAAGCAGGGTGACATGCAGGCCCTGCTGCGCTTCGCCCTGCAGTAGCCCGGAGACGCGCATAGGCCCTGCCCGCCGATCTCGCTCGCGGGCAGGGCCTTTCGGGGTCGATCGTCAGTGCACCGATTCGGATTCGGCCGCCGCCCGAGCCTTGCGGGTGGCGATCGAGCGCTTGACCACCTCGTACACGATCGGCAGTACCGATACGGCCACGATCACCAGGAAGATCAGGTCGATGTTGTCGCGCACCGCGGCGATCTGGCCGAGCAGGTAGCCCAGATAGGTCAGGCCCGAGCCCCACAGCACGCCGCCGATGATGTTGTAGGTCACGAAGACCCGGTACTTCATCTTGGCCGCGCCGGCCACGACCGGCGCGAAGGTGCGCACGATGGGCACGAAGCGCGCCAGCACGATGGTGATGGGCCCGTGTTTGACGAAGAACGCGTGCGATTCGTCGATGTAGGACTTCTTGAAGAAGCGGGCGTCGTCGCTCTTGAACAGCGCGGTGCCGCCGCGCGCGCCGATGAGATATCCGACCTGGTCGCCCGCGATGGCGGCGAGTGGAATCAGGATGAGCAGCACCTCGATCGGCGCGAAGGGCTCGATCTCGGTCGATTTGGAGGCCGCGATCAATCCGGCGGTGAACAGCAGCGAGTCACCGGGCAGCAGCGGGAACAGCAGACCGGATTCGATGAAGACGACCGCGAGCAGGCCGACCAGCATCCAGGTGCCGAAGGAGTTGAGCAGGTTCACCGGATCCAGGAAGCCCGGTAGCAGTGCGAGATTCGTGGTGGTCGAATCCATCGCGGTGGTAATCGTCGTCATCTGCTCCGCCGTTCGGTGCTCGTCGATCGGGCGGGCCGGGTGTGGTCGATTGCCACGTGCTTGGTCTCCTTCGGATGTTTCATTACGCCGAGAACAGGGTCGATGCCCTGCCGGTGAGACCCCCGCGCGGCGACCACACAGGCCGATCGGACATGCCGCGCCCCACCTGCAGGCCACAGTAGCACGCGGCACTGTAAGGTTGTCCGGGTGCGAACGGCGCCCGCACGGGCCCGTGATCGTGGTTCGGACGCCGGACGGTGACCCGGATCGCTGTATGGTTGAGATCTTTCGAGGATGGAGGTGCTGATGCCGGAGGGCCTGGTCAGAATCGGAGAACTCGCCTCCCGCGCCGAGGTCAGCTCCCGCACCATCGACTACTACACCAGCCTGGGACTGCTCGTTCCCGCCGAACGCACCGCGGGCAACTACCGGATGTACGATCCGGCCGACGTCGAGCGCATCCACCTCATCCAGACCCTGGAGGCGCAGGGCATCTCGCTCGAGGAGATCGCCAAGGCGCTCAATTCCCAGCCCGACGACGTCGCCGAGATGCTGGCCCGCATAGACACCGACCTCAAGTCGCTGCAAACCGCCGCCGAGGTCGCCCCCAGTGAGATGAACGGTCTGCTCAGCATTATCGCGGCCCGGGTGCAGTCGCTGCTGACCGTCGCCCTGCAACTCCCGCCCGACCTGCCGATGCTCTGACCGTCCGGGTGGTCGCTCGCCGACGCGGCGGCGCACCCGGATCCGGCTGCCGTGCACTGACTTCCGTCCGAGTGCGCCCGGGTCGGCTTCCGGCCGTTGTGAATTCGCGCCACCGCGTCGAGCGGCGGCGCGCTAGGCCAGTGCGAGGAAGAGCTTCTCCAGTTCGGCCTCGGTCAGCGGCTCGCGCCCCTCGGCGCCCTCACCCGTGAGGCATTCGCGCAGGCCGCTGGCCACGATCTTGAACCCCGCGCGGTCCAGGGCGCGCGAGACGGCCGCGAGCTGGGTGACCACGTCCTTGCAGTCGCGCCCCTGTTCGATCATGGTGATGACCCCGGCGAGCTGGCCCTGTGCGCGGCGCAGCCGATTGAGAACCGCGGCGGTGGCTTGTTCGTCGCCGACCATGTCTGCCTCCTGAGCAGTGGATCCGGACTGTTCCGGCCAGTCCGTCTATCGAATGAAGATACCCCTAGGGGTATGTCGGCGACCTCCCCCGTGTCGGAACTCACCGGCCGGGTATGGCTCGGGGGAGGCGGGGATCACGTACTCGAAGTATACCCCCGGGGGTATGGTCGAAGTCGAGTCGGATACCCCGGGGGGTATGGATAGCGCGGGTCTTCCCCCGCGAGGAGGTGCGAGATGAAGGTTGTGATCGTCGGTGGTGTGGCCGGTGGCATGTCGGCCGCGACGCGGCTGCGGCGGCTCGACGAGACCGCGGAGATCGTGGTGCTCGAGCGCGGCGCGCACGTGTCGTTCGCCAACTGCGGACTCCCGTACTACGTCGGCGGGGTGATCGAGGAGCGCGAGGCGCTGCTGCTGCAGACCCCCGAGTCGCTCGCCGCGCGCTTCCGCCTGGATGTGCGGGTGCGGCACGAGGCCGTCGCGATCGACCCGGCCGCGCGCACCGTGCGGGTGCGGGACCTGGATTCGGGGCGGGAGTCGACCGAATCCTATGACGAGCTGGTGCTCAGCACCGGCGCCTCGGCGATCGTGCCGCCTCTGCCCGGCGTGGAGCGCGCCCTGGTCCTGCGCGATGTCGCGGACGTGGATCGCCTGGCCGACGCGGCCGGGCGGGCGCGGACCGCGGTCGTCGTCGGCGCGGGATTCATCGGCGTCGAAATGGCCGAGAACCTCACCCGCCGTGGCATTTCGACCACCGTGGTCGAGCGCGGCGATCAGGTGCTCGGCACGCTGGATCCGGAGATGGCCGCCCCGGTCGCGGCCGAGATGCGCGGGCACGGAATCAGATTGGAGACCGGCGTCGAACTCGAGCGGATCGACGCCGACAGCGTCACGCTGTCCGATCAGCGCGTCGTGCCCGCCGATCTGGTCGTCATGGCGATCGGTGTGCGCCCGGAGAGCGCCCTGGCCCGCGCGGCCGGGCTGGACATCGGTTCCGGCGGCGGCATCGTCGTCGATGATCGGCTGCGTACGTCCGCGCCCCACGTCTACGCGGTCGGCGACGTGGTCGAGAAGCGGGACGCGGTGAGCGGACAGGGCGCGCTGATTCCGTTGGCCAACACGGCGAATCGCCAGGGTCGTTCGGCCGCCGACGTCATCGCCGGGCTGCCCGTGACCGACCCGCCCGCCCGGGGCACCGCCATCGTCGGCGTCTTCGAGCTGACCGCGGCCATGACCGGATGGAGCGAGAAGCGCCTGGTGGCGGCCGGTCGGCCCTACCGTGCGCTGCACGCCCATCCGATGGCGCACGCCGGGTACTACCCGGGCGCCCGGGCACTGTCGATCAAACTGCTGGTCGATCCCGAGACCGATGAGATCCTGGGCGCGCAGGCGGTCGGCGGCGACGGCGTCGACAAGCGGATCGACGTGCTGGCCACCGCGATGGCCGGCGGCATCCGCGCCTCGCGCCTGCTCGATCTCGAACTCGCGTACGCGCCGCAGTTCGGCTCGGCCAAGGATCCGGTGAACATGCTCGGCTACATGGCCGACAACCTGCGCACCGGCGGCGTGCGCACCGCGCAGTGGCACGAGGTCGACAAGGCCGTCGCGAACGGCGCACAGCTGGTCGACGTGCGTTCGCCGGGGGAGTACGAGGGCGGCTCGATTCCGGGCGCCCGCAACATCCCGCTGGACGAGCTGCGCGAGCGCGCGGACGAGATCCCCGCCGGTCCCGTGCTCGCGTTCTGCCAGGTCGGGCAGCGCGGCAACAGCGCCACCCGGCTGCTCACCCAGCTGGGCCGGGACGCGATGAATCTCGACGGCGGCTATCGCACCTGGCACGCCGGCGTCGCCGAGTGATTCCCGCGGCGCGAAAGCCGCACGGCCGCAACCGATCAGCGGCCGCCCTCCCGAATGATATCGACGAACCAGGAGACGAACCCCCATGTGTCAGCGAATCACGTGCCGCACCTGTGGCAAACCCGGTTTCACCGGGTGCGGCAACCACGTCGAGCAGGTCCTGGGTGACGTGCCGAAGGCGGGCCGCTGCGCGTGCGCGGCCGAACGTCCCGCGCGCAAGCTGTGGCCCTTCGGCCGCTAGCTGCCCGGCCGCGTTCAATCAATGATTGAACTACCGATTGAAACATGTTCTACTTCTGTCGATCGGGAAGCCGCCGTTGGCCTCTCGACGTCGAAGGAGAACTGAACGATGACCGGACGATTGACCGGACGGGTGGCCCTGATCAGCGGGGCGGCGTCGGGGATGGGCGCCTCGCACGCGCGGGCCTTCATCGCCGAGGGCGCCGCGGTGATGCTGGGCGATATCGCCGATGACGCCGCGGCCCGGCTGGCCGCCGAACTCGGCGACCGCGCCGCGTCCGTGCACCTGGACGTCACCCGCCTCGCCGACTGGGAGGCGGCGGTCGCGGCCACCGTGGACCGCTTCGGCGCGCTCAACGTGCTGGTCAACAACGCGGGCATCCTCGACGGCGGCCCGCTCGGCACGTACACCGAAAAACAGTGGAACAACATCATCGCCATCAACCTCACCGGCCCGTTCCTGGGCCTGACCGCGGCGCGGGACGCCCTCGTGGCCGCGGCCCCGGCGTCGGTCGTGAACATCTCCTCGGCGGCCGGTATCCAGGGCGTCCCCGGAGTGCACGGCTACACCGCGTCGAAGTTCGGCGTGCGCGGCCTCACCAAGTCGGCCGCCCTGGAGTTGGCCCCGCACGGCGTCCGCGTGAATTCCGTGCATCCGGGCGGCATCCTGACCCCGATGCTCGGCGCGCCCGAGGATGCCCCTGTCGATCGCGCCGCGAATCCCCTCGCCCGCTTGGGTTCTCCCGCCGAGGTCACCTCGATGGTGGTCTTCCTGGCGAGCGAGGAGTCGAGCTACTGCAACGGGGCGGAGTTCGTGGTCGACGGCGGAATGACAGCGGGCCGCGCCTGAGGCCGGTTTCCTCAGTGTGCGACCGGTAGTTTCGCCGCCGATGCGGTCACTACCTCCGCGGCCGCGCGTTGTCCGGCCTCGATCGCGCCGTCGATGTAGCCGGTCCAGGTGACCGCGGTCTCCGAGCCGGCCCAGTGCACCGGGCCGACCGGTGCGCGTAGCGCCCGGCCGAAGCTGGTGAGGGCCTGGGGTGTGGTGAACGCCCCGTAGCAGCCTCGGGTGTATTCCTCTGCCGCCCAATCCTGTTCGATGTAGTCGATGGGGTCGGCGGCGGCCGGCCCGAAGTACCCCGTCAGGTCGTCGATCACCCGCTGTCTCCGTTCGGCGGGGGACATGCGGGCGGCGACGTCGGCGGCGCGGCCCTCGAAGAACCCGACCAGCACCCCGGGCGTCCCGTCCGGGGGCGTGTTGTCGAACACCGTGCTGATCAAGCGCAGGTCGCTGTTGGCCTGCCCGCTGAACCCGTCGGCGCGCCAGAACGGCGTCGCGTACACGGTGTTGGTCTTGATGACCCGCCCGGCCGGCATGCGCTGCAGCAGCATCACACGGTCCGTGGGCAGGGCCGGTGTGTAGCGCACGCGATCGTTGAGCGCCTGCGGCACCGCGACGATCGCGTGCCGGGCCCGCACCTCGATCCCATCGGCGGTCACCCGCACGCCGTCGTCGCTCCACTCGATCCGCTCGACCGGCTGGGCGAGAAGCACCCGATCGCCCAGGCGCGCGGCGAGTTCGACGGCGATGCGTTCGGTGCCGCCGACCACGCGATCCTGTTGCGCGCCACCGCGCGTCTCGATGAGGGCGTCCAGGCCGCCCGCCGCCGAGATGTACGACAGGGCCCACAGGGCGGAGAGGTCCTCCGGTTCGGTGGCGAACACCGCCAGGGTGAGAATCCGCATGAATCCGCGCCCGCGCGCGGTGTGGAAGTGGGCCCGGATCCAGCCCCCGAAGGTCTGCGCGTCGAGTTCCTCGGCGTGTTCGGCGTCCCACGGCCGGGCCGGATCGATCGCCGCGGCGGCACGCGCGATCCGGTGCTGTCCCAGCGCGAGATCGGCGAGCGTGAACGGACTCAACCGCGGAATGCGCCCGGTGTATGTGGTTCGCGCACCGCACAATTCGACGATGTTGCGGCCCTGGTCGTAGGTGGGGTGGGTGGTCAGTCCCAGCTCGGCCACCAGCGCCAGCGCGCGATGCTGGGTGGGGCCGATCCACTGCCCGCCCACTTCGATGGGTGATCCGCCGGGTAGTCGCGCGTTGAGCAACCGGCCGCCGATTCGGTCGCGCGCCTCCAGCACCACCGTCTCGCGCCCGGCCGCCACCAGATCCCGTGCGGCCACGAGTCCGGACACCCCCGCGCCGACGACAACCGCGTCCGTCTCGATCACTCGCGTATCCATGGGGGACCACCTCTCACATACAGAGTGTATCTCGCATACACACTGTATGTGATATCCATGACGTATGAGTGCTGTCAAGAGCAGGCGCGAGGAATACGCGCAGAGCACCCGGGAGGCACTGGTGCGTTCGGGCGCGGCGCTGTTCGCCGATCGGCCGTTCGCGGACGTGTCCGCCGAGGAGCTCGTCGCCGCGGCGGGGTTGAGCCGGGGCGCGCTCTATCACCACTTCGGCGGCAAGCAGGGCCTGTTCGCGGCGGTGTTCGCGGATCTGGAGAACGCCGCCGCCGAACGCATCGCCGCCGCCATGAGCGCGCCGCCGGGCCTGCGCGAGAAGACCATCGCCGGGATGAACACCTTCCTCGACGTCTGCACCGAGCGCGACTACCGCCAGATCGTCCTGGTGCAGGGCCCGACGGTGCTGGGCTGGGATCGCTGGCGCGAACTCGACCGCCTGTCCCTGTCGGGTCTGCTGGTCGCCCAGGTCGAATTGCTGAAAGAGCAAGGGCTGACCGGCTTCTCGCCCGAACTGGTGGCCGCCATGTTCTACGGCGGCCTGACCGACATGTCGTTCGTGCTGGCCGCGTCGGACGACCCCGCCCGTGCCCGCGACGAAGCCGGTCGCATGCTCGAACGCCTGCTCGACAGCCTCGGCCCGGCCTGAGGGGTTGCCGGGTTCGCCAAATGTTCTGTGAATCAACCGCTCTACGTCGCCGGGCCACGCTGCGCTGATATTTGCTGATTGATTGCTAGCCTGGCGCTGGGTCGCTCGCGCGCGGTCGCGTGCTCGAGCGCCCCGTCCGCGATCACCGCACCGTAGAGAGGCCGACATGGGATTCGCCAGCTACTACACCGGTTCCAGCGCCGACGGCTTCCTGGCCGATGACAACAGCTCGCTGGACTGGCTCGAATCCCGCGACACCGATCCCGACGGCCCGCTCGGCTACAACGCCTTCATCGCCGACGTGGGCGCGATCGTCATGGGCGCCAACACCTATCAGTGGGTGATCGACCACGACCCCGCCGCCTGGCCCTACGACGTGCCCGCGTGGATCATCACCCACCAGCGCTTCGCGACCCGCAGCGACCGCGACATCCGGTTCGGCAGCGGCCCGATTCCGGAGATCTACGCCGAACTCGAGCAGGCCGCGGCCGGGCGCAAGATCTGGGTGGTCGGCGGCGGGAACCTCGCCGCCCAGTTCGCCGCCCACGATCTGCTGGACGAGATCATCGTCTCCTACGCCCCGGTCACCCTCGGCTCCGGAATTCCCCTGCTGCCCTGGCGGGTCGAGCTCAACACGGTCGAGGCGACCCAGAACGGCGAGCTGGTCTGCGTGCGCTACGAGGTCGTCCGCGAGTGAGTCCGGCGATCGCCGCCGCGCCCGTATTTTCCTCACCGTGAATCCAATGCGCTCAAGCGAAACTTCAGTATTCGTGTAGGGACTCTTGTCGATTGGAAGTCGCGGAATATCGCCCGGTCGCGCCTAGCCTCCTTGGAGATACGCAGGACGGCAGAAGGACGCATCATCGCGATGAGGATAAAACGATTCCGCACGCTCATGGCAACGGGCACGGTGGCCATTGCCCTCGCGACGGCGCTGACCGCCTGCGGTGGCTCGGGTTCGTCGGGAAATGGCCCGGCCGGTGACCCGGTTTTCGGTGGCACGCTGAAGTTCTACGACCCGATCGAGTACACGGCCTGGCTGCCGACGAATTCGATCTGGTCCAACAGCCAGGTCACCAACAACCTGGCCGAGCGCCTGACCTGGCAGGATCCCGAGACCGGTGAGATCAAGCCGTGGCTGGCGAAGTCGTGGACGATCAGCGACGACAAATTGACCTACACGTTCACATTGCGCGAGGGCGTGACCTTCAGCAATGGCGATCCGGTCGACGCCGCAGTGGTGAAGGCCAATTACGATCAGCACGGACTGGGCGACAAGGCGCTGGGAATTCCCCCGGACCGCTTCTTCTCCGATTACAAGTCCACCGAGGTGGTCGATCCGCTCACCGTGCGGGTCTCGTTCACCAAACCGAATGTGGGCTTCCTGCAGGTGGCTTCGTTCTATCGCGCGGGGTCGATTCTGGCCAAGCCTTTCCTGGCACAGGATCTGAACGGTCAGGGGCAGGCCAAGAATTGGATCGGCTCCGGTCCCTTCGTGATCGAGTCGGTGCAGGGCACCACCGGTATCACCCTGAAGCGCCGCGAGGACTACAACTGGGCGCCGGAGGGCGCGGGCCACCAGGGCCGGGCGTACCTGGAGAAGGTCGTGTTCAAGACCGTGCCCGAGGCCGGTACCCGCGTCGGCGCGCTGAAGTCCGGTGAGGCGCACATCGCGCGCAACATCGCGCCGTACGACGAGGAGACGGTCACCGCCGGCGGCGGCGTCATCGAGGCGTTCCCGGTGCAGGGCCAGACCAACAAGCTCTCGTTCCAACTGGATTCGGTCACCCCGATCCTGGACAAGAACGTGCGCCTGGCCCTGCAGGCGGCCACCAACCGGCAGGAGATCAACGAGACGGTCCTGTCGCCCAGTTACCCGGTGCCGAAATCGATTCTGGTGCAGGGCACTCCGAACCGCGGCGACTCCTCCCGCTTCCTCGGCTACGACCTGGACAAGGCGAAGTCGCTGCTGGACGCGGCGGGCTGGCGGCCCGGCGGTGACGGCATCCGGGTCAAGGACGGCAAGCGCCTGCAGCTCGACATCTGGGTCGCGCCGTACTACCAGGTCGCCCAGCCCGTGCAGGAACTGCTGCAGTCGCAGTGGCGCAAGGCCGGCGTCGAACTGAAGATCAACGCGACCTCGCTGACCGACTACGAGGCCACTCAGCTCGCGCGCCCGGACAATTGGGCACTGGTGCAGGGCCAGACCTCGCGCGCGGAAGCCGATGTGCTGCGCACGGCCTTCGACAGCGGCGCCACCAACGAGCTGCACGCCAACACGCCCGACGCCAAGCTCGACGAGCTCGTCCGGGCGCAGGCGTTCGAATTCGATCCGGCCAAGCGCACCGCCGCCATCCAGGCCATCGAGGATCACCTGTTCGGCGAGGGCTACGTGATTCCGCTGTACGACGAGACCCAGGTCTTCGGCCTGGCCCCGTCGGTGCACGGCTTCAGCACCGAGTCCACGGCCCGCACCTGGCTGTACGACACCTGGATCGCCGAGTAGGCGGGAGCGAGAATTGCTTATCTATGCCGCGAAGCGCCTGGGACAGGCGACGGTGGTGCTGTGGGCCGCCTACACCCTGTCCTTCGTGCTGCTGAGCGCCCTGCCGGGCGACTCGGTCAACAACCGGATCCAGAATCCGGAAGCGCAGATCACCCCCGAGGCGGGGCGGATCATGCTCGAGTACTACGGCCTGGACCGCCCGGTCTGGCAGCAGTACCTGCACAGTCTGGCGGCGCTGTGGCGCGGCGACTTCGGCTTCTCGCTCACCAACGGCAAACCGGTCGAGGAACTGATCGGCGAGGCGCTGCCGGGCACCGTGCAGCTCGCGGCGCTCGGGCTGGCCTTCGGGCTGGTGTTCACCGCCGTGGTCGCGGTGGCGGCCAATTACGCGCCCTGGGCCTGGCTGCGCGGGCTGATCGGCTCGGTACCGGCGCTGTTCGCCTCGGTGCCCACCTTCGTGGTCGGCATCCTTGCCCTGCAATACCTTTCGTTCCGGTTCGGCCTGATCCCCTCGGTCGACGACGGCACCTTCCGGGCCTTGCTCGCGCCGTCGGCGACCCTGGGCCTGCTGATCGCGGCCCCGCTGTCGCAGGTCTTCACCGGTTCCATCCGCACCACCCGCCGTCAGCCCTTCGTGCACGTGTTGCACGCCAAGGGCGCGGGGGAGGGCTTCGTGTTCCGCAAGGACGTGCTGCGCAATTCCGCGCTGCCCGTGCTGACCCTGCTGGGCCTGGCCTTCGGTGAACTCATCGCCGGCGCGGTGGTGACCGAATCGGTGTTCGCCCGCGACGGCATCGGCCAGCTCACCGTCGGCGCGGTGAACACCCAGGACCTGCCGGTGGTGCAGGGCGTGGTGCTGCTGTCGACACTGGTCTACGTCCTGGTCAATCTGGCCGTGGATCTGGCCTACCCGCTCATCGATCCGCGGGTGCTGGTGGACGGCAGGACCCGCCGTGTCACCGCGGTCGCCGCGTTGCGGCGCAAGCCCGCGGTCGCGACCGTACTGCCCGCCCCGCGCCCGCTGCCGGTCGAGGCGGCCATGCCATGAAGCGCTGGAGCCTGATCCCGGCCGTGGCGGTCGTCGCGCTGGTGGTGCTGTGGGCCGCGGTGCCGCAGCTGTTCACCTCGATCGATCCGCTGGCGGTGAATCCGGCCGCGAAGCTGCGGCCGCCGTCCGGCGAACACTGGTTCGGCACCGATCAACTCGGGCGCGACCTCTACGCCCGGGTCGTCTACGGCGCGCGGGCCTCGCTCACCGGTTCGGCCATCGCGGTGGCCGTCGGCGTGGCGGTGGGTTCGCTGCTCGGGGTGACCGCGGGCTGGTTCGCCGGCGTCACCGACAACGTGGTCATGCGCGTCATCGACATCCTGCTCTCGATCCCGGGCTTCCTGCTGGCCATCACCTTCGTGGTGCTGCTGGGCTTCGGTGTCCTGCAGGCGGGCATCGCGGTCGGGCTGACCTCGGCGGCGACCTTCGCCCGCCTGATCCGCTCGGAAGTCCTCGAGGCGCGCACCAGCAACTACGTCGAGGCCGCGATCACCAGCGGGGCAACCACTTTCGGGGTCCTGCGGCGGCACGTGGTCCCGAACTCGATCGCCTCCACCGTCTCGCTGATCACCGTGCAGTTCGGCATCGCGATCATCTGGATTGCCTCGCTGAGCTTCCTCGGCCTGGGTGCGCAACCGCCGGATCCGGAATGGGGCCGCCTGGTCTCGGACGGCCGCAACTACATCGCCACCCGCGGCTGGCTCACCCTGTGGCCGGGACTCACGGTCGTGGCGGTCGTGCTCGCGACCAACCACATCTCCCACCATCTCTCCAGGAGGGCGTCGACATGACCGTCGTCCACGAGCCGAGTCGTCTCGAAAAGTCCACCGGCGCTCCACTACTGGCCGTCTCGAACCTGACCGTCGGCTACCGGGTGCGCCGCCGCTTCGAACCGGTGGTGCACGAGGTCTCCTTCGAACTGGCCCCGGGCGAGGTGCTGGCCCTGGTCGGTGAATCCGGTTCGGGCAAGACCACCACCGCGCACGCCATCCTCGGCCTGCTGCCGGAGAACGGTTCGGTGTCCGGCGGGCGCATCGCCTTCCGCGATCAGGAGCTGACCGAGCTATCGCCCAAGGGCTGGCGCGACATTCGCGGCCGCGCGGTGAGCCTGATTCCCCAGGATCCGGGTTCGTCGCTGGATCCGGTGCGCCGGGTGGGCCACCAGGTCGAGGACGTCCTGCTGCTGCACACCGATCTCGACGCCGAGGCGCGCCGCCGCCGCGTGCACGAACTGTTCGACCTGGTCGGCTTCACCGAGGTGGAGCGCCGCTATCGGCAGTACCCGCACGAGCTGTCGGGCGGCATGCGCCAGCGGGTGCTGATCGCGGCGGCGGTGGCCGCGGAACCCGACCTGATCATCGCCGACGAGCCCACCTCGGCCCTGGACGCCACCGTGCAGCAGCAGGTACTCGATCTGATCGACGATATCCGCCGCCGTACCGGCACCGGTGTCGTGCTGGTGACCCACGATCTCGGCGTCGCCGCCGACCGCTCGGACCGCATCGGCGTCATGCGCCGGGGCCGGCTGGTCGAGTTCGGAGCCACGAAAGACGTTGTCGCCCAACCACGGCACGAGTACACGAAGCATCTACTCGACAGCGTGCCCGCCCGCATCGGGTACGCCCGCACCGGCGCACCCGCCCCGGCGACCGCGCGCGACACGATCATCGAGGTCACCGGCCTGGTGAAGAAATACGGTGACGCGACCGCGGTGGACGACATCTCCTTCCGGGTCGGCCGCGGCGAAACCTTCTCCATCGTCGGCGAATCCGGCAGCGGCAAGTCGACCACCGCCCGCGTGCTGACCGGACTGACCGCCGCCACCGCGGGCCGTGTGGACCTGCTCGGCACCGACATCACCGGGCTGAGCGCCCGCGCGTTCCGGCCGCTGCGCCGTGAGGTCCAGATCGTCTACCAGAATCCCTTCTCCTCCTTCGATCCGCGCTTCGACGTCTACGACGTGGTCGACGAACCGCTGCGCTCGTTCGAGCCGCGGCGGGGGCTGCGGCGGCGCAAGCGACCGAACGAGGACCGGGTGGTGGCCGCGCTCGAAGCCGCCGCTCTCCCCGCCGATTTCGTCAACCGGCATCCGCGCGAACTCTCCGGCGGTCAGCGTCAGCGCGTGGCCATCGCCCGCGCCCTGATCCTCGAGCCGTCGGTGCTGGTGCTGGACGAACCGATCTCGGCCCTGGACGTCTCGGTGGCCGCCCGGATTCTGGAACTGCTACGCACCCTGCAGGACGAACGCGACCTCACCTACCTGTTCATCTCCCACGACCTGGCCGTGGTCCGAGCGATCTCGGACCGGGTGGCGGTCATGCGGCAGGGCCGAATCGTCGAGCAGGGCACGGTGCATGAGGTGTTCACCGATCCCGCCGACGACTACACGGTCCGCCTGCTCGACGCGATCGCCGGCCGTCGCTCACTTCCCGGAGGCTTGTCATGACCACCGCACAACCGGCCACCCTCGCCGACGCCCTGCCGCGCATCCGCGCGGTCCTGGCCGAATTCCCCAAGGGCGCGGGCGAACGCGACCTGGCCTTCGAACACCCGGACGCGTTGATCCGCGCCCTCGCCGCGGCGGGTTTCGGACGGCTGCGCGTCCCGGTGGAATTCGGCGGTTTCGGCGTCGATCTGCCGACGCTGTTCGAATTTCTGGCCGAAGCCGGTCAGGCCGATTCCAACATTCCGCAGATCTGGCGCGGGCATTTCACCACGACCGAGGTACTGCGCGCGGAAACCGATCCCGTGGTGCGCGAACACTGGCTGCGCGTGGCCGGACAGGGCGCGGTCTTCGGCAACGCCCAGTCCGAGCCGTCGGCTATCGTCGCCGAAGCGGTCGCGGCCACGGGGGAGTCGACCGGATGGGGCGTCACCACCACCCGGGTCCGCGCCGACGCCGACGGCAACCGCGTTGTCTCGGGCACCAAGTTCTATTCCACCGGATCGCGTTTCGCGGACTACATTCGCGCCGCGGTCGCGGGCGAGGACGGCGTGCGTGGCTTCGTGGTGATCCCCGCACGCCACCCCGGCGTCACCCACGTCGACGACTGGGACGGCATCGGCCAGCGTCAGACCGGCAGCGGCACCACGCTGTTCGACGAGGTTCCGGTGGAGCCGAACGGCGACATCGGCCGCTTCCGCGAATCGCTGCGCGGCCTGGACTCCTTCGTACAGATCGTGCACCTGGCCAATCTCGCCGGAATCGCCCGCAGCCTGGTCGCCGAGACGGCCGAGATCGTGCGGGCGCGCACCCGTACCAGCCTGCACGCGCTGACCCAGGACGCCGCCGCCGATCCGGAGGTGCTCGGGGTGATCGGCCTGCTCCAGGCCCGCCGCCTCACCGCCGACACCCTGCTGCGCCACGCCGCCGAACGGCTCGAGGCCGCCCACGCCTCCGGCGTCGAATCCGATTACACCGCCGCCTATCTCGACACCTCCGCCGCCCAGGTCGCCGTGATCGAAGCGGTACTGGACGCCGCGACCCGGGCCTTCGACGCGGGCGGGTCCTCGACCGTGCGCAACAGCGCGCACCTGGACCGGCACTGGCGCAACGCCCGCACCCTGGCCTCGCACAATCCCGTCGTCTACAAGCCGCGGGTGATCGGCGACTTCGTGATCAACGGCGTCGCACCGGTTCCCGGCTACTACGTCAATCGCCCGTCGGCCGCCGACGCCGAGGAAAGGATCGCGCAGTGAGCAGACTGCTGCACCTCAACGTCAACATCCTCAACGCCGGCGTCTTCGGCGGTTCCTGGCGCTTTCCCGGAACCGACGGCGCCGCTTCCTATTCCATCGAGCACTACACCTCGATCGCGAAGAAGGCCGAGGAGGCCAAGCTCGACGCGGTCTTCCTCGCCGACGGGCCGGTACTGGACCCGGGGATCAAACACCGCACCGGCAACAACCTCGAGCCCACCACGGTGCTGGCCCGGGTCGCCGCGCAGACCGAGCGGGTCGGGCTGATCGCCACCCTGTCCTCGTCCTACAACGATCCGGTCGAATTGGCCCGCAGGCTGGGCGATCTGGATCACGTCAGCGGCGGCCGCTTCGGCTGGAACGTCGTCACCACCGCGGGCCCGGTCGCGGCCGCCAACTTCGGGCGTGACGGGGAACCCGATCACGGCCTGCGGTACCGGCGGGCGGCGGAATTCGTGGAACGGGTGGTGGCCTCCTGGGCCGAGCGCACCGATTTCGTCTCGCCGCAGGGTCGTCCGGTCGTGGTGCAGGCGGGCGGATCCAGCGACGGTAAGCGCCTGGCCTCGCGAGTCGGTGAGGTGATCTTCTCCGCCGAGCAGGACATCGACAAGGCGCGGGCCTTCCGCGACGAATTGCGTTCCGGCGCGGCGGACTTCGGGCGGAATCCGGACGAGATCGTGGTGCTGCCGGGCTTGTCGACGGTACTGGGCAGCACCGAAGCCGAGGCGCTCGAACGCCGCGAACTCCTGGACGATCTGCTCCCGGACGCCTACGCCCGCTGGCGGCTGGCCGGACAGCTCGGCTTCTCCCTCGACGGGCTCGACGACGACAAGCCGATCCCGCCCGAACTGCTCGTCGAACCCGATGCCGCCGGCGGCTCGCAGACCTTCTACCGCGTCGTGCGCGGCCTGATCGATCGTGAGAACCCGACCCTGCGCCAATTGTTGAAGAAGCTCTCCGGCGGCGGCGGTCACCGCATCGTGGTCGGCACCCCTGACCAGGTCGCCGACGACATCGAACGCTGGTTCCGGGCGGGCGCGGCCGACGGTTTCAACGTCATGCCGGACGTATTGCCTTCGGGCTTCGACGATTTCGCCGACCACCTCGTACCCGAACTGCGCCGGCGCGGACTGTTCCGCACCGACTACGACGGGACCACGCTGCGCGATCACCTCGGCCTCGGGCTGCCGCCCGTTCCCACCGGGGTCTGGGAACGCGGTCCGCTCGAAGCCGCGCGCTGAGCGATCGCCCGAAAGAACAGGCAGGACAATGAGTTTTCCGATTCTGATCGATATCGCCGCGGCTGATCCCGCCGCGGCGGCGACCATCGCGGCGGCCGCCCAGGCCGCGGGCGCGGCCGGGGTGCGTGTGCGTGACACGGCGGGGGACCGGCCCGCCCTGGACCCGAGCGTCATCGCGGCGTACCTGGCCGGAACCACCGGGGACATCGGCTATCTGGTGGATGTGCCGACCACCGGCAACGCCCCCTACAACGCGGCGCGGCGCATCCTGTCCTTCGATCGCGCCACCGCGGGCCGCTCGGGCGTGGTGTTGCGGCCCGGCGCGGACGACGAGGTGAGCCGGGCGACCGCACCCGATCCCACGGCCGCCGATCCGGCGCGGCGCTGGGCGGAGTACGCCATCGTGCTCACCCGGCTCTGGGAATCCTTCCCCCGTGCAGCGCTTCTCGCCGATCAGGAGCGGGCGCTCGTGGTGGACGACGAGCTGATCTCCGGTATCGACCACGACGGGTCGTACTACCGCGTGGCGGGGCCGCTCGACGGTCCGTCCTCGATCCAGGGCAGGCCGGTGCTGGCGGCCGCCGACCCGCACGAGCTGGGCTGGGATGTCGTGGCGCACATCGCGGATGTGGTTGTGGTGGAACGTGATCGGGCGGCCGGGGCGAACGCCGCGCTGACCGCCGCGCTGGCGGGCACCGGGCGCGAGCGGTCCGAGATCGTGCTGCTGGGTGGCGTCGAGGTCTCCGCACCTGCCGAGGCCCAGTCTGTCGCGGACGAACTCACCGCCTGGGTCGCCGCCGACGGGCTCGACGGCCTCGCGCTCGCGCCGACGGGTGACGCGGTCGAGATCGTGGCCGCCGTCCAAGCGCTGGTGCCGTTGCTCGCCACCCCGGTCACGGGCCCGACCCTGCGCGAAGCGCTCGGGCTGAGAACTCCGGCGGGAGCGGTGCGATGACCGCCGTGCGCACCGGTCAGCCCACCACCCTGCTGACCTTGGCGGGCATCCGCGCGGCCGTACAACCCGCCCTCGACCGGCTGGCCGCGTCCGCGCGACACCGGGAAACCGTGCGGGACTACGCCGTCGACGATGTCCGCGAGCTGGCCGCGGCCGGTATCGCGCTCACCGGCATCGCCGTGGCCGAGGGCGGCGCGGGCGGCACCGTCCGCGACGTCGCCGACCTCGTCATCGACCTGGCCCGCGCGGATTCCAATGTCGCGCAAGCCCTGCGCAGCACCTTCCTCATCGCGTACCAGGTCGTGAACCGGCCGGATCTGCCCCAGCGCGACCTGGTGCTCGAGCGCCTGCGCAACCGGGAACTGTTCGCGGGCACCGCCAACGAGCGCACCGGCGGTGTCAGCGGGCAGACCTACGCCACTGCGCGGCCCGACGGCGCGGACTGGATCGTCAACGGCGAGAAGTACTACTCCACCGGCGGGGTGTACGCCACCTGGTTCTCCACCCAGGCGGTCACCGAGGACGGCACGCTGCTGCGCTTCACGGTGCCTGCGGATCGCGCCGGCATCGAGATCCTGGACGATTTCGACGCCGTCGGTCAGCGGTTGACCTCCAGCGGGACAACGCGTTTCACCGAGGTGCGGGTGGCCGGGTCGGAGATCACCACCGGCGGACTGATCGAGAACGTGGCGGACAACCCGTGGGCGGGGTCGTTCGCGCAGCTGTACCTGGCCGCCGTGCAGGCCGGTATCGCCGCGCGCGCTCTCGACGACGCGGTGGTGTACGTGCGCGAGAAGGCGCGGCCGATCAAGCACAGCACCGCTGCCACCAGCGCGGAGGACCCCTATGTGCGCCAGACGATCGGCGAGATCGCCGCGCGCGCCCAGGCCGCGCGCGCGGTGGTGCTGCTGGCCGCCGAACAACTCCAGGAGAACCGCGGCCTGATCGGCGCGGCCGCGCGCACCGCCGGAGCCGCGGCCGCCGTGCACGTCGCGCAGGCGGGTGTGATCGCCATCGAATCCGCGCTGCGCGCGAGCGAATTGCTGTTCGACGTCGGCGGCGGTTCCATCACCGATCGCGGCCACGGCTTCGACCGGCACTGGCGCAACGCGCGCACCGCGGCCAATCACAATCCACGCCAATGGAAACAGGCCGTCGCGGGCGCGTACCACCTCACCGGCGAGGATCCGCCCACCACCGGCCTGTTCTGACCACCGAGATTTCGACCCCGAGCAATGGAAAGAGAACGACACCGATGAACTACGGCCCCTTCGAGACGACCTACACCGCGGCCGAGAACCGCTACGAGCAAGTGCCCTACCGGCGCACCGGTCGATCCGGACTCGACCTGCCGGCCTTCTCCTTCGGCCTGTGGCAGAAATTCGGCACCGACTACCCGTTCGCCACCCAGCGCGACATCATCCTGCACGCGTTCGATCTCGGCATCACGCACTTCGACAACGCCGACCGCTACGGCCCGCCGCATCGCGCGGCACAGCAGAACTTCGGGAAGGTGCTGGGCCGGGATCTCGCGCCGTACCGCGACGAGCTCATCCTGTCCACCAAGGCGGGCAACGCGATCGGGCCGAGCCCGTACCTGCGCGGCGGCTCCCGTAAATCGCTGCTGACCTCGCTCGAGCACAGCCTGCGGGATCTGGGCACCGACTACGTCGACATCTTCTACCACCACTCGCCGGACCTGGACACTCCACTGGAGGAGACCGTCGGCGCCCTGGTGAGCGCGGTGGAGCAGGGCAAGGCGCTGTACATCGGCATCTCGAACTACAAGTCCGACCGCACCCACGAGATCGCCGAACAGTTGCGCGCCGCGGGGGTCCCGCTGCTCATCCACCAGGCCCGCTACTCCATCTACGATCGGCGGCCCGAGCGCGAGGGCCTGCTCGAGACCGCGGAGCGGGACGGCTTCGGCGTCATCGTGTATTCGCCACTGGCTCAAGGGTTGCTGACCGACAAGTACCTCGAGACCATCCCGGCCGGCGCGCGTGCGGTCAACAGCACCTTCCTGTCGCCGGACGTGATCGACGAGACCTACCGGCAGCGCACCGCCGAGCTGAACAAGATCGCCGCCGCCCGCGGGCAATCCCTCGCCCAGCTGGCCCTGCAGTGGGTGCTGCGCCGACCCGAGGTCACCTCCGCGCTCATCGGCGCCAGCTCCACCGCGCAGCTCGACCACAACATCGCCGCCGTGAACTTCCCCGACTTCACCGATGAGGAACTGGCTCTCATCGACGAACACGGCGTCCACGGCACCGGACTTCGACTCTGACGTCCGGCTGATTCACGGGAGAACACCATGACAGCGGTCCGGCACACCACCCTCGGCGCGGGTGTCGAGGACGGCAGGAACTTCCGGCTGGGATTCCTGCTCCACCTCGATCGCGATATCCCGCCCGCCGACGCCTATCGGGAAGCGATCGACCTCTTCCAGGCGGCGGAGGACCTGGGCTACGACTCGGGCTGGGTGATCCAGCGGCATTTCCGCCAGGGACGCGAACACGTGTCCGCGCCGCTGGTCGTGCTGGCCGCCATCGCGGCGCACACCTCCCGTATCCGGCTGGGAACCGGGGTGCTGGTCCTGCCGCTGGAGGATCCGCTGCGCGTCGCCGAGGACGCCGCCACCCTCGACGAGATCAGCGGCGGGCGACTGGAACTGGGAGTCGGATCCGGTCCCTTCCCGGGCGCCTGGGAAGCCTTCGGCAGGGATCTGAACCGCAAGCACGAGGAATACGAAGCGGCCGTCGCCCGATTGCACGAAGTGCTGGACGGCGGACCGCTCAACAGCCTGGGCGAGGTGCTGCATCCACCCGGCGCCGGTGTGCGGCAGCGTCTCTGGCAGGCCACCACCGGTGAGCCCGGGCGCGCGCACGCGGCGGCCGTGGCGGCGGCGCGGGCGGGGGACGGTCTGCAGCTCTCGCGCGCCACGAGCTGGCGCGACGGGAGTATCGAAGCGGCACAGCGCAATCAGGCGGCGTGGATCGAGTCCTATCGCGGGGCGTGGACCCGCACCGACGCCGCCCCGCGCATCCAGGCCTCGCGAGCGGTGTATCCGCATCCCGATCGGGAGGCGGCGCTGCGGCTGGTCGAACCGGGCGTGCGGCGCTGGCAGAGCTGGGCGCCCGCCGATCGGGGGATCGACAAGTTGAGCGTCGCGGACTATCTCACTGCCGATCACGCCCTGGTCGGTCCCGCGCCGGAGTTGGCGGGAGAGCTGGCCGCCGATCCATCGCTGGCCGGAATCACCGACCTGCTGCTGAATTTCGTGCCCGGGGTGCCCGAACCGGACGAACACATTCGCCTGCTGGCCGCGAGCGCCCGCGAACTCGCCCCCGCGCTGGGCTGGACCCCGGCCGCGTCCTGACCCTCTGTCACGAAAGACTTTTCATGCCTGGATTCCATCTGAACCTGTCCCTGATGACCCCGGGGCATTTCCGTCACGCCTGGCGCGCCGAGCACGCGGATCCGCTGGCGTACCTGGATATCGACTACTTCCAGCGGCTGGCGCGCATCGCCGAGGCGGCCAAGATCGACGCCGTGTTCCTGGGTGACGGGCCCGCGCTGCGCGGGGAAATCGAGGAATCGCCCGGCACCGGGATCGATCCGCTGGTGCTGCTCGGCAACCTCGCGGCGGTGACCGAGCAGCTCGGCGTGGTCATCACCGCCTCGACCACCTATAACTCGCCCTACAACCTGGCCCGCCGCTTCCAGGCGCTCGACCATGTGACCAAGGGCCGCGCGGCGGTGAACATCGTCACCACCGGAACTCCCGCCGCCGCGGCGAATTTCGGGCTGGACGAGCACCCGGACAAGACCACCCGCTATCGGCGGGCGTGGGAATTCCTGGATGTGGTGACCCGGCTGTGGGACAGCTGGGAGGCGGACTGGCTCATCGCGGACAAGAGCACCGGCCGCTACGCGGACGCGAGTAAGATTCACCGCATCGATCACGAGGGCGAATTCTTCTCCGTGGCAGGGCCATTGCCGGTGGCGCCGGGACCGCAGGGACGTCCGGTGGTGGTGCAGGCCGGTGGGTCGGAGGGCGGTCTGCGACTGGCGGGCGATTTCGCGGACGTGGTCTTCACGGTCGCGCAAACCCGCGGCAAGGCAATCGCATTTCGCGAGGACATCCGTCGCCGCGCGGCGGCTGCGGGGCGCCACCGCGATTCGGTGAAGATCTCCCTCGGCGTTGTCGTGCTGGTCGCCGCCACGGAGGCGGAAGCTCGCGATCGCGAACGAGAACTGTACGCGCACTTGCCGATCGAGCGCCTGACCGCCAATCTCCTCAACGATCTGGGCCTGCCGCCAGGCAGCTTCGGCCCCGACGATCCGATCACCGCAGCCGATCTCCCCGACGCCATTCCCACCGGGGCGTTCTCCGCCGGCTTCGCCGTCTCCACCCGCGCTCTCATCACCGAGGGTCCCCGCACCCCGCGCGAATTGATTCAGGGCGGTGCGGGCGGTTCCGGCCACCGCCTGCTGGTCGGCTCGGCCGAACAGATCGCCGACGATCTGGCGGAGTGGTACGCGGCCGGCGCCGCCGACGGGTTCACCATCATGCCCGCCGAGACCGCCGTGGACCTACCCGCGTTCACGTCCCTGGTGGTGCCGCTCCTCCAGGACCGCGGCCTCTTCCAACGCGAGTACACCGCCCCCACTCTGCGCGAGCGGTTCGGCCTCCCGCTTCCAGGGCGCGAGCCCGCCGCTGCAGTATCCGCTTGATCCGGACAGGGCGTCCTGGGGGCGTCGGGAGCCTCGACGGCGGGTCGAGTCCTATCGCAGAAAAGAAGCCAGGACAACGGAGTACCGGCGGAGACACGTTGGGTGCCTCGGTGGCGGTTTGGTGCGCTGCCGGGGGAAAGATGCCTGGATAACGGAGTACCGGCATGGGGACGTCGGGAGACTCGATCGCGGTTGGGTGACCTACCGCAGGAGAGAAGCCAGGAAGGCGGAGTACCTGCGGTGGTGGGTTGGGTGCCTCGGCTGCGGTTGGGTGCTCTACCGCCGAAAAGAAGACAGGACAACGGAATACCAGCGGGGGCACGTTGGGAGCCTCGGCTGTGGTTTGGTGCCCTACCGGCGGAAAGACGACAGGACAACGGAGTTCCGGCGGGGGCACGTCGGGAGACTCGATGGCGGTTGGGAGCCCTACCGGGGGAGAGAAGCCTGGACAACGGAGTACCAGCGGGAAGACGCGGGTGCCTCGGCGGCGGTTGGGAGCCCTACCGCCGGAAAGAAGACAGGATAACGGAGTACCGGCGGGGGCACGTTGGGAGACCCGACGGCGGTTGGGAGCCTTACCGGGAAAGGACGCCTGGATAACGGAGTACCAGCGGGGGCGGGTTGGGTGCCTCGGCGGCGGTTCCGGCCCTTCCGGGCCGATACACGGGATCGAAGCCCCGGATGCGTGGCCGAGTTCGCGACCCTGGACCGGGTTCGGCAATCACCGCCGGGGACATAGCCCCATTGTGTTGATGACGAGTCTTTGTCTGTGGGTCTCGAGAAGGTTCCCACGGCCAGTCGACTCGGCTGGAAGGGCGAGGGCGCTCCCAGCCGGGGAGCCGAAGGTCGGGTACGGCAGGCGAGGTAACCAGCACTGCCGCATCTGTTTTGCCCGCTCTCCCGAACCCCGCTGGAAGCGCACGGGTGGGTGTGGGGTCGGGCTACGTCGGCCACGGGCGTGAACACTGATGCGTGTGGACGCACCGGCTGTCCGGGTGGGATGGCCGGGCTATGGCGAAGGCGGGTGGGAGTGTGCCCGTTCGGGTTCGAAGGCCGATGAGGTCGAGAGCGGTAAGTGCGTTGAGCAGTGGGGCGGGTATCGAGACCCTGGGGTGCGGTCGCTGGCAGAGTCGCCGTGCGGGGATGCCTGGTACCTGGGGTGGTGGTGGAATGCAGGCGGGTTCGTCGCGCTGGGTTGGGTGGGGGTGGGTCGGCGCGCGAAAGCCTCTCCGGCATGGGGAAGCCGAAGAGGCAGCGTCGAAAGCTGTGAGCGGGGAGCTGCGATCGGGCGAGGGGCTAGCAGCGCCATCGCGCGGGAATACCCGGAAACTGGGGATGATGACGGAAATTTACGCGCGGCCTACGAGCTCGGTCGATATGTGGTGGAGGAATCCATCCGGTTTTGCCCGGATTCTCCGAATCCTCGCCCATCACAACGGTTTCCCACCCGTTCGGGCCGGTGTTCACCTGTGCGTGGCAGGCATCGCACGCCAAGGTCAGGTTTTCGATGTCCGTTTCACCACCAGCAGACCATTCCTTGATGTGGTGGACAGCCGAGCGGCTCGCTGGCGCATCGCATCCCGGGCGCGTGCATCCCCGTTCGGTCGCGGTGAGCGCCAACCGTTGTGCCGGGTTGGCGAGACGTTGTCCGCGGGACAGGTGCAGGGGTCGGCCGTTGCGGTCGAGCACGACCAGGTACGGGGTGGAGTTCCTGGCGACCTGGAGTGCTTGGGTGATGGACATGGTGCCGCCGGTTGCGGTGGTCGCCACGCCCGCGCGCTTCTCCAGGTCTTCGATGCTCATGGTGATGATGGTGGAGACCGGCAGTCCGCGATGTGATCCGAGTTTCGTGGGTCCCATGTCGGGGCGGAAGAACACCAGCAGAGCGTCGTGGTTGCGCTGCTCGGCGTTGCGGTGATCGCGCTTGGCGGCGGCGCGCAGTTTCGCTCGAAGGGCGGCGCGGGCGCGTTCGGCCGGGGTCAACGACGGGTCGTTCGCATCGGCGTCGTCGGAGTCGTCGCCGTCGTCGAGTTCGGTGTCGAGCCCGAGTTCTGCGGTGGTCCAGGGACTTTCGGGGTCGTCGGGGTTGCACATGCCGGGTCGTCCGAATTTCTCGAACATCGGGATCATGACCGCACCCAGCTGCGGGGTGAGGTATCCGGAGATCGGGTACATGCCATCGATGCCCTGATGCCCGATCTTGACGCTCCGGACTCGCTGGCGGTCCCGGTCCTCGGTCAATCGCCCGTCGGGGTCGACGTGGGCGAGGATATGCACCCCGAGCTTGGTCACACCCTTCGGATCACCCTCGCGGGCGTATGAGGTGAGGTGCTGCTCGGCATGGTCTTTGACTTCCGGACCGGCGGTGTCGGGGATCCGCGTCAGCGCATCGTGGATGGCCTTCACATGGTCGGCGGAGATCTCCCCGGCGCGTTGCGCTTTAGCTACGAGCGGCAATTTCGGGGGCCGGGTGCTCGAACCCGCCGACACCGTCGACAGCAGATCGGCGTTGCGAACGCGGGCGGCGGCCTCGGCGTAGGACAGTCGCAGGGTCTGTTGCAGGAACAGGATCAAACTCTTCACACCCGCCCGAGGGCCCAAGTCCCGTGCTCCGCACTCGAGCGCGAACCGCTGCTTCACCGCCTCCAACTTGCGGAAGCTGGTTTCGAGCTCCTGCATGACGTCGATGACCTCGTCCTTGGCCATTGAGTACATCGGCAATTCGAGCAGGTTCTCCACCGCGGCGGCGAGTGCTTTGGCACTCGTCGCGATGGTGGGTACCTTCCTCGATTCCATGCCTCTATTCTACGCCTTGATAGCAAGCATGAATAGCCCAATTGCATTGTGATACAGCGCTATTCAGATCCAGCGGTGTTTTGAACTACTGCAATATTCTGACGAAATTGTGTCCCCGGCGAAGTCTCCGTGCCGGCCTATCTCGATTCGAGCGATCGGCGACTGCGGTACCTATTTCGCCCGTCCTGGCGGATCGCCCGTCAGACCCGTCACCGCATTCGCCCCACCCTCGAACATCGAGATCGATCTAAGGTGGAGCAATGGCATCGGTGCGTCAGATCCAAGTCACCTTCGACTGCGCGGAACCCGAGCGCGTCGCCGAATTCTGGGCAGCGGTACTGGGATATGAGCATCGCGGCCGATCGTGTGCCGACCCGTCGGGTGTGGGTCCGCGGCTGTATTTTCAGCGCGTTCCCGAAGGCAAGGTCGTCAAGAACCGCGTGCACATCGACGTGCGGGTCGGTACCGGCCTGGTGGGGGAGGAGCGCGTGGACGCGCTCGAGGCCGAATGCGCGCGGTTGATCGCGCTCGGCGCCACGCGGGTACGCCTGCTGCGGGCGGACGGGGTGAACGAGTCGTGCCTGGTGATGCAGGACATCGAGGGCAACGAATTCTGCTTGGACTGAGGCGAATTGCCTCCGGGCAGACGCGGCGGTCGGGTCAGAGAGCTGCCTGGACGGCGGCGAACAGATCGTTGGCGGACTGGGTGAGCGGGCCCAGGGCGTCCGGTGCGAGCTTGGGCATCGACTTCACAGCCGTACGCAGCGAGGTGACAGCGCTGGCGGCGTCCGGGCCCACTGCGGCACTCACGGCGGCGATCGGATCGACTGCTACCGCATCGGCAGCGATCGGAACGCGCTGGGCCGCTACGGCATCGACGGCAGCAGGCGCGGGCTCGGCCGGGCTCGCGCCGGTCCCGGCGAGCGCACCCCCGACGAACCCGCCGATGGCCGCCCCACCCGCCAGTCCAGCGATATCCACGGGAATGGCGACCGCCAGCCCGCCCAGGAGACACCCGGCGACCCCGCCCACCGCCGCTCCGATCGGCACCCCGGCTCCCACGCTCGGCAGTCCGCCGATGACACCGCCCGCGATCGCTCCGACGGTCGCTCCCACCCCGCATCCGACGATCTCGAGCGGAAATACAGCGGCCTTGCCGATCAGCGCGCCGACAACCTGCCCTGCCATGGTCGCGGCCCCGCGCCGTTCGGATTCGTTGGGGGAGTAGCCGATTCCGTCGAACGTCGCCGCGATCTGCACCCCGACACCGTCGAGATAGTTCTGGATCGGCTCCAACATGCGCCCGTCGACCCCGAGCGGCAGCTGCACGTACTCGGTCCCGACCCGCAGGGTGTCGGTCGTCGCCACGGGTGCCCCGACGGCCGGACCGCGCCCCTCGTCGAGCGGTCCGCCAACTCCGGGCTGCGCCGCGGCCGTCCCGGACCCGAAGGCCAGCACCGCCGGCACCGCCGTCAAAACCGCACAAGCACGCAGGTTGGCCATAGCCCACTCCTCGCTCCGCTGTACCGCCGTCGAGCCTCGGGCGCGTCCCCGACCCCCGCTGGCGGCGCTGCCCGCCGATCTTACTCGAACTCGTTGCTGAACATCATGATTCGCCGGACACCGGGCACCCGTTCGGCATCGGGGCGTGCTCCCTGAAACGCCACTCGCATTGCACGGGCGCACCGTCGAAACGCCGCCGTCTTCAGCGAATGGTGACCCGACGACGGCGGTCATCGCGCAGACGTGGTGGACGAGCGCCAGACTGCGTGCCTGCCCCAGGCCGCGCGGCGTGCGGTGGAACCCGATAGGCCGCGCGCTTCTCCGCGTGCTCGGGCGTCCACCTCGAGAAGATCACCGCCGGAGCGGGTTTCGCGGACGCGGCCGGCATCGTGCAGCGGTTGTTCGACCTCGAGACCCGGATCGCGGCCGAGCATTGGGATCGCGTGCGCATGCGCGATGCCAGTGCCACGTACAACCGCATGACCTGGACGCTGCCCGCCGCGCAGGAGCTCCGGGGTGTGCCAGCGATAGAAATCGGCCGATGGAAATATGCGCATCTAAACATTAGTTCCGCTCATGTTCCGATCGAATCGGCCGGATCCGCCGACCGCTCGAACCTCGAGCTCCCGAGATGACCTCGCGCTCAGTCGAATCGGATACCGCCGCCGAGATGCTGCCCAGCAGCGATCTCCCGCACAACGCGCGGCAGCAGCTCGTGTTCCGCGACCAGAACACGCGCGGCGAGGGACTCCACGGTGTCGTCCGCCAGCACCGGAACCTCCAGTTGCGTGATGACGCTTCCGGTGTCGTACTCGTCCGCCACGAAATGAACGGTCGGCCCGCTGACCGCTGCGCCCGCGTCGAGTACAGCGCGGTGCACGTGTGCGCCGAACATGCCGTGCCCGCCGAAGAGCGGGAGCAGGGCAGGGTGGACGTTGATGATCCGAGGGGCGAACGCGGCGCGTGTGCGCGGGCCGAGCTTCTTCATGTAGCCGGCGGTGACTATCAGGTCGACCGAGTGGTCGACGAACGTCCCGCGAATCGCGTCGTCGAGCTCCTCCGGATTCGGATGTGTGCTCCCGGAGAGATGCCGCGTCGGGATGTCGTTTTCGCGCGCGTACGCGAGTCCGAGCGATCCGCTGTTGTTACTGACCACGGCGACGATCTCGTACCCCGCGTCCGCCTCCAGTGACGCCCGGTGCAGCGCTCGCAGGTTCGAGCCGGTGTGTGAGACGAGGACGCCGACCCGGAGCTGTCGCATGGGCGGAAGTCTCGCACAGGCGGCTCACCGGATCGGACGCGGCGCTCCAACAAACCTCCGCGCGCACGTGGCAGTCCGGGGCTCGCCGATCGCGGATTACTCTCGACACCAGTGGCCGGTGTGGGCCGTGCGCCCCGGCGCGCCGGCCACATCCGGCGGTCGGGTGAACGAGAGGGCGGCGCGTGCTGCGGATGGTTGTCGGTGCGGTCGTGTTCGCGCTGGTGCACTGGGTGTTGTATCGGCGGCTGTTGCGGGCCACGGGGGTCCCCGCGCGGGTGCGGGTGGCGGGGGCGATCCTGCTGGGGGTGTTGTGGGCCGCGGTGGTCGTCGCGTTCGGGGCGGGGGTGCTGTACTCGCCGGAACCGGTCCGGGGGATCGTGTGGACCGGGCTGGTGTGGACGGCGGTGCTGTTCTATCTCGTGCTCGGGCTGGTGCTGATCGGGCTCGTGCTGGTGATCGCCCGGACCGCGGGGATGGCCGATCGTCAGGGGCTGCTGCGCGTGTTGTCGGGGGTGCTCGTCGTGGCGGCGGTGGGCGCGGTCGCGTACGGGGTGCGGGAGGCGAACGATCCGGCAGTGCTCGAGGTGGAGGTGAGTTCGGCGAAGCTGCCCGCCGAGCTGGACGGTATCCGGGTCGCGGTGGTCGCCGACATCCACGTCGGGGCGGCGCGCGGGGCGGCGTTCACGCAGCGGGTCGTGGACCTGGTCAACGCGCAGCGGCCCGACGTCATCGTGCTGCCCGGTGATCTCATCGACGGATCCGTCGAACTCGTCGGGCCCGACATCGCGCCGATCGCGGGGCTCACCGCCAAGTACGGGAAGTTCGCGGTCGCGGGCAACCACGAGGGGTACGTGGACGGCGTCGCCGACTGGATGGACTACTGGGATCGGCTGGGGCTGAAGACCCTTCGCAACGCGCGGGCCGAGGTCCTGGTCAACGGCGCGACGCTCGAGATCGCGGGCGTCTACGACTTCGCCGCGCCCGACCCGTACGGGCCCGATATCGACGCGGCGCTGGCCGGGCACCGCGACGACCGCTTCGTCATGTTGCTCGCGCACCAGCCGCGCCAGGCGCCCGAGGCCGCCGCCCACGGGGTCGACCTGCAGGTCTCCGGCCACACCCACGGCGGCCAGATCTGGCCGCTGAACTACGTCGTCGGCTGGGTCAACGGCACGGTGGCCGGACTCGACAGCGAAGCGGGTATGCGGCTCTACACCACCCGGGGCGTCGGGGCGTGGGGTCCGCCGGTTCGCATCGGCGCGCGCCCCGACATCTCGATCCTGACCCTGCGGCGCGGCTGAGCCCGCGGGTATCCCCGTTCGGGGTGGGAAGTTTGGACGACGCTGGGGAACTCAACTCGGCCCCCAGCTATAGATCCAGGAGCTTCCCCGCGTCGCGGCGACAACGATAACGACCCGCGCCGCCGTCCGCCACCGATTAAACGGGACGCCGGCGCGCACGGTGCGGAGCCGGCCGATGCCGCCCCTGTGCGCGCCCACCCGGTCTGTTCAATGACATTCCATGCCAACGGATCTCACGCCCGTGCCAACTCTCGCGACAGCGTCCAGCCAAGCACACGAACCGGCGTCCGGCTAGAGGCCAACGGCCTCGAAGTGCCGAGAGCGGTTGCGGCTCAATAGATGTGAGGTGACTCACGAAAGGGCCGGAATCATGGCGGATGAAGTGTCGGACGAAGTCGTACGGGCCAGGGCCGGGGACATGGAGGGCGCGCTGAGCCGGTGGAAACTCGAGGGTTTCGATCCGGCCGCCGGGGTGGATCTGACGGCCGCGGCCCGGAGCACGGCGGGTCTGCAACCGCGCCTGGACTCCGACGGGACGCCACTGATCATCGTCGATATGGACGGCGACTTCCGCTACTCGATACATCTGAGCGCCCAGGCCGTCGCCGCGCTCGGACGGTCGGATTTCGACGCCGCGCTCGGCGCGGCCGTCGCGAGCTTCCCCGAGATCGCGGCCGTCGTGCGGCCGCTCTCGGATTTCCTGGCCACACACGCCGGTGAGATCGTCGCCGAGGCGCCCGGCGGTGCGATCCGGCTCGAGGGCGCGGTGCCCTCACCGTTCGTCGTCCCGGTGCCCGAGTCGGCCGGCTACTGGGATATCGAACGGGAGCTCGTGCGGGAACAGGCCGGCGCCGATCACGGCGGCGACGGCGACCTCGACCAGGATCTGAAGGACCAGCTCGGGCACACCAGCGGGTGGGAGGGCGACCCGGACCGCAATCCGCTGCATCGCAAGCACCGTGGAAGTGGGATCTGATCATGTCGAACATCACCGAACAGCAAGTGCGGCAGCAGGTCTCGCAGCTCGAGGCCACCCTGGCGAACCATCGGCTCGCCGGGCTCGACCTGAGCCGGGTCTTCGACCTGGACGCCACCGCGCGGCGGATGCTGCAGGCCGAGCAGGACCCCGACAGCGATCAACTGGTGCGCGCCGATACACACGGGTTCCTGCACCTGCGCTACACGGTCCACCTCAGCCCGCTGGCGGTGCAGATGTTCACCACCGCGGCCGACGCCATCAGCAGTTCGCTCCGGGACGTGGTGGTCGAGATCCCCGAACTCGCGATCATCTCACTTCCCCTGGTGGCCTACATCATGAGCGAATCCGGCTCCATCGAGGCCGTGGCGAGCGCCTCGGAGTCCGGGGCGGTCGCGCTGGAGGGCGTGTTCCCCTCCCCGTTCGCCGTGCCGTTCCCGGAGGACGCCGGCTTCTGGCCGGACGATCAGCCGCAGGACCACGGGAATCCGAACTCCGGCGGCGGTGGCGGTGACAGCGGTGGCGGTGGGAGCAGCGACGATCCGTGGCACCTGGACGACGACGGCGGCCGCAAAGGGCCCGGTGACATCTGGGACGGTGACGACGTCTGACCGAGCTGTCGCGACCTCGCCGTCACCGGGAGAACGAGCCGCGCCTACCCTCGGCGCGCGCCCGCGGTGGGCTCGGGCGCGCCCGCCGCGACCACGCCGTCCGAGTCCGCGACCCCCGGAGACTCGATCACGTACACGGGTGTCGTTCCGGTGGCGGGGGATTCGGGCGGTGCGATCGGCGGTTCCGGGACCGGCGATCGGTGACGCGAGAGCGGGACGAGCGCCAGCGCGGCGACGAGGGCGGCGGCGCCCATGATCACCAGGAAGCGCCAGTCGCGCAGCCAGGCGGCGGCCAGCGGCGCGCCCGCGCGGGACAGCGCGATGGGCACGGTCATCAGCGCCGCGATCCCGGCGAACCGCGCCACCCCGAAGGAGTCGGCGACGATCGACGGCCGGGCAACGACGCTGGTCCCGTAGCCGAGCCCGAAGGCTATGACGCACACCAGCGTCCAGGGCAGCGAGGCGCCGGCCAGGGGGAGCCCCAGCAGTCCCGTCCCCTGGAAGGCGAAGGACACCGCGGTGACGCCGGTCATGCCGTAGCGGCGGGCCAGCGGAGCCAGGGCCAGCCGCGACCCGATCTGCGCGACGCCGATGGTGATGGGCAGCGTGGCCGCGGTGGTGGCGGCGAAGCCCGCGTCGCGGAAGTAGGTGACCATCATGGTGAGAAAGGCCGAGGTGGACGCGGACTGGGCCACGAAAGCCAGGACCAGCAGCCAGAATCGGTGATCGCGCAGTGCGCCGCCCTCGGAGACGCCGGGCAGTGTGGAGATGCGGCCCCGATGCGCCGCGCGCCCGGGCACCGCCCACAGGTGCGCCGGTACGGCGATCACCGCCAGTTCCACGGCCAGCAGGACAAGTGTTGTGCGCCAGCCGAATCGGGCGTCGAGATGCCCGACCAGGAAGTAGTAGAAGCTGGTCGCCAGCCCGCAGATCATGGTGACCGCGATGATGGCGTTGTCGCGATGGCGTGGTTCGGCCGCCACCACCAGCACCGCGAAGGCCGCCTCGTAGGTGGACATCGCCAGTGACACCCCGATGAGGGTGAAGGCGAGGTACAGCTGGGCCAGGTTCTGCGCCTGCGACCACAGCAGCACCGCGACGACACCCACCCCGGACCCGGCCGCCATCAGGGCGCGTCCGCCGTAGCGGTCCAGCAGTCGCCCGACCGGGACCGCCGCCAGCGCTCCCACCAGGGTGGAGATCGTCGCGGCGGCCGCGATCGCGGTCCGGGAGGCCCCGAGCGCGTCCGACATGGGCAGCAGCAGGACCGTGAAGGCCTGGATCATCGCACCGTAGCTGACGGTCTGGGTGATCGCGAAGACCACGATCAGGCGCAGCGGGCCGCGGTCCCGGGTGGTGGCGATGGGTCGGTCGCCCGCGCTCATTCGGCGAGCAGCGGCAGCAGCTGATCGCCCTGGCGTTCGATCTCCCGCAGGTAGGGGGTGTCCGAGAGCACGAAGTGGGTGATGCCGAGATCGCGGTATTTGCGCAGCGATTTCGCGACGTCCTCGGCGGAGCCGACGAGCCATGTGGTCGCCGCGCCGCCACCGCCGTAGCGGCCGGGCGTGGTGTAGAGGTTGTCGTCGAGTACCTCCCCGCGCGCGGCCAGGTCGAGCAGGCGCTGCTGCCCGACCGCGGTGCGACGGTGCGGATTCTGCCCGGCCTCGCCGTGCTGGGCGGCCATCTCGGCGACCTTCGCCTCCGCTTCGGCCCACGCCTGTTCGGTGGTGTCGCGCACGAAAGTGGTTATGCGCAAACCGAATTCGAGCGGAGCGTGTTCGCGGCCGAGTTCCGCGCTCAGCGCCTTCAGGCGTTCGATGCGCTCGCGGACGCCCTCGAGAGGTTCGCCCCAGAACAGTTGCACGTCGGCCTCGGCCGCCGCGACCCGCTCGGCGGCCTCGGACGCCCCGCCGAAGTACAGCTTGGGATGCGGCCGGCCCGTGCGTGGCACGACCCGGGGCTGCACGGTCGAGTCGGTCACCCGAAAGTGCTCGCCCCGGTACGTGACTCGCTCCTGGGTCCACAGTTTGCGGGTCAGCTGCAGGAACTCCTTCGTCCGCGAGTAGCGGTCGGCCTGCTCGCCGTCGCTGTCGCCGTAGGCGGCGAGGTCGTCCTTGCCCGAGACGATGTTGACGCGCACCCGCCCACCGGTCAGGTGATCGAGGGTGGCCGCGGCGGCGGCGAAGTTCGCGGGCCGCCAGTAGCCGGGCCGGATCGCGATGAGCGGTTCGAACGTGCTGGTGCGCGCGGCCAGTGCGGTGGCGGTGGTGAAGGTGTCGGGGCGGCCCCAGCCGGTGCCGAGCAGCGCGCCCTGCCAGCCGTGCTTCTCCAGCGCCAGCGCGTGGGAGGTGAGCGTCTCCAGGCTGTTGTGCGCGGCGGTCACCGGTTCGCCGCGGTGTCCGGGGGTGACCTGATTCGGGATGTACCAGAGGAATTCGAGACTCATCGGAGCGTGGTTCCTGTCGTGGGAAGGGAGTTGTCGTCGCGATCAGCGGGCGAGCCGGGCCAGCTGGGCGCGGCGCACATCGGTGGTCTGTCCTTGGACCAGGACGAAAAGCGCGGAGCGCGCGTGCAATTGGGCGGTGTCGTCGGTGCCGAGTCCGCGACCGGCGCGGGCGATGAGCAGGGCGCGGGTGAGCACCGCGAGCGCCTCGCCGCTGGCGACCTTGGTCGCGAGCCGCTCGGGCAGCCGATGATCGCCGCCGCCGCGGCCGGTCGCCTCGTCCGCGAGTGCGTAGGCGGTGGAACGGATCTCGGCGACGCGCGGACGCCAGGTCCGCACGACCTCGCGGGCGGACTCGGTGCGCTCGAGCTCACCCAGGACGGTCTCGGCCAGCCCGAAGTGGTGCCCGCGCGCGTCGCTGGCCACGCCGATGTCGAGGTGGCGGGAATGCGCGAGCGTGTGGGTGGTGAGCACGTGCGAGTCCGGGACGAAGACCCGGTCGACCCGCGCCCGCGCGGTCCGGCTGCCGGTGACCGCGCTCAGCGGCAGCGGTCCCGCACTGGTGATCCGTTCGCCGGCCGGGACCAGGGCGGTCACGACCGACTCGGTGTCCGGATCCACCGCGGCCAGCGCCAGCGCGGCGTGCAGTCCCCAGCCGCTGACCCAGGAGATGGTGCCGTCGAACGTCCAGCCGCCCGCCGATCGGTGCGCGCGCAGATAGTTCTCGGGATAGCGGCGCACGTCGCTGACCCCGGCTCCCAGCAGCACCTCGCCGCGCAGGACGCGTTCGGCCAGCTCGGGCAATACCGTTCCCGGCGTGTGTGATTCGGCGATGCGCCCGGCCATGGGCGCGTGCTGCGCCCAGACCAGCCAGGTGTTGAAGCAGGCCCCGGCGATGATCTCGTGCAGCCGCCGTTCGGTGTTGCGGTCGATGCCCGCCCCGCCGAACTCCGCGGGTGCGGTGTGATTGAGCAGTCCGAGCGCGGCCAGTTCGCCGATGCGCCGGGCGGGGACCCCGTCGCGGTCGGTGACCAGCGCGGCGGGCCGCAGGACGGTCTCGGCGTACTCCCGGGCCCGGATCACCAGCGGATGCGCGTCGGCCGCGGTGACGGCGGCGGCCGGATCGGTTGCCGTATTACCCGCTGTCATCGAGCACCTTTCGTTCAGTTCAGCTGAAGAATGCGGCCGGGTGCGTACCGTCGGCGGCATATCGATATCCGGATTATCAACCCGGAAATCGGCCGCGCCGCGAATACCGATTGCGCCGAGAACTCGCGTACGGCTCCTGATCTGCGCGAAGCGCCCGCGGCGCAAATAAATTCGCCGCGATTCCAGTTGTTCCGCGCCGCGAATCCCGGGCCTGTTTCGTGAAAACCGCAGGTCCGAAGCGCGCTATCCGCATGAACCTTTCACGAAAACTGAACGAATCCGGTAGATCAGCTTGGTTGTTCCGCTCGGGCCGCCTATGCACACTTGCGGCAGATTCGATTCATTCAGGAGTTCTCTCACATGCCCTCAGGCAAATTCGCGAAGGCGAGCGCGCTCGCCGTGGCCACTGCACTCGTCGCGGCGGTATTGACCGGATGCGCGGCATCCGGGAACAAGGTCTCCGGCGGCGACGACGGTGGTCCGCCGGTGTCCGGTGGGACATTGCGATTCGCGGTGCTGGACGCTCCGGCGAATCTCGACCCGCATTCGGGCAGTTCCTATCCGGAGTCGTTGATCACCAGCAATATCACCGACAAACTCACCTATCAGAATCCCGAGACCGGGGCCATCGAACCCTGGCTGGCCAAGTCCTGGGACATCGATCCGACGCTGCGGGAGTTCACCTTCCACCTGCGCGACGACGTCACCTTCAGTGACGGCAGCAAGTTCACCGCGGACTCGGTCAAGGAGAACTTCGACCTGCTCGGTCGCGGTGACAAGGCGCTGGGCGTCGTTCCGGTGACCGCCTACTGGGTCGGCTACGCCGAGACCACGGTGATCGACCCGGTGACCGTCAAGGTGCGCTTCGACCGCCCCAATGCCGGTTTCCCGCAGGCGCTTTCGCTGTACTTCTCCGGCATCGTCGGGCATTCCACGCTGCAGCTGCCCAAGGAGCAGCGGGCGCTGGCGAAGAACATCGTGGCCACCGGCCCGTTCACCGTCGCCGAGCACGTCTATCAGCAGAAGACCGTGCTGAAGAAGCGGCCGGGCTACAACTGGGCGCCGGGGTCGCGCAAGCATCAGGGTGAGGCGTACCTGGACACGGTCGAGATCTCGGTCATCCCCGAGGCGGGCGTGCGCACCGGCGCGCTGCGCGCGGGGACCGTGGACGCCATCCTGGATGTGAACAACACCGACGAGGCGCCGTTGCAGGCCGAGGGCTATCGCCTGGTGCCCCAGCTCATTCCGGGCCGCGACATCTCCCTCGATCTCAAGACCGACCGCTTCCCGACCGACGATCGCGCGGTCCGCGAGGCCGTCAAACTCGGCTGGAACCGGGACGCGCTGGCCAAGACCGTGCTGACCCCCAGCTACACGGTGTCGAGCTCGGTGGTGTCCCAGCGGGTGCCCGGCTGGGTCGACTTCTCCGCGAGCCTGAAGCAGGACCGCGACCGCGCCGAGCAGATTCTGGACGCGGCGGGCTGGACCAAGGGCTCGGACGGCATCCGGGTGAATCGCGACGGCCGCCGGCTCGAGCTCGATCTGCTCGGGATCAACAATCTGGTCAACAACAAGCCCGCCTACGAGCTGATCCAGCAGGACCTGCGCAAGATCGGCATCGAGGTGCGGCTGAACGTGTTGCCGATCCCGGATTACACCGCCGCCGCGACCCAGCAGCAGCGCTGGAACATCCAGGTGGCCAACCAGAGTCGCGCCGATATCGCGGTGCTGGAACAGGTTTACTCCCCGCAGTACACCAACATGACGAAACTGGCCCCGGAGAATCCGGCCTATCAGCGGGCGATCGACGTCCTGAGCGCGCTGAGCAAGACCCTGGAGGCCGGTCCGCGAGCCGCGGCCGCCGAGGCGGCCCAGCGCTTCCTGCTCGAGGAGCAGATCCTCACCGTCCCGGTCTACAACCCGGCCCAGGTGACCGCGGCCAACCCGCGCGTGCACAACGTGGGCTACGAGGCGCAGTCCCGGAACGTCTTCTACGACACCTGGATCGAGGCGAAGTAGTGCGATGACCCGATATGTGCTCGCCAAGGCGGGGCAGGCGGTGTTCGTGGTGTGGGGCGCGTACACGGTGACCTTCCTGCTGCTGTACGTGCTGCCGTACGACACGGTGGACATGCTGTTCAACCCCACCGAGGGCGAGATGATGACCGCCGAGGACAAGCACGACGCGCGCGTGTACTACGGCCTCGATCACAACCTGGCGGGGCAGTACCTGAATCGCCTCCTCGATGCCGCGCGTGGGGATTTCGGCATCTCCACCCGCACGGGCGAGCAGGTGTGGCCGCTGATCCTGTCGGTGCTGCCGCAGACGGCGCTGCTGGCCGGGGTCGCCCTGGCGCTCGCGGTGGCGCTGGCGTTCGCGGTGGCGCTGGCCGCGGCCTACACCCGGAGCCGATGGCTGGCGGACCTGCTGGCCACGGTCCCGGCGGCGGGTGTCTCGGTCCCGGTGTTCCTGGTGGGACTGGCCGTGCTGCAGGTGTTCTCGTTCCAGCTCGGCTGGTTCCCGCCCATCGGCAACGACGGCGCGGCCGCGCTGGTGCTCCCGGCGATCACCCTGGCCATCCCGGTCTCGGCGCCGATCGCGCAGCTGCTGATCAAGAATCTGGACCTGGGCCTGCGCGCGGGCTACGTGACGGTCTCGGTGGCCAAGGGCGCCACCCGATTCCAGGTGCTGGTGCGCGACGTGCTCAAGAACGCGGGGCTGCCCGCGCTGACCATCGCCGGGGTGACCCTGGGCCAGTTGCTCGCGGGCGCGGTGATCGTGGAGACGATCTTCTCGCGTTCGGGGCTGGGCCGGCTGACCGAAACCGCCGTGCGCACCCAGGATGTCCCGGTGGTGCAGGCGGTGGTGGTCTTCGCCGCGCTGGTGTTCGTCACGGTGAATTTCGCGGTCGACCTGATCTATCCGCTGCTCGATCCCCGGCTGCGGTCGCGGTTGCGGGCCGGGAGCGCGGCATGAGCGCGCTGCGGCGGGTGCCGCTGGGATTGGCGATCTCCTGGGCCGTGATCGGCGTGGTGGTGCTGTGGGCGCTGCTGCCGTCGTGGTTCACCGGTTACGACCCGAACGAGGGCGATTCCGACGCGAGCTTCAGCGCGCCGAGTCTCGAGCATCTGTTCGGCACCGACCGGCTGGGCCGGGATCTGCTGGCGCGCACGATTCACGGCACCTCGACCACGGTCACCGCCACCCTGCTCGCGGTGGCGATCGGATTCGTGATCGGCGCGGCGATCGGGTTGTTCAGCGGGTTCGCCGGCGGCCGGGTCGACGCGGTGATCATGCGGTTCGTCGACGTGCTGCTGGCGATCCCGAGTCTGCTGCTGGCCATGACCGTCGTCACCGCCCTGGGCTACGGGACGATCAATATCGCGGTGGCGGTGGGTATCTCGGCGGTCGCCGCGTTCGCGCGCGTGATGCGCTCGGAAGTGCTCAAGGTCGCGGGCAGCGATTACGTGGAGGCCGCCTACGGGTCCGGCGCCGGCTTCGCCCGGGTGGTGTGGCGGCACGTGCTGCCCAATTCCGTCGGCGCGGTGGTGGCGTTGGCCGCCCTGGAGTGCGGCTCGGCGGTACTGGCCGTCGCGGCGCTGGGGTTCCTGGGCTACGGCGCGCCGCCGCCGCAACCGGAATGGGGTCTGGCCGTGGCCGAGGGCCGGGATTTCCTGGCCACCTACCCGTGGATCTCCATCCTGCCCGGCGTACTGATCGCCGTGGTCGTGCTGTCCACCAACCGCATCGGACGATCGCTGGGAGGCTCGTGATGAGCGAACAACCATTGCTGCGCATCGACAATCTGCGCGTGCGCTACCGCTCGCGCGCCGGGGCGAGCGCCGCGCCCGCCGTGGACGGGGTGTCGCTCGCGGTGCGACCGGGCGAATTCGTCTCGGTGGTGGGCGAATCGGGTTCCGGCAAGAGCACCACCGTGCACGCCGCCCTGCATCTGCTGCCCCCCGAAGCGCGGGTGCGGGCCGACGCGCTCGAACTCGACGGCCGCGACACCCGCGGCTGGGGCGATCGCAAACTCGCCCGGCTGCGCGGGCCGTTCGTCGGTTTCGTGCCGCAGGATCCCGGCACCTCGCTCAATCCCGTCAAACGCGTCGGCGCCCAGATCGTGGAGGCCGCGCGCCTGCACCGCCGCGTCGACGCCGAGACCGGCCGCGCGCTGGTGCTCGCCAAACTCGACCAGGCCGGGCTCGGGGATCCCGAGCGGGTCGCCCGGCAGTATCCGCACGAGCTGTCCGGCGGAATGAAACAGCGCGTGCTGATCGCCATCGCGCTGGCCAGCGATCCGGCGCTGCTGGTCGCCGACGAACCGACCTCGGCGCTGGACGTGACCGTACAGAAGGTCATCCTGGACCGGCTGGCCGAACTGCGGGTCAGCCTCGGGTTGGGCGTCCTGCTCATCACCCACGACCTCGGGGTCGCCGCGGAGCGATCCGACCGCCTGATCGTCATGCGGGACGGGCGCATCGTGGAGCAGGGACCGACCGCCGAGATCCTGTCCGATCCCCGCGAGGAGTACACCCGTCGGCTCATCGAGGCGGCCCCGTCCGCGCACACGACCCGGCTCGCTCCCGCTCGGCCCGCCGCGAAAGCGCCTGCCGCCGAACAGGAGTCGCCCCGCGCGATCGTGCGCCTGCGCGCGCTGAACAGATCCTTCGCCGGGGTGCCCGCCGTGCGCGACGTCTCCATCGACGTCACCGCGGGCACCACCCACGCCCTGGTCGGCGAGTCGGGTGCGGGCAAATCCACCGTCGCCCGGATCGCGGTCGGATTCACCCCCGCCGACTCCGGCGACGTCTGGATCGAGGATCAGCGCGTCACCGGGCTGTCCCGGCGCCGATTCCGCCCGGTGCGCACCCGGATCCAGTTCGTGCACCAGAACCCGTACTCGTCGCTGGATCCGCGCTTCGACGTCGGGCAGATCATCGCCGAACCGCTCTCGGCGCTCGGCCTGGCCGCGGGCCAGGAGCGCAGGCGGCGGGTGCGCGAACTGCTCGACGCCGTGGCCCTGGACCGGAAGTTCCTCGATCGCAAGCCCGCCGAGCTGTCGGGCGGGCAACGCCAGCGCGTGGCGATCGCCCGCGCACTGGCCGCCTCGCCGCGCATCCTCGTGCTCGACGAAGCGGTCTCGGCCCTGGACGTCTCGGTCCAGGCCCAGATCCTGCAACTGCTGGTCGATCTCCAGCACGAGCAGGGCCTGACCTACCTGTTCATCACCCACGACCTGGGGGTGGTCCGGCTCATCGCCGACGAGGTGACGGTCCTGCGTGCGGGCCGCGTCGTCGAAACCGGCACGGTCGCGGACGTTTTCACCGATCCACGCGCCGACTACACCCGCGAGCTGCTCGCCGCGGTGCCCGGCGCGGTCGTGCCGCAGCTGGTCCGGGCCTGATACCCCACTACGAGAAGGAAGGTGACCCGCCATGACCGCGGTAGCCGAAAAAGCAACCCCCGCCACCGGATTGGACGAGGAGGACTTCGCCGCGGCCCTGGCGGTGGTCGCCGGGAACGCCGAACGCTACGACCGCGCGGCGGTGTTCCCGGCCGATTCGTTCGCCGCGCTGCGCGAGGCCGGCGTGCCGGGACTGACCGTCCCCGTCGAATACGGCGGCAGGGGAGCGGGTCTGGCCGAAGCGGTCGAGGTGATCGAGCGCATCGGCGCGGCAGATCCCTCGGTCGGGTTGATCCTGCAGTGGAACTTCGTCAACCACCTGGCGCTCGTCCGTGAGGACTGTCCGTGGCCCGCCGAACTCAAGGAGGCGGTGCTGCGCTCGGCCGCGACCGACGGCGCGCTGTTCAACGGCTTCGCGGTCGAACGCGAGCTGGGCAGCCTGGCCCGCGGCGGCGTGCCCGCGACCACCGCCACCCGCCTGCCCTCGGGCGACTGGCGCATCGACGGTGAGAAGGCGTACGCGACAGGGGTTTCCGGACTCACCTGGTTCACCGTCACCACGACCACCGCCGAACCCGAGCCCCGGATCGCGACCTTCCTGCTCGATCGCGGCGCCGCCAACTGGCGTATCGAACCCACCTGGAATCATCTGGGACTGCGCGCCTCGGACACCCAGTCGGTGGTCTTCGACGGCACCGTGGCGCCGCACAGCAGATTGCTCGAACTGCGCGCACCCGGCGCGCCCGGGCCGCGCCCCGGACGCCAGGCGCTCCCGGTGCTGCTGGCGGCCAACTACAACGGGGTCGCCATCGCCGCCCGCGACTGGCTCACCGGGTACCTGCACACCCGCGTCCCGACCGCGCTCGGCGCGTCCCTGGCCACCGTGCCCCGCTTCCACGACCGTGTCGGGGACATCGAGGCCGCCGTCCTGACCAGTCGCGCCCTGCTGCGCCGCGCCGTCACCGAGCTGGCGGACGACGACGCCACCCCGCTGCCCGGCCTGGCCAAGCACGTGGCGACCACCACCGCGATCCGGGTCACCGAGTCCGCGCTCGACCTCACCGGCAATCCCGGACTCGATCGGCGGCATCCGCTCGAACGCCACCACCGCGACGCCATGGTCGGGCGCATCCATTCCCCGCAGAGCGATCTCGTCATCACCGGTCTGGGCCGGGCGGCCATCGCCCGGTCCGCACCCGTCGCGCCGGACTCCGGCAGAAAGTGAATCACCCCATGACACTGCGCTATCTCGGCCGCACCGGCGTGCTGGTCAGCCCACTCGCGCTGGGCGCCATGAACTTCGGCGCCTGGGCCAACCGGGACCACGACGACGCCGTGCGCATCGTGCACCGGGCCCTCGAAGCCGGCATCACCGTCGTCGACACCGCCGACGTGTACTCCCAGGGCGAGAACGAGACCATCGTCGGCAAGGCCCTGGCGGGCAGGCGCGACGAGGTGTTCCTGGCGAGCAAGTTCCACGGCCAGATCGGGGACGATCCGAACAGCCAGGGCAATTCCCGGCGCTGGATCATCCGCGCGGTCGAGGACAGCCTGCGCAGGCTGAACACCGACCACCTCGATCTGTACCAGGTGCACCGGCCCGATCCCGAGGTGCCGCTGGAGGAAACGCTGCGCGCGCTGCACGACCTGGTCGCCGCGGGCAAGATCCGGTACTACGGCACCACCACCTTCGAACCCCATCAGCTGGTCACCGCGCAGTGGGTGGCCGACGACCGCGACCTGCAGCGGCCGGTCACCGAACAGCCGCCGTACTCGATCCTGGCCCGCGGCGCCGAACGCGCCACGCTGCCGATCGCCGCGAAATACGGTCTGGGCGTGCTGACCTGGAGTCCGCTGGCGGGCGGCTGGCTCTCGGGCCGGTACCGGCCGGGCGCGGCGGCGGCCGAATCCAGCCGCCTGACCCGGCAGCCGCACCGGCACGATCCGGCGCTGGCCGCCAACCAGCGCAAACGGGCCGCCGCCGAGCAGCTCGCCGTACTCGCCGACGAGGCCGGGCTCACGCTCGTACAGCTCGCGCTCGCGTTCGTACTGCAGCACCCCGCGGTCAGCAGCGTGCTCATCGGCCCGCGCACCCTGGACCAGCTCGAGACCCAGCTCGACGCGGTGACCGTGCGGCTCGGCGCCGACGTGCTGGACCGCATCGACGAGATCGTCGCACCCGGGGTCACCATCAGCCCCGCCGACGAGGGCTATCTGCCGCCCTCGCTCACCGATTCCCGCACCCGCCGCCGCACCCTGTCAGGAGCCGTCCGATGAGCCTTTCCGACCTGCGCACCCTGGGCCGCACGGGCGTGCGCGTGAGCCCGTTCACGCTGGGCGCCATGAACTTCGGCGCCCGCGCCAAGACTACCCACGAGGAATCGATCGCCCTGATCCACCGGGCGCTGGACGCCGGGATCAACACCATCGACACCGCCGACACCTACTCGCGCGGGGAGTCGGAGATCATCGTCGGCAAGGCGCTGCGCGGGCGCCGCGACCGGGTCGTGCTGGCCAGCAAGTTCCACGGCGTGGTCGACGACGACCTCACCCACCGCGGCAATTCGCGCCGGTGGATCGTGCGCGCGGTGGAGGATTCGCTGCGCCGGCTCGAGGTCGATCACCTGGACCTGTACCAGGTGCACCGGCCCGAAACGGTGACCGCGATCGAGGAAACCGTCGGCGCGCTCGATGATCTGGTGCGCGCGGGCAAGATCCGGTACTACGGCACCTCGGTGTTCTCACCCGGCGAACTGGTCGAGGCGCAGTGGGTGGCCGACCGCCGCAAACTCAATCGCCCGGCCACCGAACAGGTTCCGTACTCGCCGCTGGTGCGCGGCATCGAACGCGAGACCCTGCCGATCGCCCGCGAATACGGTCTGGGGGTCATCACCTTCGGTCCGCTGGCCGCGGGCTGGCTCTCGGGCAACTACCGGGTGGGCGCCGAGCAGCCCGAATCCTTCCGCGCGGACCTGATTCCCGGCCGGTTCGACATCGCCTCGGCCCACAATGCCGCCAAACTGGCTGCCGCCGAAGCGCTGTCGGTCCTGGCAGAGGAGTCGGGGCTCTCGCTCATCGACCTCTCCATCGGATTCGTCCTGGCGCACCCCGACGTCACCTCCGCGATCATCGGCCCCCGCACCGAGGCGCACCTGACCGCGTATCTGAAGGCGGCCGACGTCGTGCTCGGCGACGACATCCTGGACCGTATCGACGAGATCGTGCCGCCGGGAACGCTTTTCCACGAGCGGGACAGCGGTGCGATCCCGCCCGCGCTGGCCGACCCGGCGCTGCGCCGCACGGTCTGATCCGCGGCGATCGCCGTGCCCGGCGCGCGATCGCTCAGCCGGCCTGTTCCAACGGCGGGGCGATCGCGCGCAACGCGTGAATGGCCGCCGCCACCGCCGGGCGTTCGAGGGAGGCACGCCGGTAGGTCACCCCGACCTGCCGGCTGCCCCCGGCCACCGGGCAGGCGATGAGGTGATGGTGTTCGGGCGCCACCGACATCTGCGGCACGATGGTCACCCCGAGCCCGTACTCCACCATCTCGGCCATGGCTTCGAAACTGGCGCTGCGATGTTCGATCCGCGGCGCGAAGCCCGATTCCCGGCAGGCGTAGAGCACCGACGCGATCGAGGGCGCGCCGTCGCGGGCGGTGATCCAATCCGCGTCCCGCACCGCGGCCAGGCCGTGCTGACTCACGCGCTCGCGCAACGCTTCCGGGGCCAGCAGGACCAGGGGGTCGCTGAACAGGAACTCCGAGGCCATGCCCAGCGGCAGGTCGCGGGTGCGGAAGGAATACGAGTAGGTGATCGCCAGATCCACCTCCTGCTGGCGCACCGCGGGCACCGAGTCCACCGGCATCAGATCCACCACGCGGATACGCAGGCGCGGATACGCCTCGCGCATCTGCACCACCACCGGCAGCGCCAGACCGACCTGCGCGGTCCGGAAGGTCGCGAGGGTGAGCACACCGCTGATCTGCTCGGCGGTGGCCGCCACCGCGCTCTCGGCCTCCTCCAGTGCGGCCAGCACCCGCGAGGTGTGATCGACCAGCACCCGCCCGGCCGGGGTCAGGCGCAGTACCCGGCCCTCGCGGCGGGTCAGGACCGTCCCGACCTCCTCCTCCAGGATGCGCAACTGCTGCGACACCGCCGAGGTCGTGATGCCGTGCAGTTCCGAGACCGCCGTCATCGTGGTGTGTTCGGCGAGGTCACGCAACAGGATGAGACGTCGGATGTCGTACACGTCTGCCTCGCTTTCGCCCCCGGCTGGAACCCTGATCTTCGGCTCGAGCGGGCGCGCGGAACATGCTTTGGCTCAGGGCGATTCTGTATCGTCGCCGAACCACCAGGCGTCGATGGGATCGTCCTCGTAGTACACCGGCGGCGGGCGGTATCCGCTAGGCAGCTCATGGGTGAGCGCGCCGGTGCGCACCGCGATATCGCGAATCGCCGCCAGCGTGGGATCGTCGGCGGGGTGATGGATCCAGGCGTCCTCGGCCAGGACGTTCCACCCGAACGCGTGCCACAGGGCGATGGTGTCGATGTCCCCGGCGCGCTCGGCGGCGCGGGCGACCTCGTGGACCACCTCGGCCAGCGGCGCCGGGCCGAGCGGTTCGGCGGCGGGACCGCCGATGTGCCCGGCCTCGATCATGTTGTGCCACAGCGCGGTTCCGGCGTCGCAGTACAGGTGGGGCGGGTCGACATACCCCTGTTCGAGCCAGCCGGCGGGATCTTCCTCGTCGCCGATCTCCGCGAGCGCGGTGAAGTCGGTCAGGCCGTCGAAATACGCTGCCCGGGTGCTGTATTCGGGATGCCGGCGCAGTTCGAAGCGGTGGGTGTACCCGCGCTCGAGCAGGATCTCCATCAGCCGGAAATGGGTGAAGGAGCAGTCGTAGTCGCCCTGGAAGCGGTACAGCGCCGCGATCCGCGCCCGGACGCCCGGGTCACCGGCCGCGGACGCGGTGTGCAGCAACCGGATCGACTGCTCGACCAGGTCCTCGATGACATGCAGGGACACGCGCGGCTCAGTCCCGGGTCAGGACGGCGGCGTCCACGTAGCGCGGGTCGCGGCCGATCGCGCCGAAGCCCGTCGCACCGTCCGATTCCTCGGCCCCGGCCAACCGCATGAGAAGATCGAAGTAGCTCGCCTCGGCGACCCGCAGGTCCGCGATCGTCGCCGTGAGGTCGAGGTCGGGCGCGAACCGCGCGCCGTCGGCGCCCACCGACAGCGTCGCCAGCCAGCCGTTCGAGTCCGCGGCGAACATCGATCCGCTGGTCTCGGCCCAGAACAGGACCGTGCTGCGGGCGGTGCTCGCCCGGCCGGCGGCGGCGAGCATCAGCAGCGCGGTGTAGATGTTCGACTCGCAGAAGCCGAAGTGCATGAGGTACGCCTCGAGCGCGCCCTCCCGATAGGTGAGCACGTAGGTCAGCCCGCCGGTGTCCTCCCCGAAACAGTCCGCGAGGTACTCCCGGGGCGTGACCCCCACCTCCGCCTGCCCCCAGTCGGCCGCTTTGCCGTCCCAGAACCGCCCGTCGAACATGGCGTCCGGGTTCTCGATCACCCCGGGCTCCGGCGCGGGCGTCTCGAGCCATTCCTCGAAAGCTTCCCGCCCCATGGGAATTCGCGCGGCAACCACGAACGTGTCCGACACAACCGGCTCCTCATCGATCTCACGGGCGCCCATCGTCCCGAGCCCCCGGCCATCCTAGAACCCGCCTCCGACACCGTCGCGACTCCCGAACGCGGGTCCGAGGGACACGAGTTGTGAACGCCGGTACCGGGGACAACAGTCCCGAACGCCGGTGAGGGACGCGGCTTCCGAACGCCGGGCAGCCGAACCGGCGTGGCCCCGCACATCCGGCGCGGTCGTCCGGTCTAGGATCCGAAGCGCGGCGGTGGGGCTCGCCGCTCCGGACCTGGATTCGGAACAACCGCGGAACCGCCGCCGACGGTCCCTACCCCACATCCGCGTGCGCGCGGCCATGGAGTAGGAGAACTCGTGCCCGACGAACCGCTGCCCATCGACCCCGATCTCGGCGCGGACGACACTCGTCGCCGGCCCGAACCCGGTGCGGCGCAGGCGAGTGTGCTCGCCGCCATCGCCGCCGGGGGCGCGATCGGCGCGCTCGGCCGCTACGGGCTCACCCTCGCCTGGCCCACCCCCGCGGGCGGGTTCCCGTGGGCGGTGTTCGTCATCAACGTCGCGGGCAGCTTCCTGCTCGGGGTGCTGATGGTCGTCATCACCGAGATCCGCCCCGCCCACCCCCTGGTCCGCCCGTTCCTCGGCGTCGGGATACTCGGCGGCTTCACCACGTTCTCGACCTACGCCAACGACATTCGCGCGCTGCTGGATCCCGGCACGGTCGCCGTCGCGGCCGCCTACCTGGTCGGCACCCTCGCCGCCGCGCTGACGGCCGCCGCCTGCGCACTGGCCCTCACCCGCCGCGCGGCGCGCCTGCTCGGGACGGAGGTGCGCTGATGGACGCGTTGCTGGTGATCCTCGGCGCCGCGCTCGGCGCGCCCTGCCGCTACCTGCTCGACCGCGCGATCCAGTCCCGGCGCGGCGGCCGGTTCCCGCTCGGCACCCTGGTGGTCAACGTGTCGGGCTGCCTGCTGCTGGGCGCGCTCACCGGCGCCGGCCTCGCACCCTCCTGGATGCTGCTGGCGGGCACCGGGTTCTGCGGCGCCTTCACCACCTACAGCACCTTCAGCTACGAGGCGGTGCGGCTGACCGAGCAGCGCGCTCACCGTTCCGCGGTTCTCTACGTCACGGTCAGCGTGGTCGCCGGGCTGCTCGCTGCCGTCGCGGGGTACGCCGCGACCGCTGCGCTGTTCGCTTAGCCGGCGGGCCGTGACACCGTCGGCACCTGGGCCGGACTGCACCGGATAGTCCGCTACTTCACCCTCGCCCCGGTCCCGCGCGCCGCACCAGCGAACTCGACCAGCTGGCCAGGGACGACGCGAGCCCGGCGCGTTGCAGCGGTCGGCATCGGCGATGGCCTTTGGCGGACGGAATGCCCGCGAAGGTCGACGCCGGGGTCAGATACGAACCGGGAGCTGTGCCTCGGTCACCGGGCGTCCGTCGCGGATCCGGGCGACTTCCGAGCGCGCGAACTCCACGCGCGGGGTTTCGCCACCGTGGTCGGTGGCGAGCGCGTCCGCGAGGTCGTAGATCGCCTCGAGGAGATGCGCGTTGCGCCGGCGTCCGCTCCGGTCCGGCGCGTTCTTGCGGAATCGCTTGCGGCCCTTGGCATCGGCGCATGCCGCCGCCGCTTCGACGTCGGTGAGGGTGCCGTGGGCGACCTCGGGCGCCAGGATCCGGGCCAGGAAATCCCGTTCGCGGGGGACGGTGGCGGCGAAGACGCCCGCGGCGATCGAGAGGGCGATGATCATGATTCCGACGATGAACCCGATCGCACCGAGGGAGCTGTCGCCGGCGAAGTTGGCCATCGAATCCCAGAACCCGTGCAGCAGCATCGCAATCACGATCAGGCCGAGTCCGCGCCCGATCCTGCGGGGTTCGGCGGGACGACCCAGCAGGTACACCAGGCCGGCGCAGAACAGCGCGGTGTAGAGCAGGTGTCCGGTGGCGCCGGTGAGCACGCGGAGTACGACGGTGCTCAGCGAAGCGTCGACCTGGTTGGCGCCGAACTGGGAGGCGCCGGCGTTCATGCCGTAGGCGATGTCCTCGATGATCTCGAAACCGAGACCCAGGAACGCGCCGACGATGAACCCGTCGAAGGCGGTGCGGATCAGGCGCGGCGCGAGGGCGATGAACAGCAGCAGGCCGAAGCCCTTGGCGGTCTCCTCGGTGAACGGCGCCGCCAGACCGGCGCCCCAATCCTGCGCCCACGCGTGGCCGAAGACCTTGCCGTAGATCGCGATCAGTGCGTCGTTGGCATAGGAGGCCATGGACCAGGTGGCGGCGAACCCGCCCCAGCAGAACGCGGCGACAAGCAGTTTCGTGGGTTGGCGGGCGTAGCGGTCGATATGGGCGACGAACCACCAGAACAGCGCCCCGTAGACGGTGAACACCGCGGCGGTGACCGCGATGGCGCGCCCGTAGGCGGGGTAGCTGGTGGCGATGCGGGAGATGAACAGCATCGCCCCGGATCCGGTGATCAGCAGATACACCCAGAATGCGAGGTTGCGCGGCTGGTAGAAGGTGAAGGTGCGGCCCCAGCCGGAGTTCTCGATGGCCAGGAACCGGTCCTGCGCCAGGTCTTTATCGGCGGCGGTCATCGTTCTGCTCCGATCGGTTCGATACCGGCGATCATCTCGGCGACCTCGCCGAGGATGTCCCGGCCCGGCTGGGCGGGGCCGATCGCGACGACCTCGATTCCGGTGCCGTTGTGGACGAACGCGGCGAGCACACCGTCGATCCCGGTGGCCGCGTAGCGGGTGATGACCCCGTTCAGACCGGCGCGGGTGGCGATCGCGACCGGGTCGCCGGTCGCGGTCAACGCCCCGCCGAGGAGTTCGTCGGTGCGCTCGATCTGCTCGAGCAGTGCGGGAGCGTCCCCGCCGAATGTGCCGGTGCGGACCACGAACTGGGCGCCGCCGCGGGTGAGGACCGCTTGCGCCGGGTAGCCCTGCCCGCTGGGCTCGTCACCTCGTCGTTCCCCGGCGACCAGGGACCAGCCGGCAGCGGCGGTGAAGCCCACCTGCCCCCGCACGACGATCACGTCTCCGGCGACGGTCACGTCCTTCTCCGCGATCGAGTCGTTGATCCGCGGCAGCAGGACCCCTTGCAGGAAGGCCAGGGCGAGTACGACCAGTGCCGGCAGGATCGTTCGTTTGTCGATGCCGAGCCAGCGGCGATCGGCCGGGACCCAGCGGTCTCCCGGGTCGAAATACCGTTCGGAGAAGACCTGTTCGGCCTCGGCCTGATGTGTTCCCACGTGCGTCTCCGTGCTCGTTCGGTTAACGGTTCAGGCGGCCTGCGCGGCGGCGGGCTCGATGGTGCGACGTTTGACCAGCAGCACGATCGCCAGCACCGGATACAACAGGATCGGCAGCAGCGCGCCGGCATAGAAGGTCTGGTCGACCAGGATCGACGTACCGGTCAGCAGCGTGAAGTCGAACAGTCCGTGCAGCACCGAGTTGACGGTGTTGCCGCGCGTGACGCGGCGGGTCAGGTAGAAGAAATAGCCCGCCAGGCTGACCATGATCGCCTGTCCGATCGCGTTCGCGCCGTGGGTGATTCCGTTGGTCAGATGCACCGCGCCGAACACGATGCTCGACCACAGCGCGACCCGCCCCTCGGCGAGTCCGTGGTCGCGCAGCACCACGACCCCGATCCCGCGGAACATACCTTCCTCGCCCCACCCGACGAACTGGGTCGCGATCAACAGCACCAGCGTGTACAGCAGGCCCTTGTCCGACAGGGCGCTGTAGTTGATGCCGAACACGATCGCGACCAGGAACACGATCGGCACCACCCGCACCCAGGACCGAACCGGGCGATCATCGCGCAGAACCGGACGCAGCCAGCCGAGATAGGCGATCACGCCGTAGGTGAAGACCAGCGCGACGCCGAGCGGGATGATCATGCCGTAGAACACCCCGCGGGTGGACAGGAAATCGTCCTCCCCGGTCAGCGCGGTCATCAGCAGACCACCGAGCTGGATGATCGCCAGGTACACGATCACCACGAGCGCGAACATCGGATAGGACAGGTGGCGCCGCCCGGCAACTGTGGCCGATGACGCGGTCTCGGGCGTGCTCATGCAGGTAAAGCTAGCGCTCCACGAAGCTGGACGCATGCGATAGAGCCATGTTTCATCACCGATGGCTATCCAATGGCAACCCGTCTGCGGCCACAGCGGGTCAGCGCACGCGGCGATAGCGCAGGTAGACTACGTGTGACTCGAAGGTCCGGGACTCGAGCAGTTGGAGATCCAGGGACTGGGGGAGCGGCGGGAAGTTCGAGGCGCCGCCGCCGACGGTCACCGGGCACACGAACAGGCGGTACTCGTCGATCAGATCCGCGGTGACCGCGGCGGCGGACAACTGCGCGCCGCCGAGAGCCACCACACCCTCGCCGGGGCCGTCGCAGAGCCGGTTCAGTTCGGTGGCCAGATCCGCGGTGGCCAGCCGGGCGTTGCCGCGCACCGTGTTCAGCGTGCGGGAGAACACCACGGTGGGAACCGGGCGGGCGGGGGTGGCCCGCGTCCGCTCGGTGGTCGCCCGCATCCGCTCGTACATCCTGCGGCCGCACACGTGCGCGCACACCTGCCGTGTCTGGTCGTCGCGGAAGCGTGTGAGCTCGGGATCGGGTGCGGTCCAGCGGATGTCGTCGTGCGGCCCGGCGGTGACACCGTCCAGGGACACGCTCATCGAGTAGATCACGGGCAGCATCGGAGGGCTCCTCGGCGACTGGCGGCGTGCGTCGGCCGAAGGGCGGACGAGACCCCCCGGCCGGATCGCGATCCCCACGAATGTACGCATGCGCCCGGCGAAATCGCGGAGGCTCGGGGGATGTCGCGGCCACCGATCGCGAATCAGACGGCGACCGCGTGCATTTCCCAGATCAGGATCTCGGCGTCGGTGCGCGCGCGGACGCGGTGGCCGCCGGTCGCGGTGAGCCGCACCGCATCACCCTGCTCGAGCACGCCGGATCCTTCGAACTCGACGCTCCCGCGCGCGACGAACACGTGCCCGTACGGGGCGTCGGGGACCTGGATCTCCGACCCGGCGTCCAGCCGTGCGGCGTGGAAGGCGGCGAATCGATTGCCGAGCGTGACGGCCGTGTCATCGCGGTAGCGCGCCATACCCGAGGCGACGGTCAGCAATTCGTTGCGCCGCAGCGCATCACCGATGTCCATCTCCTGATACCCGGGCGCGGCCCCCGGCGTATCGGGCGGCACCCACATCTGCACGACGTGCAGCCGCTCGCGCTCGGCGCGGGTGGCGCCGTTCTTCTCCGAGTGCAGAATTCCGGTTCCCGCACTCATCCGCTGCGCCAGCCCCGGGTGGATCAACCCCGAGTTGCCCTGCGAATCCTGGTGTACGACGGTGCCTTCCAGCACCCAGGTGATGATCTCGGTGTCCCGGTGCTGATGGGTGTCGAAGCCCTCCCCGGCGTCGACGAGGTCCTCGTTGTGGATCAGCAGCATCCCGTGCGCGTACCGCGCGTGGTCGAAGTTGCCGGTCGCGGGAAACGACTGCCGTGACTCGAGCCACTCGTTCCGCCACCGCCCCCGCTCGTCCCCGCGAACCACCTTGACCTCGGACACTGCCCAACCTCCACGAAAGATCGATGCCCCGTGCAATGCCGATCGGTTGCCCGCTATTCCCCGGCGAGCGCCCGACGCCGGGGTGTGAGCCCGAAATTCCGTTGCGGGCGCCTGCGAGAATCGGTGCGACCGTCCGGAACGGGTGGTGTGGGGAGCGGGGGAATCGTGGGTGATGTGACCGGGAGTAGTGGGCGCGAGGCGGTGTGGTCTCGGCCGCGGGCGCTCAACGTGTTGTCCCTGATCACGTTCGTGCTGCTGGTGTTCGTGCAATACCGGTGGTGGCAGGAGCACGGGCGGCCGCTCTCGTGGATCCTGCTGCCGCTCACGCCGCTGCTGGCTTTCCTGCCGGCGGGGATCATCGTGAAACTGCTGCGCAAGCGCTGGACCGCGGGGTGGGCGCGGGCGAACGGGTTCGACTATCGGCGCACGTCCGACCGGCCGGTGCCGAACTGGAACTTCCCGCCGTTCACCATCGGGCGGGCCCGGCGCTTTCGCGTGCGGGACGACATGTCGGGCACGGTCGGGGGCTACGCGGCGAGCTTCTTCCACCTCACCTGGCTGCACAACAATCGCGTCAATGTCAGCACGCACTATCGCAACGTGTTCACCCTGGCGCTGCCCGCCGCGCTGCCCCGGCTGACGATGGGCGCGGTGATCGACACCACCATCGGGGACCGCGTGAAATTCGAATCGGCGGACTTCAACAGGCAGTTCTACGTCTATTGCAAGGATCCGGCGTTCGCGCACGCGGTGCTCACCCCGCGCACCATCGACAAGCTCGTCGACCTGGCGCGGCTGGCCGACGGCGCGGTGACCGTCACCAGGTTCGAGATCGCCGGAGCCGAGTTGGTCGCCATCACCACGCTGGGCAACCGGCCGGACGAGATCACCGGCGTCTTCTCCGCGATGCACGTTCTCGCCGAAGGCATTCCGCGATTCGTCTGGAACGACTACGGCACCACCCATTCGGACCCGGCGCACGCCGGGCCGCGCCCGGAAGGACGCAGCGCATGAGCACCACCGTCACCATTCTGCTGGTGATCGCCGTCGCGGTGATCGCCGTCCTGTGGTACTTCGCGGTGCACAACGACTTCGTCCGGCTGCGCAACCTCGTGGCCGAGTCCTGGAAACAGGTCGACGTCGAATTGCAGCGCCGCCACGAGCTGGTGCCCAACCTGGTCGCGACGGCCGAGCGCGCCGCCGCGTTCGAGCGCGACACCCTCGAAGCGGTGACGGCCGCGCGCGTGAACGCCGCCGCCGCAACCGGATCCGGGCTCGAGGTCGCCGGCGTCGCCACGGCCGAGAACGCGTTGACCACCGCCCTGTCCCGGCTGTCCGCGGTCGCAGAGCAGTATCCCGACCTCGGCGCGGTGCGGAACTACCTGGCGCTGCAGACCGAGCTGAGCGACGTGGAGGACCGCATCGCGGCCACCCGCCGCCTCTACAACGCCAACGTCCGCGCGCTGAACACGAAGATCGAGTCGATCCCCGCGGCGGCGGTGGCGTCCTTGCACGGTGTGACCCCCGCGGAGTACTTCGACCTCGCGACCTCGGAGGCGCGGACGCCGGTGGCGGTGCGGGACCTGTTCGGGCCCCCGTCGAACCACTGACCCGGCCCTCAGCGTGGCGGGCGCAACAGGCGCATCGCCGCCGTCACGACGGGCCGGGGCATGCGGTCCTTCATCGCCAGCGCCGCGGACGCCGCCCGGGTCCGCATCTCGGTGCCGCGGCCGAACATGCGATTCAGCGACCCGCCCGAGGGCTCGAGCTCGACGTGCAGCGGCGGTTTGCCCTCGGCCGCGCCCAGGGCCGTGGAGATCACCATGCGCTGGATCTCGCTGGTGCCCTCGAAGATGGTGTACAGCTTCGCGTCTCGATACCACTTCTCCACCGGATGGTCGGTGATGTAACCCCAGCCGCCCAGGGTCTGGATCGCGCGCTCGGTCGCGGCCACCGCGACCTCACTGGCCGCCAGTTTCGCCATCGACCCCTCGCCACGCTCGAACGGCACCCCGTTGGCCGCCATCCAGGCCGCCCGCCAGGTCAGCAGCCGCGCGGCATCGATGCGCGTGGCCAGATCGGCGATCGGGAAGGCGATGCCCTGGTGCTGAATGATCGGGGCGCCGAACGCCTCCCGGCCGTTGGCGTACTCGGTCATGTATTCCAGCGCCGCCCTGGCGATTCCGAGCGCCTGCGCGGCGACCATCGGCCGAGTCTGGTTGAAGGTGCCCAGCGTCGCCGAGCCGGTTCGCCCGCCCTCGGCCGCGGCCGCGTGCGCCTTGGCGAGCTTGTGCTCGAGTTTGTCCGGTCCGCCGAGCAGGTGATCGCCGGGCACCCGAACCCGGTCGAACCGCAGTTCCGCGGTGTGCGAGGCCCGGCATCCCAGTTTGTCCAGCTTGCGCACCAGCTCGAGCCCCGGCGTCCCGCCCGGCACGACGAACAGCGCCTGGCCGCGATGCCCGAGTCGCTCGTCGACGACCGCGTTCACCACGTGCACATCGGCGATGCCGCCGTTGCCGATCCACATCTTGTGCCCGTCGATCACCCAGTCGTCGCCGTCGCGCACCGCACGCGTGCGCAGATTCCGCACGTCGCTGCCGCCCTCGGGCTCCGAGATCGCCAGCGCGGCCAGCTTCAGATCACCCGGCGTGCCGAAACATTCCGGCGCCCAGCGCAACATCTGCTCGGGCGTGGCGGCCTGACCGATCGCGGACAGCGCCAGCGCGGGCATGACGATCGCCAATCCGATTCCGGCGCAACCCCAGAAGAGCTCCTCCATGAACATGAGCAGCGACAAGCCGCTGGGATCGCCGATCAGATCGCGGTAGAACAGCGGACTGTAGAACCCCCGCTCGGCCGCTTCCTGCAGTATCGGCCAGGGGAACTCCTGCGCCCGGTCGTAGTGCGCGGCCGCGGGCCGCACGCACTCGCGCGTGAAGTCCCGGACCCGGCGCACGAGATCCTGTTGCGCGGCGGTGGGCGTCAAGTCGAAGGTCACGGGTCGGCGATACCCGGTCCGCGCGGTCTGATTCAGCCGTCGGCCGGTTCCGCCGGAACTCCGGTCGGCGTGCGGCGGCCCGGGGCCGGTGATTCACCCGGTTAGGGTGGTCGGCATGTGGCCCTCTCCCGCGCGCGCTCGTGCACACGCCGTCGTCGCCGGGCTGGTGGCCGGTGCGACGCTGGTGGCGGGCTGCTCGTCCGAACCGGCGCCGGCCGGGGAACCGGCGGTCGACAGCGCGCTGCTGGGGGAATACGTGGCGCTGGGCGACTCGTTCGCCGCCGGCCCGGGGATATCGCCGCCGAGCATGGGTGACCCCTGTTTCCGATCCGCGGTCAACTACCCGCAGCTGGTCGCGAAACAACTGGGCGTCAAGGAGTTTCGCGACGTGACCTGCAGCGGCGCGCGCACCGAGAACATCCTGACCACCCCGCAGACCGGCCGGACGCCCGAGGCGACGGTCCCGATCCAGCTCGACGCCCTGACCCCGGACACCACCCTGGTGACCCTCACCATCGGCGGCAACGACGCGGGGCTGCTCACCATCGCCAACCAGTGCGTCAACAACAACCCCGAACCCGATGGCACGTCGTGTCGTGACCGGCTGACCGCGGACGGCGTCGACCGCGGCGCCCAGGCGATCGACGCGACCGGTCCCAAGATCGCCGCGGTCCTGGACGCCATCCATGCCCGATCCCCGAAGGCCCGCGTCCTTATCACCAGCTACGCCCTCTACACCCGCGACGGCGGCTGCGCCAACCAGCCGGTCTGGCCCCGCGACGCCACCTACCTGCAGGACCTCATCGACCGGATGGCCGCTCTCACCCAGACCCTGGCCGCCGAACACCAGGCGGAGTTCGTCGACTTCATCGGTCCCGGCGCGGGCCACGACGGCTGCGACACCCTCGAGAACTGGGTCAACGGCATCGTCGCCCGCCGTCCCCAGGACGGTCTGGTGCCGCTGCACCCGACGGGCCTGGGCGAGGCGAACTTCGCCCGCATCATCGTCGAACAGCTGACGCGGGCGGGACGGTGACGGCGCGGGTAGGTTCGAGTTCTCGCGGAGAAACGGAGAATCACCCCATGGCGGAACAGGATTCGAGTGCCACGGTGCTGTCGATCGGATTGCATCCCGGCGCGGTCGACTACAGCCGCTACCCCGGGCTGGACGAGGCCACGCTGACCTCCCGGATCGCCGCCGGTGAGGCCGCACTGCGCGACGCCGGATTCGACCTCGTCTCGTGCCTGCTGCCGGCCGACCCCGACGCGGCCGAGACACAGCTGCGAGAGTGCCTGTCCCGGGGTGATTTCCGGGCCGCGATGATCGGCGCGGGGGTGCGGATGGCGGCCGAGCACACCGTGCTGTTCGAGCGCCTGGTCAACGCGATCATCGAGGTCTCGCCGGGAACCCGGTTGTGCTTCAACACCTCGCCGGAGAGCACCATCGACGCCCTGCGCCGCTGGGTGGAACCCGCCGCGCGCCGCTGAATTCGGTCAGCGGCGCACCGGGCGTTTCGCGCCGGCCGAGAGGGCGGCGGCGCCGGGCCCGAAGAAGGCGATCAGCAGCAGCCCGACCCCGAACGCCGAGGCCGCCTGCCCGCCGTTGCCGTACGCGTCCCACCAGCGGTCCGGGTTTCCGGCGGCGTGCACGAAAATGTAGGCGTAGGCCATCATTCCGGCCCCGAACAGCCCGGCGAAGAAGGTGTAGGCCCCGAGGATCAGCAGCACCCCGACCACCACCTCGAACAGTCCCGCCCACCAGTACGGCCATTCGCCGGGCGTCGCCTGCGGGCTCGCGTTGGGCCACCCCGCCAGCGCGGAGGTGCCCGAGAGCACGAAGTTCACGCCCAGCACCAGCCTCGCCAGCAACAGCACGTAGGGCCGCAGCTCCTGCGCATGCCCGTCACCACCCGCCATCAGCTACCTCCCAGCGTCACGGTTGCACCCTAGCCGCTGCGGCCTAGGATCGGGCTATGGAACCCGCTCTACCGCTGACCCGAGCCTCTTTCCGGAGGATCAATCCGATCGTTGCCCCGCACCCGGTTTCCCGGTTGCCAGGGCGGATCTGGACCGCGGCGGAATGGGATCGGATCCGGGCCGGTCGGCGCGCGATGAGCATGGACGAGAAGTGGAACGTCTTTGCCGAGGGCGACACCGTCTTCCTGCATCGCAGCTGGACCGGCAACGGAATCTACGAGGTGTCCTTCGCCCCGGCATCGGACGGCGGGCGTCGAATCACCTCCGCCGTCGTCGAAACCGATCCCGATCGCGGGCATGACCGGAGCGACGACTACGACCGCGTGATGATCGAGTTGGTCATCAGCACCGTCGTTCTCGGGGAACCCGGCGGTGACCTCTGGACCTCCTACCGGAACGCACTCGCCTCGCCCGGTGAGCAGTGACGTTCCTCGACGATCGATACGGCTCGGCGTCGCGGTGTGTTCCAGGCCCGTGTCCGGGATGAAAGGCATCCGGTGAACCGCTCCCTGCGTAGGATCTCGGGCAGGGAGGAACGGATGGGAACTATTGCGCGGCAAGGCAGTTCGGTGGAGAAGAAGTTTCGAAGACGTACGAAGGTCTCGGCGTTCATCGCGCTGGGACTGCTGTCGGTCAGTGCCTTGCTCGCGGTCGTGCTCGTTCTGGTCTGGGGGCGGTTCGCGGGACTCGCGGACTCGCTCATCGTTCCCGAAGTCGTGAAGTCCAACCTGTCCGACGGGGACGCCCGGGACAAACTGTCCAGGGAGTTCCACATCCACATCCCGGACAACTGGCGGCTGGTGTCGATGACCTCCACCTGCGAGGGCGGAGCGGACGTCAAGAGCTGCGTGTTCAACGGCGCGTTCACCGGCCCGCCCACCGAATTCGACCGGTACCCGACTCTCTTCCGCGCCCGCCCTCCTCATACGGTGGATCAACCTCCCGCCCAGCCCATCACCTGCGCGGATCTCACGGCCCGGAATCTGCTCGAGCTGGCCTCGGACATCGACTGCGCGAACCCGCCGCAGCTGGTGCTGAGCGAGCTGACCGGGCGGGGCAGTACCGGTTTTCGCGGCAATGTGCTCGTCGCGGGAACCCCGACGGAGACGATCGTGCGGATCAGCGCCTGGTCCGCCTAGGAATCGCGGACGGGTGTGGCGGACTTTCCCGGAAGCGTCCGGCGGCTTCACCGTGCCGTCCGCTGGTGGCTCGGCCGTCGAGACCCACACGCTGCGCAGGGTTTTGGGGGCATGACCGCCCCGCCCGGCCCTTGATACGTTCACAACTCATCGCAGCAACAAGGAGGAACTTATGTACCGTCCCGTGCTGAATGTCATCGTCGGCGGCTCGTTCGCCCTCGCGGTCGCGTTGCAACCGGCGCTCGCCGCAGCCGCACCGAGCGGACCGGCGGTGGAAACACCCACCGAAGTGGCGACCCGGAGCTACGCCCCGTTCGACCCCATCTGCCCGCTCTGCTTCATCCGCGAGTTCATCGAAAGCGGTTCCGTGCGCTGATGATTCGCTTGGCAGCCCTGCACGTGGGCTGCTCGGGGCGACGGAGCATCGTGGCAGGGCCGTTCCCGGCCCTGCCAACCTCCCCGGCTACCGCGTGGGATACCCGAACGGCGTGCGATTGCGGCCCCGGCGGATGACCACCGTCAGGATGATCGCCAGGCCGACGACGAATCCGATCGCCGCGATCGCCAGCGCGATCCCGACCGTCCCGAACGCCGCCGAGGACGACCCTTCACCGACCGCGAGGGTCAGGCGGGTGGTGCTCTCGGACCTCAGCTCGTAGGTTCCGGACTGATCGGTGTGGAACGAGAACCCAGCCCGGCCCTCGCGGGCATTGATCTGATAGGTCGAGGTCACCGAAACGTTCTTCAGGTCAACGGCTTCCCCCGAGGGGTCGGTGAGCCAGACCGTGACATCACCGCCGGGCCTCTGCTCGGACGCGCCGGAGTACTCGAGGTAGACCGTGTAATCGGTGTCGGCGGCCAAGCTCACCTCACCCGACCCCGGGCTCTTCACGCGCTGATAGTCATCGACCTCGCCCAGCGCCGAGAACAGCGAGCTGAACCCGAAGATCGCGGCGCCGGCGATGCCCGCGACGATCGCCACGATGCCGGGCACAATCCACCACAGCGACGGCTTGACCGGCTGCTGGGGCGCGCCCCACGGCTGCTGCGGGTTGGGTGGGTATCCCGGATAGCCCATGGATCGAGTCCTTTGCGGCGGTGCCGAACTCGGTTCGGCACGTACGCCCTTGCCGACTAGGGAGCGGCGTCGGGCGCGTGTTTCGTATCAATACACCCAGACCGTACAGCGGGCCGATGACATCTCGGCGACTATCCGAGAACGCCTCCGGTTCAGGGGGTGACGATGGCGAAATTCGGGTCGGGTTCGTCGAGCAGTGCGAGAAGACGTTGCAGGACAGCCATATCGCCGGTGTGGTTCACCCCCTCCGGTCCCTGACCGCCCAGCAGTGCGATGAGCTGCGATTTGGTGAGGGTGAGGGTGAGATCGACGTCGGTCTTGCGGCGCGGGTCGAGGGTGCGGATCAGGGCTCCGTTGGACAGCGTCAGCCGCATCGTGGTGTCGAGATCGCTGAAATGCCAGTCGATGACGAATGATTCGGCCGCGGCGCGGGGACCGTTGACGCGAATGGCGACGGTGTCGAAGAGCTGCTCGATGGACAGGGCCGCGGCCATGCCACCGGCGAGGCTGAGGGCGGTGGGGTAGACGCCTTCGCGAAGTTCCTTGGCGCCCATCAGGTAGAAGCCGCGCCAGGTGGCGTTCTCGGCGCCGTATCCGAGCCGGGTGTAGACCTCGGCGAGCGCGTTCTTGGCGGCGGTGTTGTCCGGGTCGGCGAAGACCGCGTGCTTGAGCAGCTCGGCGGCGAAACGCAGATCGCCCTCGCCGGTGAATTCGGCGGCCTTGGCGATGACCGCGTCGACACCGCCGAACGCTCGAACATAGCGGGTCGCGGCGGCCTCGGGCGGATGCTGCCAGAGCGAGCTGGGGTGCCCGTCGAACCAGCCGAGATAGCGCTGGTAGATGGCTTTGACGTTGTGGCTCACCGATCCGTAGTAGCCGCGCGCACTCCAGGCGTCGTCGAGGCCGGGCGAGAGCTCGATCTGCTCGGCGATCTCGGCGCCGGTCAAGCCCTGATTGAGCATGCGGAGGGTCTGATCGTGCAGATAGCAGTAGAGATCGCGTTGCACGCTGAGGAATTCGATGAGGCTGTCGGTACCCCAGGTCGGCCAGTGGTGTGAGGCGAAGGCGACATCGGAATCGGCGGCGAACATGTCGATGGCCTCGTCGATGTAGTGCGACCACACGCGGGCATCGCGCACCAGCGCGCCGCGCAGGGTGAGCAGATTGTGCAGATTGTGGGTGGCGTTCTCGGCCAGGCAGACCGCGCGGTGATTCGGGAAGTGGAAGTTCATCTCCGCGGGGGCCTCGGTACCCGGGGTCATCTGGAACACGATTGGCACGCCGTCCACCGTCTCGCGCTGCCCGGTCGCGGTGATGTCGATCGTGGGCGGGTACAGGCTGAACGTACCGGTGGAGGTCTGGATGCCGAGGCCGGTGCTCATCTGCCCATCGGGTGCCGGTGTCAGGCCGATGGCGTACATGTAGCTCGCGCGGCGGGTCATGGCGGTGCCCGCGTACACGTTCTCCGCGACGGCCTCGGCCATGAACCCCGCTGGGGCCAAGATCGGCACCTCACCCGGCCCGTCGGGAAGCACGCCGGCGACGCCGCCGAAGTGGTCGCCGTGCGAATGGGTGTAGATGACGCCGGTGACCGGGCGGTCCCCCCGGTGCTCGCGATACAGGGCCAGCCCGGCGGCCGCGCATTCGGTCGAGATGAGCGGGTCGATGATGATAACCCCGGTATCGCCCTCGACGATGGTCATGTTCGAGATATCGAAACCGCGGATCTGGTAGATGCCGTCGACGACCTGGAATAGCCCGTTCTTGACGTTGAGCTGGGCCTGCCGGAACAGGCTGGGATTCACCGTGTCCGGGCACGGCCCGTCGAGAAACGCGTATCCGGAGGTGTCGAACACGATCGTTCCGTCGGCGTCGCGAATGGTCATCGGACTCAATGTGGCGATGAACCCGCGATCGGCGTTCTCGAAGTCGGTGCGGTCCTCGTAGTCCAACGCCATGCCAGCTCCTCGTGTCGAGCATTCGAATGGGGGCGGGGTCGATTGTCGAGGTCTACGCCGGTTCCGACCTCACCCGGCGAGGGTGAGGTTGGCATTGCGATTCCGCTGGCACCGCCGTCGTTCCGGAGGTGTGTATCGCAGTATCAGCGGGGTACGTCGAGAGCCGCGGTGGTGGTTGGGTGCGCTGCCGCAGGAGAGAAGCCTGGATAACGGAGTACCAGCGGGGGCACCTCGGGAGCCTCGACGGTGGTTGGGTGCCCTACCGGGGGAAGGTCGCCTGGATAACGGAGTACCAGCCGGGCCAGGTTGGGTGCCCCGACGGCGGTTCCAGCCCTTCCGGGCCGATCAACGGGATCGAAGCCCTCGGATGCGTGGCCGAGTTCCGAACCCGGGCCGGGTGCGGCAATCACCGCCATAGGCATCACCCTCATTGTGCTGATGACGAGTCTTTGTCTGTAGGTCTCGAGAAGGTTCCCACGGCCAGTCGACTCGGCTGGAAGGGCGAGGGCGCTCTCGGCTGGGGAGCCGAAGGTCGGGTACGGCAGGCGAGGTAACCAGCACTGTCGCATCTGTTTTGCCTGCTCTCCCGAACCCCGCTGGAAGCCGGAGGGTGAGTGCGGGTTCGGGCTACGTCGGCCACGGGCGTGAACACTGATGCGTGTGGTCGCACCCGCTGCACGGGTGGAAAGGCCGGGCCAGGGCTTGGGCGCGCAAAGAGCCCCTTCGGCATGGGAAAGCCGAAGAGGCAGCGTGGAATACGGCGCGTGACGAGTCGAGACGGGGTGGGTGGTTAACAGCGCCATCGCGCGGGAATACCCGGAAACTGGGGATGATGACGGAAGTTCACACGTGGCCTACGAGCTCGGTCGATGTGCGGTGGAGGAATCCATCCGGTTTTGCCCGGATTCTCCGAATCCTCGCCCATCACAACCGTTTCCCACCCGTTCGGGCCGGTATTGATCTGGGCGTGGCAGGCATCGCACGCGAAAGTCAGGTTCTCGATGTCCGTTTCGCCACCATCGGCCCATTCTCGGATGTGGTGGACAGCGGAGCGGCTCGCTGGCGCGTCGCATCCCGGGCGAGTGCAGCCCCGCTCAGTAGCGGTGAGCGCGAGTCGTTGTGCCGGGTTCGCGAGACGTTGGCCTCGGGACAGGTGCAGTGGTCGGCCGTTGCGGTCGAGTACCACCAGGTACGGGGTGGAGTTCCTGGCCACCTGGAGTGCTTGGGTGATCGACATCGTGCCACCGGTCGCGGTGGTCGCTACCCCGGCGCGGCGTTCGAGGTCCTCGATGCTCATGGTGATGATCGTCGAGACCGGCAGGCCGCGATGCGATCCCAGCTTCGTAGGCCCCATATCCGGGCGGAAGAACACCATCAAGGCATCATGGTTGCGCTGCTCGGCGTTGCGGTGATCGCGTTTGGCGGCCGCGCGCAGCTTCGCTCGAAGGGCGGCACGGGCACGTTCGGCCGGGGTCAACGACGGGTCGTCCACATCGACGTCGCCGGTGTCGTCGCCGTCGTCGAGTTCGGTATCGAGACCCAGTTCAGCGGTGGTCCAGGGGCTTTCGGGATCATCGGGGTTGCACATGCCCGGTCGCCCGAACTTCTCGAACATCGGGATCATCACCGCACCCAACTGCGGGGTCAGGAAACCCGAGATCGGGTACATGCCGTCGATGCCCTGATGCCCGCTCCGGACCCGCTGACGGTCCCGGTCCTCGGTCAAACGCCCGTCCGGATCGACGTGGGCCAAAATGTGGACCCCGAGCTTGGTCACACCCTTCGGATCACCCTCACGGGCATAAGAGGTCAGATGCTCCTCGGCGTGATCCTTCACTTCCGCACCGGCGGCGTCGGGGATCCGCTCGAGCGCGTCCTTGATCGCCTTCACATGATCGGCGGAGATCTCCCCGGCCCGTTGCGCTTTAGCTACGAGCGGCAATTTCGGTGGCCGGGTGCTCGAACCCGCCGACACCGTCGACAGCAGATCAGCGTTGCGAACGCGGGCGGCGGCCTCGGCGTAGGACAGCCGCAGGGTCTGCTGCAGGAACAGGATCAAGCTCTTCACACCCGCCCGAGGGCCCAAGTCCCGCGCTCCACACTCGAGCGCGAACCGCTGCTTCACCGCTTCGAGCTTTCGGAAGCTGGTCTCGAGCTCCTGCATAACTTCGATGACCTCGTCCTTGGCCAACGAGTACATCGGCAATTCGAGCAGGTTCTCCACCGCGGCGGCGAGTGCTTTGGCGCTCGTCGCGATGGTGGGTACCTTCCTCGAATCCATGCCTCTATTCTACGCCTTGATAGCGAGAATGAATAGACCAATTCTATTGGGATACAACGCAATTCGGTCAAAGCGACCCCAATAATCGAGTGAAGTCCAAACTGCGCTCTACAAAGGCCGACGTCCATTGCTACATAGCGCAGCCAACCCGACCGACGCTGGATTCGGGCTTTCATGATCGCGATTCGGTCGGGTGCAATTCTCTGATGCCGTATCCGATCAAGAATTCGTGCGGCATATCCGGATGTCGGCGAGGCGTTCGAGGCCGAAGTCGATGGTGTGGGAGCCGTCGGGTTGGTGACGGGTTCGACCCTGATGCTGATGAAGGAGAACCGCTGGGTTATCCAGACCCGAGACGGTTACCGCAGCCGACCCCGGGGTGGACTCCCAAACGACCCCTACGGGTCCAAACCGTTGATTCGGAAATCGACATACGGTTCGCCCCGGTGGCTGCCGACGGCCGCGCGGATGTCGAAGGTCGTGCCCGCGGTGCTGAGGATGAAGACCCAGACCTTGGGTGTGGTGGCGACGCCGGCGCTGTCGGTGGGGTAGGAGGCGTAGGCCCGTTCGGAGTTGCCGTCGAACGAGATTCGCATCGCCTGGCCCTTGGGGTTGTAGGGGGCGAAGTAGATGGAGACGCCGGGGAAGGGGACGCCGTTGGCCCTGCCGTACTTCACCGACAGGGGTGCGGCGGAGGTCCAGTCGTTGCCTATGCCGCCGCCGTGCACGGTCTGGTTGTTGCCGGAGACGATCGTGAGCACGGCGGCGGTGGGGTCGGCGGTTCCGGCGTTCGTCCAGAGGGCGGCGGTGCTCGGGGTCGTCCCCGCGTAGACCGCGAGGGTCCCCGCGTCGTCGATCGTGGCGACATAGCTGCCCTGCGCGCGGGCCTTGGTCGAGATCGCCCAGTACAGGCCCTGGTTGTGCCCGGGATCGGTGCCCTTGTACACGCAGAGATTGCCGTCGGTCTGCATGATCGCGAAGCACGGAAACGCTGGCTTGGCAACGCGATTGGTCCAGTACGTCTGCCAAGTGGTCTGCACACCGCTGTCGGGCGGGGTGCCGCACACCAGGCTCAGCGCGCCGGTGTCGGCGAGCGTCAGGCCGTACTTCCCGTTCGCCGACGTCAGCAGGGTGTTGCGTGAAATCCATTGCCCCGCTTGCAGGGTGCCGCCGACGGTGACGCGGTTGGCGGCGTAGCTCTGGCCCGACTGCCAGGTGATGTTCGCCGGATCGAGTCCGTTGTCGGGAACCACGCCCTCGGGCGCGGATCCGACCTGCAGATTGCCGTCGGGCGCGAAGACCGCCCAGTATTTCGGCCCGGGGCCGCGCTGCCAGGTGTTCGTGGCCCAGCACGGTCCCTTGTTGTCCGACGGCCCGGTTCCGCGATAGATGACGAAATTGCCGTCGTTCTGGACGGTCGCGAAGTACTGGCCGTTGGTCTGGGCGGGATTGAACTTCCACTTCGGGTCGATGTGCGCGGAACCGGCGTCGCCGACCGCGGAGTAGTACGGCTGATTCGGGTCGATGTCGGCATAGGCGCCGCCGGTCGCGCCGGGGCGTGCGAAGTAGAACCGCAGATCGCCGTTGGCTTGCAGCACGGCGTAGAAGCCCGACAGCGGGCCCTGCTTGAAGAAATAGTCGCCTACCCGCAGGAACTTCCCCGACGCGAGCGCGGAGCCCTTGTTCGTCCCGGCGGGCGGGAGCGCGGTGCCGCTGTTCAAGCTGGTCTTGTTCATCGGCTTCTCGCTTCGCTCTCACCGACCATGCTGAGTTTCGATGGTCCGGCGACGCGCCCGGTCCGGTCAAGCGGTTCGGGTGAAATCGATGTCCCGGCAAGGCAAGTCGTGCACGACGCGCCGACTCCGCGATCAGTGGGGCGGGAGCACGGCCCGGCGTTCGACGGCCTCGATGCCGCCGAGTTCGGCGAGCAGTTCGGTGAGGAACGCGCGCTGTGCCGCGAGCCGGGATTCATCGAACCGCGCAGCGAGCCGGGCCTCGAGGTCGGCGCGGGCGCGGCGGGCGGCGGCGACGGCGGCGTGGCCGCGGGAGGTCAGGCGAATGCGCCGGACTCGGGCGTCGGATGGGTCGGGCGTGCGCTCGCAGTAGCCGAGGCGTTCGAGTTCGGCGACGGCTTTGGATGCGCCCTGCTGGGTCATCGAAAGCTGTGCCGCCAGTTCGGTGATGGTGGGCTCGCCGGTGATGAGGTGCTGGAAGAGGTAGCCGTGCGACATGCGCAGATCGCCGAAGCCGTCCTCGGCCAAGTGCGCCTGAACCCGCGCCGCGGCGGCTTGGCCCGCGAACAGCGCGAGGGTTCCGGTGTCGAGTGAGTGGGGATCGAGGTCGGCGGGCATGGGGCTATTGTGCGTTGCACAACCATGGTTGTGCAACTATGGTTGTGGATATGTCGAACATCGAGAATTCCAATGTCGAGATCGCGCTGCGCTACCACCGGGCGGTGTCGGATTTCGCGAGCGGGGAAGAGCTGGCCGCGTTCTTCCATCCGGACTTCACGCACCACGAGTTGCCGAACGCGCTGTTCCCGCTGGGGAACGTGCGCAGTCTCGACCAGGTGCGGGCCGCCTCGGCGGCGGGCCGGAAAGGCTTGAGCGCGCAGAACTTCGAGGTGCTCAACGCGATCGCGATGGGGGAACAGGTCGCGCTGGAGGTGCTCTGGACCGGGACGCTGGCGGTGCCCGTGCGGGATCTGCCGGTCGGGCACGTCCTGCGGGCGCACATCGCCACCGTGCTGGAATTCCGGGCGGGGAAGATCATCGCCCAGCGCAACTACGACTGCTACGAACCGCTGGTGCCCGCCTGATTCGGACGGCCTGTCGCGCGCAGGCGCACCGCCACCGCGATCGTCACGCAGGTGACCACGAAGCTGCCGAGCATGCCGGAGAACAGCGCCCACTGACGCTCGTGATAGCCGACCAGGCAGAAGACGGACTGTACGTAGACGAAGATCGCGAGCATGCCGAGCGAGACGCCCGCGGCGCTGCGCGAGGCCCACATGCGGCGCAGTTGCAGGCCGACGGCGGCGATGTTCACGAAGCTCGCGCTCCACGCCAGCCAGTCGATGAGGGTCCAGAAGCTCACCGCGCCTCCGATTGTCGATGCCCGAGGGCGCCGGCCCGGTGGTTGATCCGGGCCGGGCACCGTTCGGGATCAGTGTGCCGCAGATCTCGCCGCCTCGAACGGCACGCGGTCGAAGATGAAGCGGCTCTGCGTGATTCGGCCGTCGACGATGGTGACGAGTTCGGCCCCCGGGCCGTTGGCGACCGGGAGGGTCGAGGTGTTGTACATGACCAGGGCCGTGGTGTCGTTGCCGAAGGCGGCGAACATCGTCGCGCCGACCAGCATCTGGCTGAACGGCTCGAGGAAGGCGCGATAGGCGGCCGCGCCCTCGATGCGGCCCGCCGGGGCGTCGCACGCGATGTCCTCGGCGACGTACTTCATCGCGGTGTCCATGTCCTTGCCGGTCCAGGCGTGGAAGTAGTCCAGAGCGACGCGGACGGCGGGGCTGTCGTTGGTGATCATGTCGGTCTCGATTCGATCGGTGGGAAACGGTCATGGGTATAGACACCGACCCGCTTGCGAACGGACCGGTGGCGTCCCGGCGAATGTCGGTCCCGGATGTCACGATGGCGGCATGAGCGAGGCACTGGCGGCGGCGCGGAGTGGGGACGAGGTGGCGTTCGCGCAGCTCACCGCGCCCTATCGGGGGGAATTGCGGGTGCACTGCTACCGGCTGCTGGGGTCGCTGCACGACGCGGAGGACGTCGTGCAGGAGACGCTGCTGGCGGCGTGGCGGGCGCTGCCGGAGTTCGAGGAACGCTCCTCGGTGCGGACGTGGCTGTATCGGATCGCCACGAATCGCTGTTCGAACGCCCGGCGCGACGCGAGCCGCCGGCCCCCGCAGCCGTTGCCGTTCGAGGTTCCCGAGCCCACTCGGGCGGGGGACGTGGGCTGGCTCGAGCCGTTTCCGGACAGCCTGCTCGATCCGGAGAAGAGCTACCAGGCGATGGAATCGGTAGGGGTGGCGTTCATTTCGGCGCTGCAGCGGTTGCCGCCGCGCCAGACGGCGGTGCTGGTGCTGCGAGATGCGCTGGAGTTCAGCGGGTCCGAGGTCGCCGACATGCTCGGCACCACGACCACGGCGGTGAAAGCCGCGCTGCAGCGAGCGCGGGCGACACTGCACGGCGATACCGAAGTGATGGATCCACCCGGGCGCGGTTCGGATACCGAGCGGGAGTTGACGCGTCGGTTCGCGGCCGCGTACTCGGCGCGCGATGTCGATGCGGTCGTGGCGCTGCTGACCGACGACGCGTGGCTCACGATGCCGCCGTGGCCGCACGAGTACCAGGGCCGGGGTGTGATCGCGGAGTTCCTGCGCGGGGTTCCGGCGTTTCGTGATCGAAATCCGTTGCGGCTCATCGCTACGCGCGCGAACGGTGGTCCGGCGTTCGGGGTCTACGCCAGGCTCGCGGGTGAGTCGGAGTTCAGTGCCACGGGTCTGCTCGTCCTCGGTCTTGAGGGGGAGCGCGTGGGTATGCTCACCCACTTCCCGCCTGCCGAGGTGTTCCCGCGCTTCGATCTGCCGATGACGCTGGAAGCGTGAGTGGCACCAACATGATTCAGGCCGTGTGACGGCCGGTCGGTAGCGCGGTGCGCGGGTTCTGCGCGGTGGAGCGTTCGATCCGCTTTGCGGCGGCGGCCGGTCGGGCGGTCCTTCAGGGCTGCGCGATTACGGTGTAGCCATGGAGGAACGTCGACTGCTCGAGGAGTACGTCGCAGGGGGCGGGCTCATGCAGCTCGCCACGGTGGGTGACGACGGCACGCCTCGGGCGTGCAGCGTGTGGTACCTGCCGAGTTTCGGGCCGGATCGGCTGTACTTCATCTCGCGGCGGGATCGAGTGCACTCGACGAACATCGACGGGAACTCGGCTGTGGCGGGGGCGATCATCGTCGATCCGCCGGCCGAGCTCGGGATTACCGGGCGGGGCGTGTCGTTCACCGGTACCGCGCGGCAGCTGCCGGGGACGGGCAACGACGCTGTGGCCGCCGCCTTCGCCGCGCGCTGGCCCAGGGCGAGCGGCGTGCTGAGTGCTATGCCCGATGCGGCCTCTCGGCTGTACGAGATCGCGGTCGCCGAATGGGTGCTGTACGACGAAGAGAACTTTCCGGCGAGCCCGCGCCGGACCATCAGCGCGGGATAGCGTCGCTCCCAGCGGTGTTCGCGGCGCGTAGCAGCCGCAGCTGGCCGATCTCGGCGGCGTTCTTCATCAACTCGGCGTTGACCCAGGCGACCATGTGCACCACCGACTTGCCCGCCTCGCTCGGCCACGGGAATTCCGCCGGCGCGTCGAGTTCGGTGTCGGTGATCGCGTCCAGGATCGTGAGCCAGCGTTCGCGGAGCCTTCGCAACCACTCGACGGTGTCGGCCCCGGGCCCCGGCCACCGAATCTCGGTGCGGTCGGTAGGCGTTCGCTGTTCGCGGTGGTCGATCGACACGGTCCACCACCATCCGATGTGCCAGGTGAGCCACGCGATGGTGGGAACGGGAATGGGATCCGGCTCGGAGTCCTCCCAGTCCGGAATCCATCCGCCGTCCCCGTCCGGCCGGACCGTCCACGTGAGCCCGGCGGGCTCCCACCGGAAGTCGTCGTCCTCCAGCCGTTCGAGGTGGTAGTCGAGCAGCGCCCAGACCAGCTCGAACTGGTCACGCAGCACGTCGATACGCGAGATATTCACGGCCGCATCCTGCCCGGCCCCCTCGACGACCGGCAACCGAATTCGGTCCGCGAGCCGCCGGGGGCGGGTGACATGGCGGCCGGGGCGTCGGATCGGCGCGTGGCGAGCGCGATGCGATCCGTTTCAGAACTGTTCCTGCGAGTCGAAGGTGGCGCGAACCCCGCGCTGCCGGAGCGGTCGCCCGTGCGACGCCGTCACATATCCGTGGGCCTGCCGAGGGCGTTGAGGAAGGTCTCGAAGGCGGGAGTCGGGACCACCTCGCCCTGGGTGCCGGTGTGGGTTGTGGTCGCGGCCAGTTCTATTCGGCCCTCGTGCCAGTGGTAGAGCCAGGGGCTGATCGGCCAGGGGTCGGTTTCGTAGACCAGGGTGCCGAAGCGGGCCAGGACCAGCAGGGCGCGCAGGACCTCGAGATCGGTGATGGGGTGGCAGTAGATCCGCTGGCGGGCGGGGGCGGTGAAGAGGGCGCCCGCGGGGCCGACCACCGGATAGTCGTCCAGCCAGCGGAGATTGGTGGTGAGGTACTCCGAGCCCGCCATGCGGAAGATGGGCAGGTCCCTGGCGAGGGCGTCGAAATCGCCCAGCGGCAGGGGCGCGCAGACCACGCCGTCGTCGGCGCGCACATTGTTCTCGGCCAGGGCGAAAAGTTCGGTGTCACCGGGCCATAGGCGGGTCCATTCGCGTTCGACGGGCATGACGGTGTGCACCTTGTCGATGAGCAGGCGCTGGATCAGGCCGGGAGCCCAGTCGCGCCACACCAGGTTGCGGGCGGCCGCGGGGGCGGGATAGACGCGGGTTCTGAGCAGGCCGCGCATGGCGTCGAAGTTGGTGACGTCCAGGGGCGCGTCACGGTCGACGGCGGTGGCGGCCACCACGGTGCCGAGGTGGTCGCTGACGATGACCGGCCACTGATCGGCGGGTTCAAAGAGCAGGCGGCGGCGGATGTGCTCGAGGGTCAGGCTCGTCATGCTGTCGTTGTCCGACACCATGATCTCGTCGGGGCCGACCGGGAGAATGGTGTAGCCGAGGTCGGAGGCGGCGGCGAAGAGCAGACCGAAGAGCCGGCGTGGGTTCAGGTCGTCGTCGCGCATTCGAGCCGCCACCGATCCAGGATATTCGACGCGGGCCCGCGCCGGGTTCTGTCCGGCGAGAGCGGGATCGGGTCATCGCGGTGCGAGAGTGCCGGGGCGGCAAGTGATTCGGCGCTTACCGGCGTGAAACAGCCCTTCGAGCGGGGATTCGGCCGCGGTGGCGCCGGGGGCCGGGCTCTCCGTGCCTATCGCGAACTGTCCCAGCGGTAGTGGGAGGCGACTGCGGGCTGCCCGGTGTAGCCGGGACCCACCGTGTCGTCGGCGCCGAGGTAGGTGGCCCGGAACCGGGCCGGGCCGGGTGCGCGGGCGGTGAGGCGGTGGTGGCGGGAGTCGTAGGCCAGACCCGCCGCGCGGAGCTCCGCGAGGACCTTGCGCGTGGCGGGAGCGCCGTCCGGATGGCGGATCAGGGCCGGGTCGAAGTGGGCGGCAAGGGTTCCGGTGTGGGTGAGCCAGCAAGTCATCGCGGCCAGGAGCGCCAGTTTGTCGCCGACGTAGTGCAGGCCGTGCACACAGGTGATCAGATCGGCGGGAACTGGAGGTTGCCAGTCGGTTGCGTTGGCGGCGATCAGGCGCAGACGCGAGGTGGCGGGAGCCGCTCGGAAGTGGCCGACCAGGTCGACACCGATCAGGGTGATGTCGGCGGCCGGGAACTCAACGGCGAAGCGCTGTTCGGCCGCCAGCAGTGCCCGGCCGGACCCGCAGCAGATGTCGATCCAGGTAACCGTCGCGCCGGGGTCGGCGCGCAGGATGGCAGCCAGGTGTTCGTAGGGGTCGAAGCCCAGATCACGGGCGTAACTGTTCACGCCGGAGAGTCCGCGATCGCGATTCATCGCGTTGTTGGCGACCACCGAGGATCGCTCCAGAGCGATGGTGTCGAGCAGTGGCGGAACGGGATTCGGCGGCATCGGACCATTCTCCCCGTGTCGCTGCAATACCGCGTGTCGCGGACCGGAATTGAGGCCCGCCACCGGCTCACGTGCCCGATCGGGGGAGAGGTCTGGAGGTTCAATACCCCCGTCCGGGGTGCTCGAAACAGTTGTCCGAAAGTTCGCTAGATAACCAAACCTTCGGCGGCTCGGCTCCGAAATCCCTTCTGTCCGGCTCATCTCGGGGCCGGGTCGCACCGTATCGCAGCTACTGGAAGGAAGCGCTTTTTCATGAGGTTGATCAGTTCGCATGGCTTCGCTCGTTCGGCGGTGCTCGCCGGTTTCGCTCTGTCGGCGATGCTGACCGGGGCGGGCGCGGCGGGCGCCGATCCGATGAGCGATCTCGAGCCGATGCTGAACTCGAGCTGTTCGTTCAGTCAGATCGATGCCGCGCTGCACGATGTCGCGCCCGAGACCGCCGCGCAGCTCGATGCCGCTCCGGCGCAGAAGAGCGCGATCCAGGCCGCCTACGACCAGCCGGTCGAACAGCGCCGCGCCGCGTTCCAGGCGCTCATCGCCCAGCAGCAGCAGATGGGCGCCAGTGTGCAGGACAGCTCCACCTTCGCGAGCCAGATGGACGAGGTCGTCGAAACCTGCGACCAGTACTGAGTCCCGAGCGCGGTCCACTCGTGTGAGTGACACCCGCGCCGCACGGGCCGGGTACGCGTGCCTGCGGAGCACGCGTACCCGGGCCGTCGTTCGGGTGAGCCCGGTTGTGCGCGGGCGCACCGGCTACCGGGGGTCGTCCGGGTTCTCGAGGTCTCGAGAATCCTGCTCGGCGAGTTCGCGCCGGGTGACCGCGTCGATGCGCGGTCCGGCGACGAGGAGGATCGCGAAGGCGACGACGCCGCACAGCGCCCAGGTCCATCGGAAGTCGACGAGGCTGTTGACGGTCACGCCCGCACCGACCAGGCCCAGGATGAGCAGGACGACCAGCCAGGAGAGCCCCATCGCTCGCGGGGTGTGCTTGTTCGGATTGGCGTGGACGCCACCTCGCTTGGCGGTCCAGGACATGATGACCGCGGGAACAACGGCGAGCGTGGTCGTCATGACGGTCGTGGCGATGGCCGGGACGACACTGTGGGCCGCGAACGCGACGCCGACGGCAGCGCCCAGGGCGACGTGGTATCCGGTCGGGTAGGGCGTGTAACCGGTGGACTCGTTCGTGTCCTGCGGCGCGTATTCGTTGGTCATGGCGTTCCCCCTGATGGTTTCCGATCGGTGGCCGGCACGATGCCGCGCTCGGAAACACCGTGCCGGTCGCGCCACCGGACGAGCGACCGGGATCCGGTCGTATCCGGTGGAAAACCCTGGTGGAAGGGGCATCCGGAGTTTCCGGACCGGAGGGATTGTGCCCCTCGACGCGCCGCTAGGGCAGTGCGTTCGCGCGCGGATTGCGTTCCACGCTGTAGTAGGTGGGGTCCTCGCGCAGGCGCCAGTCCGGGCCGACGAAGAACCGGGCGGCCGTGTCGTCGCCGAGGGCGATGTAGCGCAGCCAGGCGACGGCGGTTCCGGACGAGCGGTACTCGCCGGGGCCGTCCACCGGTGAGAAGTGGCCGACCCCACGGGCATTGGCGATCCAGGCGGGGGCGGCGTGCATCAGGTTGTACTGCCACCACCGGACCCAGGCGAAATCGGGGACGACGAAATCGTTGTAGCCGGTGAGGAACAGGGTGGGCACCGTGACCGCCGCGCCGACGGCCAGGGGGCCGGGTTCGATCGCCAGCGCGCCGATGACGCGCAGCGTCGGATCGATCGAGCCGGCTATCGGCGGAAGCAGTGCCGCCGCCTGGAGTGTGGCCTGCCCGCCGCCCGAATGACCGGCCAGCACCGTGCGACTCAGATCGATCTTGCCGAACAGCGGTGAACTCGGATCCCGGTTCTGGGTGAGGGCGGCGGCCAGGCCGATGGCGGGCACGTAGGCGAGGGAGTTGAAGAAGTCATAGGACACGACCACCACGAAGCCGTGCCCGGTCCACTGCCGGACGAGGGTGTCGTAATGGCCGGGGTTCGACAGGATCCCGCCTTCGAACAGGATCAGCGGAGCGCTGTCCAGGTCGGCGATATCCGCCGGGTAGTAGGTGTTCGCTCCGACCGGGGACTGCAGCCCATAGGGAAACGCCTGCGTGCAGCGGAGATCATCGGCGTTGCCCGCCAGGTGCACCACGATGTGGGAGATCATGCCCGCCACGGATTCCTGGCACGCGCTGGTGACCGTCGGGGTCGAGACCCCGTGCGGGCCCACCGTGTCGAACACGCTCTGCGCCGTCGTGCCCGGCGCGATGTCATCCGCCGCAGCTGCTCCCGGATGCAACCCGGCCATGCCGATCGCGATTCCGAACGCCGCGACCAGGGCCGGGACACGCTGCCCCGCAATGGACTTCCTCATCGTGTCCGCCTCCCACCGGCCGATGGCGAACCCCGGCCGCTCATTTCTGAGACCCCGCAGTCTCTGATTCGGACAGTAACCCCGATGTGGCGCACGACACAAGGGGCGCGGAAAACCGTTTCGCGCCACCGCATCGCGGTCGAGATGATTGCCGGCATGAGTCTGTTGTCGTCGTATTGGCCGGTGGTGGGATTGCGGGTCCGGACCCCGCGGCTCGAATTGCGGGTGCCCGGTGACGAGGAGCTCGCGGCGCTGGCCGGGCTGGCGGGGCGGGGCGTCCACGACCCGGCGGTGCAGCCGTTCACCGTGGCGTGGACCGACGTGGATCCCGGCGAACTGCCGCGGCGCGTCCTGCACTGGCACTGGAAATGCCTGGCGGACTGGACCGTCGACGACTGGACGCTCAATCTGGTCGTCCTGCTGGACGGGGTAGTGGTCGGAACGCAGGCGCTGGCGGCGAAGAACTTCGGCATCTGCGCCGAGGTGGACACCGGGTCCTGGCTCGGGCTGACGCACCACGGCCGGGGAATCGGCACCGAGATGCGGGCCGCGGTCCTGGATCTGGCCTTCACCGGGCTCGGGGCCCGCTCGGCGGTGTCGGGCGCGCTCGCGGACAACGTGGCTTCGTACGGGGTGTCGGCCAAACTCGGGTACGAGCCCGACGGGACCGAGGTGCACGCGGTCCGCGGTGTGCCCGTGACGCTGCGCCGGCTGCGCCTGACGCGCGAGCGCTGGGCCGCGCACCGGACCGTTCCGGTCGAGATCACCGGGCTCACCGAATCGCTGCCGCTGTTCGGGATCTCGGCCGCGTCGTGAACCGCCGGCGCCGGGTGTCCCCGGGCGGTTGGCCGCGCGGCGAACCCGCCAGCCGTTGCGCGAGCGGGTCTCTCGGGTTGTGCGCCAATGGATTCACACGGCCGGGAGCGGAAACGTAGAGTTCGGCTGCGGGTGAGCGCGCACCGATCGACGAGAATCCTTACGTGGTGGCATCGTTCGGGCCGGTTTTCGCACTCGGACCGAGCTCGATGCCCGGTCCGAAGAATCGACCAGAGCGAGGATAGACATGACGGACGCGTCAGTACCGGCCCGCGCGGTGGCCAAGCCCGCCGGGGCCGACACCGACCAGGTCGAACTGCGTCAGCTCCTGGCCGGTTTGACCGCGGTGCGCGACGGCGACTTCGGCACCCGGCTGCCCACCGACACCGACGGGCTGCTCGGGGAGATCGCGACCGTATTCAACGGGATGGTCGATCAGCTCTCGCTGTTCACCTCCGAGGTCACCCGCGTGGCCCGCGAGGTCGGCACCGAGGGACAGCTGGGCGGGCAGGCCGAGGTGCCGGAGGTTTCGGGCACCTGGAAGGACCTGACCGACTCGGTGAACGCCATGGCCGGCAACCTCACCGCGCAGGTGCGCAACATCGCCCAGGTGACCACCGCCGTGGCGCGCGGCGATCTCAGTCAGAAGATCACCGTCAGCGCGCGCGGGGAGATCCTCGAACTCAAGAACACCATCAACACGATGGTTGGCCAGCTGTCCTCCTTCGCCGACGAGGTCACCCGCGTCTCGCGCGAGGTCGGCACCGAGGGCATCCTGGGTGGTCAGGCCGATGTGAAGGGCGTGTCCGGCACCTGGCGGGACCTGACCGACTCGGTGAACTTCATGGCGGGCAACCTGACCGCGCAGGTGCGTTCGATCGCCCAGGTCGCCACGGCGGTCGCGGGTGGTGATCTGACGCAGAAGATCCGGGTGGACGCGCGCGGGGAGATCCTCGAGCTCAAGAACACCATCAACACGATGGTCGATCAGCTCTCGGCCTTCGCCGACGAGGTCACACGCGTGGCCCGCGAGGTGGGCACCGACGGCAGACTCGGCGGTCAGGCCGACGTGAAGGGCGTGTCCGGCACGTGGAAGGACCTCACCGAATCGGTGAACGTCATGGCCGACAACCTGACCGCGCAGGTGCGCTCGATCGCCCAGGTGACCACGGCGGTCGCGGGTGGTGATCTGACGCAGAAGATTCGGGTGGACGCGCGCGGGGAGATCCTCGAACTCAAGGAGACCATCAACACGATGGTCGATCAGCTGTCCTCGTTCGCCGACGAGGTCACCCGTGTGGCCCGCGAGGTCGGCACCGAGGGCAACCTCGGTGGTCAGGCCACCGTGCGCGGGGCGTCCGGCACCTGGAAGGACCTGACCGACAACGTCAACGTGATGGCCTCCAACCTCACCAATCAGGTGCGCTCGATCGCCCAGGTCGCCACCGCCGTCGCGCGCGGCGATCTGAGCCAGAAGATCACCGTGGAGGCCAAGGGCGAGGTCGCCGCGCTCGCCGGGGTGATCAACACGATGGTCGACACGCTGTCGGCGTTCGCGGACGAGGTGACGCGCGTGGCGCGCGAGGTCGGCACCGAGGGCATGCTCGGCGGGCAGGCGCGGGTGCCGAACGTCGCCGGCACGTGGAAAGACCTGACCGACAACGTCAATTCCATGGCCAACAACCTCACCAATCAGGTGCGCAACATCGCCCAGGTGACCACCGCGGTCGCCCAGGGCGACCTGACCCGCAAGATCGACGTGGACGCGCGCGGGGAGATCCTCGAACTCAAGACCACGATCAACACGATGGTCGATCAGCTCTCGGCCTTCGCGGCCGAGGTCACCCGCGTCGCCCGCGAGGTCGGCTCCCAGGGCCGCCTCGGCGGCCAGGCCGAGGTCGAAGGCGTCTCGGGCACCTGGAAACGCTTGACCGAGAACGTGAACGAGCTCGCCGGTAACCTCACCCGGCAGGTGCGCGCCATCGCCGAGGTCACCAGCGCGGTCGCCGAGGGCGACCTGACCCGGTCGATCACCGTCGAAGCCTCCGGCGAGGTGGCCGAACTCAAGGACAACATCAACTCCATGGTGGAGTCGCTGCGCGAGACCACCGAGGCCAACCAGGATCAGGACTGGCTCAAGACCAACCTGGCGCGGATCTCCGGGCTCATGCAGGGCCAGCGGGACCTGCACGTGGTCGCCGAACTGATCATGGACGAGCTGGCGCCGCTGGTCTCGGCGCAGTACGGCGCGTTCTACCTGGCCGACGACACCGCCGAACGACCCGAACTGCGCCTGATCGGCTCCTACGGCAGTCCGCAGGAACCCGGTGGCGTGCAACGGTTCACGTTCGGGCAATCCCTGGTCGGGCAGGCCGCCCGCAGCCGGCGCACCATCGCGGTGGACGACGTGCCCGGCGACTATCTGACCATCGCCTCCGGGCTCGGCCAGACCGCCCCGACCACGCTGCTGGTGCTGCCGATCGGCGTGGAGGACCAGGTGCTCGGGGTGATCGAACTGGCGTCGCTGCACCGGTTCACGCGTATTCACCGCGACTTCCTCGACCAGCTCATGGAAACCGTCGGGGTGAACGTCAACACCATCATCGCCAACGCGCGCACCGACGAGCTGCTGGTCGAATCGCAGCGTCTGACCACCGAATTGCAGGTCCGCTCCGAGGAATTGCAGGTCCGGCAGGAGGAATTGCAGCGCTCGAACGCCGAAATGGAGGACAAGGCGGCGCTGCTGGCCATGCAGAACCGCGACATCGAGGCCAAGAACCTCGAAATCGAGCAGGCCAGACAGGAATTGGAGACCCGCGCCCAGCAGCTGGCCCTGGCCTCGAAATACAAATCCGAGTTCCTGGCCAATATGAGCCACGAGCTGCGCACCCCGCTCAACAGCCTGCTGATCCTGGCACAGCTGCTGGCGCAGAACCCCTCTCGCAATCTCTCGCCGAAACAGGTCGAGTACGCGGGCATCATCCATTCCGCGGGATCGGATCTGCTGCAGCTGATCAACGACATCCTCGATCTGTCCAAGGTCGAGGCGGGCAAGATGGACATCACGCCCGCGCGGGTACCGCTGCGCAAACTGCTCGACTACGTCGAGGCCACCTTCCGGCCCATGACCACCCAGAAGAGCCTGGGCTTCACCATCACCACCGCGCCCGGACTGCCCCTGGACGTGCTCACCGACGATTCACGACTGCGCCAGGTGCTGGGCAACCTGGTGTCGAACGCGGTCAAGTTCACCGAAACCGGCACGGTCGAACTGCGAATCGAACCGCCGCAGGCCCGCGAGCTGCCCGCCGCCATGCGCAGGCACGGCTCGGCGATCGCCTTCCGGGTCGTCGACACCGGTATCGGCATCGCCGAACATCAGCTGGAATCGATCTTCGGGGCATTCCAGCAGGCCGACGGGACCACCAGCCGCAAATACGGCGGCACCGGGCTGGGACTGTCGATCAGCCGGGAGATCGCCTATCTGCTCGGCGGCGCCATCACCGCGGAAAGCGTTCTGGGCGAGGGCAGTACGTTCACCCTGTACCTGCCGGTCGCGCGCCCGGACTTCCAGGAGATCGCCCCCGCCGAGCGGGAGGACGACCAGCACTCGGCCGCGCGCCCGGAGCTCGCACCCGCCGGCCCGCTGCAGCAGCGCCGGTTGCTGGTCGTCGAACAGCGGCCGCAGGGTCTGCTGTCGCTGGTCGCGCAGGGCGCGGTGGCCGACCTGGCCGACAGCAACGATCCGCGCGGGCCGGTTCAGGTGGTGAGCGCGACGGGGGTGCAGGAGGCGGCCGCAGCCATGGCCGCGGAGGCATTCCATTGCGTGGTACTGGAATTGGACCTGCCCGGCGGCGCGGCGCTCGATTTCCTGCAGACGATGGACGGGGACGCCGCGCTGAGCAGCGTGCCCGTGCTCGCCCACAACCACCGACTCGATTCCGAGCAGGAACGACTGCTCCAGCAGCGCATCGAACGCCAGCCCCTCGAGTTGCTGTCGAGTCTGGACGAACTGCGCGAGCGCATCGCCCTGCACGTCATGGCCCAGGCGCCCGGCGACGTGGTGCCGCTGGTGCGGCGCGAGGACGCCCCGGCGGTCGCGCCACAGCAGCCGGTCGGCGAGCTGGCCGGGCGCACGGTCCTCATCGTCGACGACGACGCGCGAAACCTGTTCGCGCTCAGCAGCATTCTGGAACTGCACGGAATGAGCGTGCTGCACGCGGAGAACGGGCGCGAGGGCATCGACAAACTGCTGGCCCATCCCGAGACCGATCTCATCCTGATGGACGTGATGATGCCCGAGATGGACGGGTACACCGCGACCGCGACCATCCGGGAGATCCCGCGCTACGAGGATCTGCCGATCATCGCGGTAACCGCCAAAGCCATGCTGGGCGACCGCGACAAGAGCCTGGCTTCGGGTGCGAACGACTACGTCACCAAACCGGTGGACGCGGGCGCGCTGCTCGGCCGGATCCAGCACTGGCTCGGCGTCTGATGAACGCCGGGGACCGCGACGCCGAGACCGCCGGGGTGAACGGGGTCGTGGTGAACCGGCTCGCGGCGACCGTGGAACGGCTTCGGACACAGATTCAGCAGGCCCAGTCCACCGCCGACGGGCGCGCGCTGATCGAGATGGCCAAGGGCGTACTGGTCGAGCGCCTGCGCTGCGGGCCCGCGGAGGCGGCGCGGCAATTGGAGACGCTGTCCCGGCAGGCCGGGGTCGGGGTGCTCGAGCTGGCCGCGGACCTGGTGAACCAGGCGGCCCAGGACAAGATCAGCGAGGCCGTCGGCCAGCTGCTGCGGGGCACGAACGGTTCCGACGAGACCGCGGTGCGGCTGCGGACCGCGGAGAGCGCGCTGCTCGCCGCCAACGGGGACACCCAGCGCGCGGCGGAGTCGGTGCTCGAGCACGCGCTGTCGCCGCTGGGCGCCACGGCGGTGGTGATCTGGGCCGCGGGGGCCGACGCCTCGCTCTCACTGGTGGGTTTCGCGGGGATCGGAGTGCAGGAGGCCGAGCGGTGGCGGTATGTGCCACCGGGATTGGCGACCCCGGCGCGGCAGGCGCTGCTGACGCGCGAGGCGGTGTGGATCGAGGATTTCGACGCCTCCCGGCTGCCGTCGATCGGTGATCGGCGCGGCGGGCGCGCGGCCATTCCGATCGGCGCGGGCGGCAGTCTGCGCGGGGTCCTCGAGGTGTGCTGGCCCCAGCCCATCGAACCGCAGCCGCCGCAGGTGCGCCGCCAGCTCGCCGCGCTGGGGGAGCTGTGCGCGCACACCTTCGAAGCGGATCCGCTCGCGGTGCAGCCCTCGGATCGGACCGACGCGGCCGGGCTGGTGCGCCTGGCCGACGGGCTGTTCGATCCGGCGCTGGTCCTGCTGCCCCAGCGCGATCGCGACGGCGCGCTCGCCGATTTCCGCATCCACCATGTGAATTCGTGCTTCGCCGATCCGGCCGGGCGACCGCGCGGGTTGATCAACGGTGCGCTGCTGCTCGAGACGTATCCGATGGTCGCGTACGAGGGGCGCCTGTTCGAGCGGCTCGAGCACGTGCTGGCGACGGGGGAGAGCTTTCGCGCGGACCGGGTGCTGCTGACCGAACTGGTGGACCAGGTGCCGCTGACGGTCGCGGCCGCGCTCAGCATCGGCCGGTACGACGACGCGGTGCTGATGGTGTGGCGGCTCGAGGACGACGCCGCGCGGCTGGCGGCGCTGCTGCAGCACGCGCAGCGGCTCGGCCGGGTCGGGGGTTTCGAGGAGAACGCCGCCTCGGGCGAGATCACCTGGAGCGCTGAGTTGTTCGCGCTGTACGGGGTGCCGGCGGGCGCGGATCCGGTGCCGCTCGCGCAGCTGCCCGGACACGTGCACGAGGCCGATTCCGAAGCGGTGCGGCGGTTCCTGCGCACGCTGTTGCACTATCGCCGTCCGGCCTCGGGCGCGTTCCGGCTGATCCGGCCGGACAGCGTGACCAGGCACGTGCGGATCATCGCCGAACCGGTGCACGACGAGGCCGGGCATCTGCTCGCGGTACGCGGTGCGTACCAAGACATTTCGGCACAGCATTGGACCGAGATCGCGCTGTCGGCGACCCGGGACCGGCTCACCCACACCGAGGAGCACGCCGCCGCGCAGAGCAGCCTGGCCCGCCAGCTGCAGCAGGCGATCATGCCCGACGCCCAGCCCTCCACGGACGCGTTCGGCCTGCGCATCGCGGTGCGCTATCAACCGACCGAACAGGAGCACCTGGTCGGCGGGGACTGGTACGACACCATGGTGCTGCCGTCCAAGAACATCCTGGTCTCGGTGGGCGACATCACCGGGCACGGCATCACCGCGGCGACCGGAATGGTGGTGCTGCGCAACGCCCTGCGCGGACTGGCCGCCACCGGCGCGGGCCCCGGCCAGATGTTGACCTGGCTGAATCTGGTCGCGCACCACCTGACCGACCACATCCTGGCGACCGCGGTCTGCGGACTCTACGATCCGCAGACCCGCGTCCTGCGCTGGGCGCGCGCCGGTCACCTCCCGCCGGTGCTGATCCGCCGCGGCCGGGCCGTCAACCTGCCCGAGCTACGCGGCATGATCCTGGGCGCGCTGGCCGAAACCAGTTACGAGGAAGGCGAAGTCCGCCTGGAGCCCGGCGACACCCTGCTGCTGTACACCGACGGCCTGATCGAACGCCGCGCCGAACACCTCGACGTCTGCGTGGACCGCCTACTACGCGTGTCCGCCGAGTTCACCGGCGGCCTGGACGATCTCCTCGACCACCTGCTCGACGGCAGCGACGCCGACACCGACGACGACACCTGCGTGGTCGGCATCCAGGTGGAACCGGGCCAGGGCCCGCCGCGCTGACGCTGCGGCAGGCCACGGGCGAGAAGGCTCGTCAGGCCCAGTGGTACAAAGACTTCGGCATCGGCAGGGGGGCCGGCCGACCTACTCGAACGAAGGGGAAACGCATGTCCAATTCGCATCGCCCATCACCACGGGCGCTGCTGTTCGACGTGCAGGGCACCGCGACGGACTTCTTCTCGACCGTCACCGGGACCGCGCGGAGCGTGGCCGGGCCGGGTAACCCGGACGTCGACTGGGCCGAGTTCGTGAACGCTTGGCGGGCAGCGTATTTTCGGGAGACCGCGCGTGAGCGGCGGGGGACCGACGAATGGGTCAGTGTCGATTCCATTTACCGGGCGACGCTCGACGAACTGATCGACGCGCGGAACCTGACGCTGGACGAGGACCAGCGGCGGGCGGTCAACCTGGCCTGGAAACGGTTGGCGCCGTGGCCCGATGTCGTGCCGGGGCTGCACCGGCTGCGGCGGGATCACGTGCTCGCGACGCTGTCCAACGCGGACGTCGACGCCGTGGTCAGCATCACCCGGCACGGGGATCTGCCCTGGCACGCGGTGTTCACCGCGGAGATGGCCGGGGTGTTCAAACCGGACCCGGCGGCCTACCACCTCGCGGCCCGCTACCTCGGGCTCGCGCCCTCGGAGATCATGATGGTGGCGAGCCACAAGTACGACATCCGTGCGGCGGCGCGGCTCGGGTTCCGGACCGCGTTCATCGCCCGGCCCGACGAATTCGGCGACCCGGCGCTCGCCGACGCGGAATTCTCCGACGAGTTCGATATCAACGCCGTGGACTTCCTGGATCTGGCCGACCAGCTGGGCTGTTGATCTCGCCCCGGTCCGGGATCGATTCGCCCGGACCGGGCTCGGCTCGGGCCGCCCGCACGGCCTTCGCGCCGATCATCGCGCAGCCCCCGCGCGAGCCGTTCGATCTCGGTCACCCGGCGGCCCACCAGCGAGGCCGGGCACAGCCCGGGCTCGTGCCCGGACGCCCGTTCGGGGTACGGTCCGAGGCATCGGGGCGCGAGCCCGGGCGGGAACAGTTCGATCGTTAGGTGTCAGTGGCGGGATGGAAGATTCGACGGGCCGGGTATTCAGCGGACGGTCGGCCATCGCCCATCTGGTGCCCTCGCCCTGGGACCGGGACGAATTCCTGAGCGCGCTCGGACAGTGGCGCGGCCGCCCGATCCAGCTCCTGGCGGTCGAGGCCGACGCGCTGCCCGGGGTGTGGACCCCGGCACGCGGCACACCCTGCGGGCTGTGGCTGGACACCGAGGACGCCGACGTGATCGCCTACGCGGCCGGGACCACCGACTTCCACGTCGACCAGATCATCGCCCACGAAGCGGGCCACATGGTGCTCGACCACGACGCGGGCACCGACGGCATGACCGGGCTGTTGCAATTGCTGCCCGACCTCGACCCGGCCACCATTCGCCGGGTGCTGCGGCGATCGGAGTTCGCCGACCATCAGGAGGACGAGGCCGAGCTGTTCGCGGACCTGCTGCTCTCGGGCGTCTCGCGCTATCGCAGCAGTCGGCCGATGCGCTCGTTCTGGGGTGAGCGGTGACCTCCTCGGCCCCGGCGCCGATCGCCTGGGCGATCCTGAGCTGCTCGCTGATCGCGGCGGCGTTGCGGGTGCTGTGGCTGTTCGACCGGGCGCGCCCGAGCGAACGACTGGTCACCTACGGACTGCTGCTCGGCACCGCCTCGGGTCTGTTGCGCGAACGCGCGGTGCAGGATCGGCTCGCCGAGGCCGGGATCCTCGACGTGGCCTTCACGCGCCAACTCTCGACCGCGGTGATGGTGCTGACCTTCGTCCCGCTGTGCCTGCTGGCGGTGTCGTGGTCGGACCGCTGGCCCGAGCGGGTGGCCTCGATCAACCGGCTCGGCTGGGTCGCGGGCGTCGCCTCGGCCGCGCTCATGCTGCTGGTGGGCACGCACGCCCGCGAAGTCGGGCAGTACATCGATCGCACCGCGGGTTGGCAGACGCCGGTGTACTTCGCGTTCTTCTCGTTCTGGTGCGGCCTGACCGGACTGGTCATGGCCGCCACCAGCATTCGGGAACTGCGGGCCGGCGCGCTACGACCGGTGCACCGGCTGACCTTCGTGACCATCCTCGTCGTCGGACTGTGGGCGCTCGAGGAAGCGGTGCTGATCTTCCTCAGTTCGCTGTGCGCCGGGACCGGCACCGCGAGCGGGTTCGTCGAATTCCGCTTCCGCGCCAACGAGAACAACTACATCTACCTGCTCGCGGGCGGGACGCTGGTGGCCGCGAGCGGGGTGGTCGCCGAGATCGCGCGGCGCCTGCGCGTGGACCCCGCCTCGCGGACCGTGCGCAGGCTGACCCCGCTGTGGCGGGACCTGGTGCGCGCGTGCCCGGAGATTCCGCGCCCCGCCAGTCCCGAACCGCTGTCCGAACCCCGGCACCGGCTGCATCGCATGACCGTCGAGATCCGCGACGCGCTCCTGGTGCTGGGCCGCTACACCGATCCCGCCGACGCCCTCGGCGAACCCGGCGATCCCGCTGCGGAGACCGCGCAGATCGTGGCCGCGCTGCGGCGCAAGGAATCCGGGGCCGATCCGGGAACCTATCGGCGACTGCAGATCTCGGCGCCGGGCCGGGACATCGTCGACGAAACCCGCGCGCTGCGCCGCATTTCCGGCCACTGGGCGGCGGCCACCGCCCGCCCGTACGCCGGTTCGCTATCGGATGGAGACACAGCCCGATGACCACCGCCACGCCGTCCACCGGGCGCATCCGCGCCGCGGATCGGGTGCTGCCGCATCCGCCCTACCGCCTGCCCGTGCTCGGCGACGTCTGGGACCTGCACGTCACCGATTCCAGCCAGTGGGGAATGCGCGGGGCGCAGCGGTACGGAGACATCTACGAGCGCAACATCTTCGGCAGCCGGGTCACCTATGTCAGCTCACCGGACCTGCTGACCGAGATCAACGACGACAAGCTGTGGTCGAAATTCCTCGGCATCCCGATTCGCGACCTGCGCTCGGTGGCGCGCGACGGGCTCTTCACCGCGCACAACAGCGAACCCAATTGGGCTCGGGCGCACGCGATCCTGGCGCCCTCGTTCACGGCCCAGGCGATGCGCGGGTACCACGCCACGATGCGCGAGTGCGCCGGGCAGCTCATCGAACACTGGGACGGCAGGCCGGGGGAATGGCTCGACATCCCCGGCGACACCAACAAGGTGGCCCTGGAGGTCATCGGGCGCACGGGATTCGGGTACTCGTTCGACTCCTTCGGCCGCACCGACCCGCATCCGGTTGTCGCGGCCATGCTGCGCGCGCTGACCTACATCAACCGCTCGGCGTACTCGCATCCGCTGGTGGAGCGCACGGTCTTTCGCACGCAGCGGGCTCAGCACCTGGCCGACGTCGCCTTCGTCAACGCCGAGGTCGACGCCGTCATCGCGGCCCGGCAGCGCGCGGGCGCCGGCCTGCACGACGACCTGCTCGAGCGCATGCTCACCGCGGCCGACCCCGAGACCGGGGAACGCCTGGACGCGCAGAACATTCGGCACCAGATCCTGACGTTCCTGGCCGCCGGGCAAGAGACCTCGGCCGGGGTCATGGCGTTCGCGCTGCACTATCTCTCGCTGCACCCCGAGATCGCCGACCGGGCGCGCGCGGAGATCGCGAAGGTCCGGACCGGCGCGGAGTTCGAGTTCGAGGACGTCGCCAAACTGCGCTACATGCGCCGGATCGTCGACGAGTCGCTGCGGCTGTGGCCGACCGCGCCCGGCTACTTCCGCAAGGCCAACGCCGACACCCTGCTGGGCGGCCGGTACCCGTTCGAGAAGGGCGAGTGGGTGTTCATCGTGCTGTTGCAGCTGCACCGGCACGAGCGGTGGGGCGCGGACCCGGAGAGCTTCGACCCCGACCGCTTTCTGCCCGAACGGATTCGGGCCCGGCACCCCGAGCTGTACCGGCCGTTCGGGGTGGGACTGCGCGCGTGTATCGGACGGCAGTTCGCCTACCACGAGATCGTGCTGGTGCTGGCCACCATCCTGGCGAACTACGACCTGGAACCCGATCCGGACTATCGGCTGCGGGTCAAGGAGACCATCTCGCTCAAGCCGGATCGGTTGCGGCTGAAGGTCTCCCGGCGCGGTTAGGGTCGCTCGCCGCGGCGCAGGCGGGCGCGCAGGGCAGCGGTCAGGGCTCGGCGATCCGAGGTCGCGGGCTGCCCGCGCAGGCGTACGCGGTGCACGCCCGCCTCGCGCAGGGCGCGCAAGAGATCCAGTTGCACATAGGTGTCCGCGACCCGGGCGGACTCGCCGGGCTCGAGCAGGAACCACGCGGCCTGGTTGAAGTGCTCGGCGAGGCCGTCGAGCAGCGCGGCCGGCGGGTCGGTGAGCGTGCCCGCCCGCAGCGCGTCCAGGGTCGCCGCCGTGGCCTCGACGCCGCGGTCGCGCAGGGCGGCGGCCACCAGTTCGGTGCTCGGTTCGCCCTCCTCCGGACTGTGCAGGGCACGAAAGAGCAGGTCCACACGCTGGGCCAAAGATGGTGTCACAGGCTCGCCTCCGCGAATCTGGCTTCGAATCGCCGCCGGGTCGTCTCGTCGAGGTCGATGCGCATCCCGGCGAGCCAGCGCCGGTACAGCGCCTCCTCCTCGTTGTCGTGTGCCGGGTCCACGGGCCGGTCCAGGTACGGGCCCAGGATGGTGACCAGCGGGCCCAGCGCGCCACCCCGGCGGCGGTTGGCCTCGAGCAGTTGGGTGACATAGCGCCCGTACAGCGGCTGGATCGCGGCGTTCAGCCGGTGCGCGGCCGCCTGTGCGGCGGGTGTGCCCGCCTCGGCGAGATCGCCGATCTCGCGTGCGACGGTGATCAATTCGGTGATGGTCTCGGCGTCGACGTACACCCCGGGCGGTCCGGCGACGATGCCGGTGCGCTCCTTGAGTGGGGTGGGGTTGCCGCCGGTGAAGTAGACGTTCTCGGCCGATCCGGAGGTCCAGTCCAGTCCGATGTCGAGGCGGCGCAGGGTTTTCGGCGTCAGGCCGCGCGCTTCGCCGCGCTCGATCTTGAGCATGGTGGGCTCGGTCGGCCCGCCGTGCAGGTGCACCTGGCGTCGCGATCGATGCATGGCGCCCATCCGGGCGAGCACGACCCGGGCCAATCGCCTGGCCGACGCGTCGTCGGGCGCGTCGTCGCCGGTCACCGTCACGGGCACGATAGTAGTACGAAAATCCTGCGGAACGGAACCTTCGAAATGCGAGGAACGCCGGCCTGCACAGTCGCAAAGCTGCAAATTTGTGCAGATGTACACCGCCGATGCCATTGTAATCAGGCAATGATTTTCGTATGATTTGCGTATCCCGACGCCGCGTTGCAGCCGCATTCCCGCGCGGGCCGGGAACTGGCGCTGGGTGATCGACCGCGAAGGGGGCGGTCGATCACCCACTGTCCCGGTACATTTGGCGCAGCCCCTGCTCACCGATGACCGAGGATCCGCAACTGTGCTTCTGCCCTGGGATGGTCGAACGCTCCGGGGCCACGTCCCGCGAATCCTGTTCGGCCTCTGCGCGATCGCTCTCGCCGTGCTGGCCACCTTCGCCATCGCCGAGAGCCTCGCCGTTCTGACCCGCGCCACCGGTGTCTCCGGTGTCGCCGGAACCTTCGTCACCGAGCGCTGTGATCCCGAGAGCGGGCGTCGCGCCGCGATCTGTGCGGGAACCTTCGTCCCGGACTCGAAACCCCAGGCGGCGGCGCAGAGAACGCTGCGCGGAGGTCCCTACTCGCCCGGGACCCGGGTGCCGGTGCACGCCGGTGACGATCTCTCGGTGAACGGAAGCGTCACCGCCGCCGCCGGATTGGGCTCGGCCGCGATGTTCGCCTCGTTCGCGCTGCTGATGGTGATGGGCGGTGCGATCTCCGTCTTCAAGATCACGCTGATCCAGCGCTTCGCCCGGGTCTCGCTGTACGCGGCGTCCGGGCTGTTCGTCTTCGGCGTGCTGGCCGCCGTCGCCGCGGCGCTGGCCGGTCCCTGACCGCGCCGGGCGAGCCCTCCGACATCCGGATCAGGTGGCGAGCGGGAGGGCCGGTTCGCCGGCCCGGTCCAGCTGGGCGCGCAGCCACGGTGCGGCGGCGATGGCGTCCGCGGCCAGGTGCGCGGTCAGGCTCGCCTCCGCAGGGGGAATCGGGGACGCGGGATGGGGGATGGCCAGTACTCGCATGCCCGCTCCCGCCGCCGAGCGGATGCCCGCGGGGGAATCCTCCACCGCCACACAGTGAACCGGGTCGAGATAGAGCAGCTCGGCGGCGTGCAGATACGGGGCCGGATCCGGTTTGGAGCGCGGGTGATCCTCGCGGGCCAGGATCAGCGGGAAGTAGCGGTCCAGCTCGAAGTGCCGCAGCGTGGCGTGCACGAAGCGGCGGGGTGAGGCCGAGACGATGCCGGTGATGGAGCTGTCCGCGGCCGCCGCGATCAGCTCGGCGATCCCCGGCAGCAGGGCCACCTGCCCGTCCCGGATCCGCGCGATCATGAGGTCGGTGCACACCTCGATCACCCGGGCGGGGGAGTCCAGCCCGCAGACGCGGGCGAGATGGTCGGCCCAGTCACCGTGGCCGTGGGTGCGCTCGCGATCGGAGTCGTTCCAGTCGTGTCCGTGCCGGGCCGCGTAGTCGACCCAGCACCGGTCCCACGGTTCCATCGTTCCGACGAGGGTGCCGTCCAGATCGAACAGCACGGCGTCCACGCGCCCGGTCACGCGCGACCGCCGGCGGCCGGGCCGCTCTGCCCATCGATCAGCTGATCGATCGAAATCAGTTTCAGGCCATGGGAATCGGCGAAGGCGCGCAGGGCGCCCAGGCGCATGACCGAGCCGTCGTCGTGGCAGACCTCGCTGATCACCGCCACGGGCGCGAGCCCGGCCAGGCGCATCAGTTCCACGCCCGCCTCGGTGTGGCCCTGACGGGCGGCCAGGCCGCCGGGGTGGGCGCGCAGCGGGAAGACGTGCCCGGGTCGTTGCAGGTCCGCGGTGCCGGTCGCGGGATCGGCCAGCGCGCGCAGGGTGGCGGCGCGGTCGGCGGCGCTGATGCCCGAGACCACCCCGGCCACGGCGTCCACGGTGAGGGTGAACGCGGTTTCCTTGTAGTCCTCGTGGGTGGTGGTCATGAGCGGCAGGCCGAGCAGATCGGCGCGTTCGGCGGGCATGGGCGCGCAGACGACGCCACCGGTGTAGCGGATGAAGAAGCCGAGCGCCTCGGGGCTGGCGAATTGCGCGGCCATGATGAGATCGCCCTCGTTCTCGCGATTCTCGTCGTCGACGACGATGACGGCGTGGCCCGATCGGATCTCGTGGACCGCCTCGTCGACCTGGTCGAACACGTTCACGCGGTACTGGGTGGATACCGGAATCGTCATCGTTGTGGCCTTCCGTTCGAATGGAATGGAGCGCACGACTCAGCAGACGGTAGCCGAAACAAGATCATTATCGCGGGAGCGCGGGGAGACCGGCCGCACCCGTGTCCATGAAGATACTCCGTGGTCAGGGGCTATGGGCCGCGCGGTCGGCGGGGTGGGTGCGGGCGATCACCGCACGCGGTCGCGCGCTTGCGGGCAAGATTGAACCCGGTTCCCGGACAGCGATATTCGGGAACGCGACCGCGCCGGCCGGTGCGGTCGCGAGTGCTGTCGGCGAGGCGAGGACACCTGTATGAGGCTCACGCTCACCCCCATCACGGCCCATCGGTGCGAGGGCGCGCCGTGCCCGGTGCCGCTGTCGCCGCAGGCGCTGAGCCGGTTGTACCTGTCCTATCTCGATCTGACCGGCGCGAATCGGCTGCCCTCGACGCTGTCCTTCGAGGACTACTACGAGATCTGGCGCGCGCAGCGGCGCGGGGAGGATCTGGTCGGGCTCGACGACGGCGCCACGCGGACCGTGCCGGGCGAGGGCCGGGAGCTGATCACCCGGCCCAATGTGCGGCTCAACGGGGTGATTCGGACGATCGTGCTGCTGGTCGACTTTCCCGACAAGCCGCACGAGGCCGCGCACGGGCCGGGGTACTACGAGGCGATGCTGTTCAGCGACAAGCTCTTTCCCTCCGGCAGCATGCGGGACTTCTACCGCGCGGTCAGCGGGTTCGACGCGGAGGCGGGGACCGGCATCGACGTGCAGGGCGCGGTCCACGGCTGGTTCCGGCTGCCGCAGCCGCTGTCCTACTACACCGACGGCAGTTCCGGGACCGGCAACGGATTCCCGCGCAACGCGGCGGGAATGGCGCGGGACGCGGTGAAGGCGGCGCTCGCCGAAGGGGTGGATTTCGGGCCGTACGACGTGCTGGGCGAGCGGATCGTGACCGCGCTGTTCATCGTGCACGCGGGTCGCGGGGCCGAGGAAACCGGCTCGGCCGACGACATCTGGAGTCTGAAGTGGGCGATCCCGGGCGCGGGGGAGCCGGTCGCGCCGAATCTGTCGGTGACGACCTTCCTGACCGTCCCCGAGGACTGCAACATGGGCGTGTGCGCCCACGAATGGGGTCACCTGGCCGCCCGCTGGGCCGACTACTACGACACCGCCCAGGCGGCGAACTTCCGCTCGGCGGGCCTCGGCGACTACTGCCTGATGGCCGCGGGCAGCTGGGGCAACCACGGCATCACCCCGGTGTACCCGAACGGCATGCTGCGGGCCTTCCACGGCTGGCTCACCCCCCAGGTCGTCACTCGGACGACGGCGGGCATCGCCCTCGAGCCCGCGGCCGAGGGCGGCGGCATGGTGTTCATCCGCAACGCGCAACGCATGCCGCGCGAAAGCCAGTACGTCGCGGTGGAATACCGCCGCAAACGCGGCCAGGACGCCTTCCTGCCCGACGAGGGGATCGCGATCTACGTGGTCGACGAGGCGATCGAGAACGTCAACGACGAGTCCGCCCTCGCGATCGAGCTGATGCAGGCCGACGGGAAGCGCGATCTGGCCGCGATCTTCCGCGGCGGCAACCGCGGCGACGCGAACGACCTGTACCCCTCCCTGCGCAACACCACGGTCGGCAAGTCGACCCGCCCCGCCCTGAACATGCCCGGCGGCACCTGGTCCGGGATCACGATCACCGTCCACGGCACCCCGGGCGATGATCGAATGACCATCGACGTCACGATCGAGTGACAGGTCTCGATCGGGTGGCCGATCCCGGGTGGCCCGTTTTGCCAGGCATCGGCCGGGTAGCGCCCGGGTATGACCGCACCCACCGCACTCGCGCTCGTCTGCACGCTGAAGCAGTCACCGGCCGAGTCCAGCAGCGACCTGCTGGCCCGGCAGATCCTGGACGAACTGGCCGCGCACGACATCAAGGGTGACTCGATGCGGGTGGCGGACTACAACGTCCGGCCCGGGGTCTCCGTCGACGAGGGCGACGGTGACGAATGGCCGGTCATCCGCGCCCGTATCGTGGCCGCCGACATCCTGGTGCTGGTGACCCCGATCTGGCTCGGGCACCCGTCCTCGGTGGCCCAGAGCGCGCTCGAGCGCCTGGACGCCGAACTGTCCGAGACCGACGCCGAAGGCAGGCCCTCCATGGTCGGCAAGGTCGCGGTGGTCGGCGTGGTGGGCAACGAGGACGGCGCCCACAAGGTGGTCGCCGACACCTTCCAGGGCCTCAACGACATCGGGTTCACGATCCCGGCCCAGGGCTGCACCTACTGGACCGGAGAAGCCATGGGCAGCACCGACTATCGGGATCTGGACACCACTCCCGAGGAAGTCGCCTCGAACACGGCCGCCCTGGCACGCAACGCCGCCCACCTGACGGGGTTGCTGCGCAACGCCGCCTACCCGCCGTACGCGTGACCGCGGCGGGTTGCGAATGCGACTGCGCCACAGTGTTCCGTACGAGGCCGGCTTCCGGCGCATCCGCCGCGGGCGCGGATTCGGCTACACGGACGCCGACGGTGAACGCATCACCGACCCGGCGACGCTGGAACGTATTCGCGCCCTGGTGATTCCACCGGCATGGCGGCGCGTGTGGATCTGTGCCAAACCCGACGGGCATATTCAGGCGGTCGGCGTCGACGCGGCGACAATACCTGTACCACGAGCAGTGGCGGCGCGAACGAGACGAGGAGAAGTTCGACCGGGTTCTCGATATGGCCGGGCAATTGCCAGAATTGCGACGACAGGTGAAAGGGGATCTGGGAGGCCGGGGACTCCGCAGGCGCCGGGTGGAGGCCGTGGCGATCGACCTGCTCGATCGCGGGGTGTTCCGAATCGGTGGTGAGGAGTACCTGGCGGAGAACGGCAGTCACGGGCTCGCCACTCTGCTGTGCGAGCACGTGCGGGTGTCGGGGGATGAGATGCTGTTCGACTTCGAGGCCAAAAGCGGTGTCCGGCAATCGATTCGACTCAGCGATCGAGAACTCGCGAGGGCGGTCGCAGCGCTGCTGTGCGGAGCCGAGCCCGGGCGACGGCTGCTCGTGTTCCGCACAGCGGGCGAAACACACGAGCTGCACGCCGAGCACATCAACACGCGGTTGCGGGAACAGGTCGGTGAAGAGTTCAGCGCCAAGGATATTCGCACCTGGCAGGGAACCGTGGCGGCCGCGCTCGCCTGCGCGCGGTCGCCGGAGCCGGAGTCGGAGGCCGCGCATAAACGGGCGGAGAAGCAGATCATGACGACCGTGGCCGACGCGCTGGGCAACACCCCGGCCGTGGCACGTGCCTCCTACGTCGATCCCCGGGTGATGACGGCGTTCCGGCGAGGAACCACGATCGCGGCGGCGGTGCGCAGGGCCGACCGCGGCGGCCGTACCGCCGACGAACGGCGCGAGCTGATCGACCGGGCGGTTATCCGCCTGCTGCGCCGGACTCGGTGACCGATACTCAGGCCGAGCCCTCGCGGCGTTCGAGGCCGACGGCGTCGGTCAGTTCGGTGCGGTGGCGGTCGAGTTCGGCCTCCGGCGGGCCCGCCGGGGTGACCGGTGAACGATCACCCCGGCGGAGCGGGGTGCGGGCTGTCGGCCCGGCCGATACGTGGGGTCACACGCCGGGGCGGGGGACGTCGCCGGGCCAGGCGCCGGTCTCGTGGCCGCGCTCCTCGATGAACTGCTTGAAGCGCTTCAGGTCGCCCTGTACGCGGCGGTCCAGGACGCCGAGTTTGTCGCCGACGTTCTCGACGAAGCCCTCCGGGTCGATGTCCATCTGGGTGATCACGCGGGTCGTGGTGTCGTCGATGCGGTGGAAGGTCACCACGCCGGCGTGCTCGGGGCCGCTGTCGGAGCGCCACGCGATGCGTTCCTCGGGGTGCTGTTCGACGATGGTGGCGTCGAATTCCCTTTCCACCGGACCGAAGTGGACCTTCCAGTGGGTGTGGGTGCTGTCGATCTGGTCGACGCGCTCGACACCCTCCATGAAACGCGGGAAGGACTCGAACTGGGTCCACTGGTTGTAGGCGGTGCGGATCGGTACGTTGACATCGGTCGATGCGGTAACGGTACCCATGGGAGACCTCGCTTCCTGTGTCACGGATGCCGAGGTTTCGGCATCAACCGCGTGCTACCCCTGGGGTTCACACGCAAACACGGGGCGGTGTCAGCGGGCGCGTTCGGCGCGTTCGAGGCGGGTGAAGGCCTCGGCGGGGGTCAGGGGGTCCGCGCCGAGGAAGTCGGGGGCGGTGTACTGCAGGAGGTGGGTCTCGGCCAGGCCGCCGATGTCGATGGGGGTGAAGCCCGCGTCGCGTATCAGTTCGGTGACAACGTCTTTGGCGAGTTCGTCGTCGCCGGCGAAGAACATGGCCACCGGATCGGCTAGGCCGGCCTGGCCCTGCCTGCCCAGGCGCAGCAGGTCACCGGCCAGGAAGTGGTTGAACGCCTTCACTATTCGCGCGCCGGGCAGGCGTTGCTGTTGCAGCTGACTGCCGGTCAGGCCGGCGGGCAGCTCGATCGGCACGATCTCGGTGAGGGTGAAGATCATGGGGTTGGTCGGATCGATGACGATCTTGCCGGTGAGATCGAGGCCGTGGGCGAGCGCGACGTCGGCGACCCGGTCGAACGGCACCGCCAGCACGACCACGCGCCCGTGGTCGATGGCGTCGGTGACAGACCCCGCCCGCCCACCGGCCCCCAGCGCGGCCTCCGCCGCCCGCTCGGGGTCGCGCCCCGCGAACAGGACGTCGTGCCCCGCGCCGCCCAGCAGCCTGCCGACCGCCGACCCGACCGCGCCCGATCCGATCACTCCGATTCTCACCCGAACCCCCTGGTCCGTAGCCGTGGTGGCAAGTCCGGTGGTCCGCTCCCGAAGGAACAGACATTCCGGTCTCGATGCACCGAAGGTAGGTCGCCCCTACCCCCTGCTACCTCACCCATACCGGGTGAAGGCGCCCGCCGGGGGCGCGGGGAGCATCACCGTCGAAGAGGCACCTCACCGACCTCGACCCGGACCTACTTCACCCCGATCGGCTTGCCGAAGAACGAGCCGAGCGTCTCGCCGAGAGTCTGTCCCAGCAGACCCAGGCCCTCGGCATTCGTTGCCATCAGCGGGGTGTCGGAGACAGCGCACCCGGGGGCGGCGGGTTTGCCGTCGAGGCGGTCGCGCAGCCACAGCAGTGCCGTGGTGGAGCCGGAGATCTCGGTGGTCACGTGCTCGCCCAGATGCTCGCGCGTGTACTGGACGCGCGCGGCCGGATCCTGGCAGTAGGTGTCGACCAGCGTGTTGACCGGTCCGACCGGAATCAGCTCGTCGGGATTGGCCTGCCAGATGAACATCGGCATGTCCGGGGTGGCCTTGCCCATCCGGGTGCGGTCGAGGGTGTCGCGCACGATCGGATTGCGCATCGGATCGCCCTCGGGCACCCGCAGCATGCCCTTCATGTTCGCGAACGGGAACAGCCCGGTGTTGTACTGCACGCACAGCCCGCCCTTGACGACCTTCAGCGTCTGCCCGAGCAGATCCAGGTCGCGATCGAGCAACGCCCCGAACTCCGGGTACTCGCGGCCGAGACCGATGACGGCGGAGAAGATCATGCCCGCCCAGATCTGACCGTTGCCGATGTCGAGCAGGGGACCGAAGTCGGCGGGCACGCCGCCCTCGGCCGTGCCGACCACGTTGAGTTCGGGTGCGTAGGAAGCCTTCAGTTCGGCGGCGTGCCCGGTCGCGATCGCACCGCCGGAGTAGCCGTACATGCCGATCCGGGTGTCCGGAGCCAGCCGCATCGGCTCGAAGTCCCGGGCGGCGCGAATCCCGTCCAGGGTGATCCGCCCGGCCAGCGGCCCGGCGCCGAACGCGCTGTCGGGTCCCTGATAGTCGGGAATGACCACCGCCCAGCCCTGTTGGATGGCAGCCTGCGCGATGACGAACTCCAGCGGCGCGACGATCTGCCCGACGGCCGCGGCCGCCGACCACTGCTGCACGGCGTAGGAGGGCGCGCAATAGGCGGCCAGCGAATCCTCGGCCACCTGCATCGAGACCAGCTTGTCGGGTGCGGACCCGCGCGGTTTCAGCACCGTCGCGACGGCCGGAATCGCCTCGCCGCGAGTGTTGTTGGAGCGGAACGACACCTGCCAGGCATCGACGTTGAGCGGGATCACCCCGGCGTTGGCCACGTTGACCTGCCGCGCGGCGATGATCTCACCGGGCGCCTTGCTCGCCACCACCTCGGGGGACGGCCGATAGAAGCCCGGATCCAGTTCCGGGGGCACCGCGAACGCCGGTGCGGGCGCGACCGCGACGGGTGCGGACCCGCCCGGCTCGCCCATCGCGGTCGCGGTGGTGAACGTGCCCGCCACCGCGGTGAATGCCAGGGCCGCCACGGCCATACGGCCCGGCAGCGACGCGCGCAGCGCCATAGGTCGACTCCATCTGCTCCATGTGAGACCACACTGACTCACATCGAGGGCACACTATCTTGCACACCACCGTCTAGCAAGATCCGTCCGAGACAGTGTGCCGAAAGATTGCCGGTCTCCGTTCCGGTTGCCCCCTCATGGCGCCCGGAACGGAGACCGCGCGTGTCAGAGCAGCTTCCAGTCCTCGAGGCCGTCGTACAGCGGAAGGTCGCGGGCGAGCGTGGAGACCCGCCCGCGCAGCGCGTCGAGATCGGCTCCGCCCGCCAGGGCCCTGGCGATGATGTCGGCGACCTCGGTGAACTCGGCGTCGCCGAAGCCGCGGGTGGCCAGCGCGGCGGTGCCGATCCGCAGGCCCGAGGTGACCATCGGCGGGCGCGGATCGAACGGAACCGCGTTGCGGTTCACGGTGATTCCGATTTCGTGCAGCAGATCCTCACCCTGCTGACCGTCGAGCTCGGAGTGCCGCAGATCCACCAGCACCAGGTGGACGTCGGTGCCGCCGGTCAGCACGCTGATGCCGCGCTCCTTCACGTCCGCCCCGCCCAGGCGCTCGGCCAGGATCTTCGCCCCGGACAGGGTCCGCTCCTGCCGGTCCCGGAACTCCGCGCCGGCGGCGATCTTGAAGGAGACGGCCTTGGCGGCGATGGCGTGCATGAGCGGTCCGCCCTGCTGGCCCGGGAACACCGCGCTGTTGAGCTTCTTCGCGAACTCCTGTTTGGCCAGGATGAGTCCCGAGCGCGGCCCGCCCAGGGTCTTGTGCACGGTCGAGGAGACGATGTCGGCGTACGGAACCGGAGACGGGTGCAGTCCCGCGGCGACCAGACCCGCGAAATGCGCCATGTCGACCCACAGGTACGCCCCGATCTCGTCGGCGATCGCGCGGAAGGCCGCGAAATCCTGATGCCGCGGGTACGCCGACCACCCCGCCACGATCACCTTGGGCCGTGCCTCGAGCGCGATCTCCCGGACCCGGTCCATGTCGATGCGATGGTCCTGCTCGCTGACCCCGTACGCGTGCACCTCGTACAGCTTGCCGGAGAAGTTCAGCTTCATACCGTGCGTGAGATGCCCGCCGTGCGCGAGGTTCAGCCCGAGCAGTTTCTCGCCCGGGTTCATGAGCGCCATGAGCACCGCGGCGTTGGCCTGCGCGCCCGAATGTGGTTGCACGTTGGCGAATTCGGCGCCGAAGAGTTCCTTGGCGCGCTCGCGGGCCAGGGTCTCCACCACATCGACGTTCTCGCAGCCGCCGTAGTAACGCCGTCCGGGATAGCCCTCGGCGTACTTGTTGGTGAGCACGCTGCCCTGCGCCTGCAGCACCGCGCGCGGCACGAAGTTCTCCGAGGCGATCATTTCCAGGGTGTCGCGCTCGCGGGCGAGCTCACCCGCCATCGCGGCGGCGAGTTCGGGATCGAGTTCACCGAGTGATTGCGTATTGACCGAAGCCGTACGGGTATTCGAGGTGGTCACGGGAAGCTCCATGGGGCGGTGCGGAGGATCGCCGCCCTATCCGCGCACACGCCGACGCCCGCGCCCGGGGCTGCCGGGACGGTGCTGATCGGTGATACGCCCGGTCCACGAGGCGACGACCACCGGATACGGCGTATCCGGTACAGCGGGCAGGTCTTCGGACTCGCGGGCACCGGCCCCGCACGGGGTCCACCTACTGGCCGTCGCTTCCCGGACGCGGGGTCCAGTGCGTGTGACGGCGGTCGTTCCTGCTCACCGCTGCGGGACAGTCCCGGATTCTCACCGGGTTCCCTCTCACCCGCGGTGGCGTCACCGCCGCGCGGGCTTCGACGCGCGCGATGGGGTCAGGGGCTCCGTGGGCCACATCGCGAGCGAACCAGCTGCGCCACCAGGATAGGCATCGGTGTTCAGTGGCCGGTGCCGGGGGCGTCGAGACCGCCCGGCTCGCGCGCGCCGCCGCGCGCGTAGGTCTCCTCCGGTTCGACGGTGATCACATCGACCACCGCGACCAGTCCGGTGGGAACCACCGCGGCGTCGAAGTGTTCGACGTTCGGGACGAACACCGCCGTGGCGCCGGTGCGGTTCACCGCGACCCGCAGGCGGTGCACCCACTCCTGGGTATGGGCGTCGAACACCAGGATCTTGGACAGGTCGTACCCGAGCCGGGCCGCGGCACTGCGGATCAGGCGCTCGTCCCACGGTTGCCGCCCGCCGGAGACGTCCTTGTTCAGGAAGCCCAGGGCCTTGGGGCATTCGAACATCACCGGCACCCCCCATCCGAGGCGAGGGGCCGTGGATCCTCGTCGGCGCGCATGCGTTCCATGTCCGGTTCCTTCGGTGTGGATTCATCGAGTGCGCCTGTCGCGCCGAAGATTCGACAAATCGGACGAACCGCTCCGGCGCTGGTCGCTGTATCCAGCGTGCCGCCGCGACCTGCGGCGGACTCACACAATCTGTGGCAGTCTCGATACCGGGGAACCGCTTGAATCGAGGCCGTGATGAGTGAGGAATCGGCTGGAGTCGGCTCGCGAGTCGCGCAGGGCCGCAAGCTCCGGGGATGGACCCAGGCCCGGCTGTCCATGGAGACCGGAGTGTCCACCTCGTTGATCAGCGCCGTGGAACAGGGCCGGCGCGCGGCCACCCCGGCCTTCATCGCGGCGAGCGCGAAGGCCCTGCGCACCAGTACCGCCGAACTGCTGGGGCAGCCGTTCGCGCCGACCAGTGTGGAGGATCGGGAACTGCACGGTGCGATCGCGCTGCTGCGCAACGAACTCGCCGCCTACGACCTGGCCGATTCCGACATCGAGGTGCGCCCGCTCGCCGCGCTCGCCGACGCCGCCATCCGGGCCCGCCGGTACCGGCGCGACGCCGCCGCCCCCAAACTGGCCGCGCTGCTGCCCGCCCTGCTCACCGAAACCCGAGTCCTGGTGCACCGCAGCCACGGTCACGACCGCGATCGGGTGTTCGTCGTGCTGGCCGAGCTGTACTACAACGTGCGCAGCCTCGCGCACAAACTGGGCTACGTGGACCTGGCGGCCAGCGCCGTGGATCGAATGACGTGGGCCGCCACCGCGAGTGGGGATCCGCTGTGGATCGCGGCGAGCCGATTCCATCGCGCGAGCCTGCTGACCAACGGCGGTGATTGGAAGACCGCGCTCGTCTTTCTCGAGCAGTGCCGCACCGATCTCGAGGCCCTGCTGCGTGCGGGCGCCGACGGAGATCTCATCGCCTGGGGCGGGCTGCATCTGCAGTCCGGGCTCGCGGCCGCGCGGGCCGGGAACCGGGATCTGGCCGATTCGCATCTGGCCGAGGCCGAGTCGACCGCCAAGCGCATCGGGCACGATCGCGACGAGGTGCTGGTCTTCGGCCCGACCAACGCGGGCATCTGGTCCGTGGCGCTGGCGGTGGAGCTGATGGACGGCGGGGAAGCGCTGAAAAGAGCGGAGGGACTGTACATTCCGGCGGGCACCCCGCGCTCGCGGTCCGGGCACCACTACATCGATCTCGCCCGCGCCTACCTGCTGTACGGTGACCGCGCCATGGTGCTGGACGCGCTGCACACCGCCAAGGGCATCTCGCCCTCGCTCACCCGCTACCACCCGATGGTGCACGAGACAATTCGCGTGCTGGCCCGCCAGGATGCCAGGCGCACCGACGGAATTCGCGGTTTCGCGGCCTGGTGCGGGGTGACGGTGAACGGCTGAGCAACCCCCGTACACACCTGTGCCCGAGCCGCCCCCCGGAAGGTGGGGCGCTCGGGCACAGGCGATTTCAGTGGTTCGGGGTCAGCGCACCGATCGTCGCGTGACCAGATTGACCAGGAACAGCAGGATGACGGCGCCGCCGAGACAGGTGAAGAAGCTGAACCAGAGACCGCCGCCCTCGACGTCGACACCGAAGAGCTTGAGCAGGAAGCCACCGAGCAGACCGCCGATGACACCGACGACGATGTTGAGCAGGATGCCCTGCTGAGCGTCGGTTTTCATGATCTTGCTGGCAATCCATCCAGCGAGACCGCCAATGATGATCCACCCGAGAATACCCAGACCGAGCATGATGTTTCTCCTTCTATCAGCGTCGCCGAGATCGCCGGCGCTCACTTCCTCACATACCCGCCGCGGGGGAAACGATGCGGGGGTACCGCAGAATCCCGGGTGACGCGCTGCGTTTCAAGCTCCGAGCAGGGGGAATGCCGGGAGCGACAAGATTGCGATCGAAGGAGATGCTCGGTGTCCATCGCGTTGGGAAACCCGGACGGATCGGCGCTGGAATGCGTCGCGGTGGCGTTGGGATGGGACGCATCGGACCTCGATCTCGTGGTTCACCCCGACGGCACCCTCGAACCGGGGGTGCGGGTCGACTTGAACGTTGCCGCACTGCTTTTCAGTGCTGATGATCAGTTGATGGACGCCGTGTACTACGGGCAACTCTCCTCGCGGGACGGGTCGGTCCGTCACACCGGAGACAATCTGACCGGTGAGGGGGCCGGCGACAATGAGGTCATAGTCCTGGACCTGGCTCGCCTGGCCCCGGAGGTCACGACGGTCATCGTCGTGATCACATCGTACTCCGGTCAGAGTTTCGCGAACATCGCAAACGCGTACTGTCGTCTGCTCGATGCCGGAACCGATACCGAGATAACCCGGTACCTGCTCAGCGGCGGCCCGCACACCGCGCTGGTGATGGGCAAACTCGAACGCACCCCGGGGTTCTGGGCATACGAGGGCATCGGCGTCGGCATCCCCGCGCTGCACGCGGCCGAGGCGGTTCCGTACGTCCTGCAGTACCTGCACAGTCAGGCCGCACAATGATTTTCACGAACGGAAATCGACCCCGTTAGGTTTCCGAAATCCCGGGTATCCGAAGAGTACGAAGACGATCCGTAATAGCCGGTGACGCCGGGTATTGGACGAAGGATTCGATATGAGAACATATCGGGACGACGGGAGAACGCGCGTGGTACGCAGCTCGGGTGGTATCAGCATTCTTGGTGTGCTGGTCTTGGTTTGGCTGCTGATCGGCGCCATTGCCGCAGGCCAGCGCGATTACTTCGACAACGCGCCGACAAACTGCGCGAGCACCGGAACCATCGCGGTGACAATTCTCGCCGGTCCGTTGAATTACATGGGCGTGAATCCGAAGATCGACGACTGCAACGTCGACGTTCCGCAGCCCAGTCCCTAAATAACGGCGACCGGCCGCAGCCCGGATCGTTGAACGCGCGAACGCCCACCCGGTGAGAATCGGCAGCCATACAGCTTCGGCAATGGCCGGCAATTCTCGCACCGGGTGGGCGTAGCGCTGCGTTGGCCAGGGCCACACGGGAAGCCGTCGAGGGTCTCGACCGGGTCCTTGCGTCTGTTCAAGAGCGCGGACTATAGTCCGTACACCTGTCCAGACAGCATTGGAGTGGTTCATGGTTCTCCCGCCCGCAGACAGCTCGCGGCTCTTGATCGGCGGCAAGCTGACCACCGGCGGTGGCGGTGAATTCGTCACGATCAACCCCGCGACCGAGGAGGCGTACGGGTTCGCGGCCGATGCCGACAAGGCGGATATGAGCGCGGCCATCGAGGCTGCTCGGTCGGCGTTCGACAGCACCGACTGGTCGCGTGATCACGCCTTCCGGGCGCACTGCCTGCGCCAGCTGCGCACCGCGCTGCAGGCCGATGTCGAGGACCTGCGCGCGCTGACCGTCGCCGAGGCGGGAGCGCCGGTCATGCTCACCCGCGGCCCGCACCTCGAGGGGCCGGTCGCGGATCTGGAGTTCTCCGAGCAGCTCGCCGAAAGTTACGAGTGGGAAACCGATCTCGGTGTCGCCGCGCCCATGGGTATTCGCAGCCGGCGCGTGCTGCAGCGGGAGGCGGTGGGCGTGGTCGGGGCGATCACGCCGTGGAACTTCCCGCACCAGATCAATTTCGCGAAGCTCGGACCGGCCCTCGCGGCCGGAAACACCGTGGTGCTCAAGCCCGCTCCCGACACCCCGCTGTGCGCGGCGGCGGTCGGGGCCATCATCGCCGAGCACACCGACTTCCCGCCGGGCGTGGTCAATATCGTCACCTCGTCCGATCACGAGCTGGGCGCGCAACTGTCCGGGGATCCGCGCGTGGACATGGTCACCTTCACCGGGTCCACGCAGACCGGGCGCACGGTCATGATCAATGCCGCTGCCACGCTGAAGAAGACCTTTCTCGAGCTCGGCGGCAAATCCGCGTTCATCGTGCTCGACGACGCCGACATCGGCGCGGCCGCGGGCATGGCCGGATTCTCGGTCGCGGTGCACGCCGGGCAGGGGTGCGCGCTCACCACGCGCCTGCTGGTGCCGCGCGCGTCCTACGCCGAGGCGGTCGACGCGGCCGCCGCGGCGCTGGGCCGCATCGTCCCCGGGGACCCGGCCGCACCCGGAACCATTTGCGGGCCTTTGATTTCCGAGCGGCAGCGGGCCCGGGTGGAGCGCTACCTCGATATCGCGCGGTCCGAGGGCGGGCGCATAGTGGTCGGCGGGCGCCGGCCCGCCGCGCGGGACCGCGGCTACTTCATCGAGCCCACGCTCATCGGCGACGTCGACAACGCCGCGACGGTCGCGCGCGAGGAGATCTTCGGTCCCGTCCTGGTGGTGATCCCCTACGACGGGGACGAGGACGCGATCCGGATCGCGAACGACTCGCCATACGGATTGTCGGGCGCGGTCTGGGGCACCGATCCCGAGCGGATCGCCCGGGTCACCGCGGGCGTGCGCACCGGAACGCTGAGCGTCAACGGCGGGGTCTGGTACGCCGCCGACGCGCCGTTCGGCGGCTACAAGCAGTCCGGCATCGGCCGGGAAATGGGCGTCGCCGGGTTCGAGGAGTACCTGGAAACCAAACTCGTCGCCAGCATGGCCTGACGCACGTCGTCCGGGAAAACCGCACCGTCACATCATGTTTCACGCACGCAGGAGCTGAACTTGTCACGCTTTACCGGAAAGTCCGCCATCGTCACCGGCGCCGCCCAGGGCATCGGCGCCGCCTATGCCCGGGCGCTGGCCGCCGAGGGCGCGAAGGTCGTCGTCGCCGATCTCAACGCCGAACGCGGCAAGGAGGTCGTGGAATCCATCGCCGCCGCGGGCGGGACGGCGATCTTCGGCGAGGTCGACGTGGCCGACGCCGAATCGGCCACCGCGCTGGCCGATCTCACCCTGCGCGAGTTCGGCGCCATCGACCACCTGGTGAACAACGCCGCGATCTACGGCGACATGAAGCTGAATCTGCTGCTCAGCGTCGACTGGGACTACTACAAGAAGTTCATGAGCGTGAACATGGACGGCGCGCTGATCATGACGCGGGCGGTGTGGAAGCACATGCGCAAGGCCGGTGGCGGGTCGATCGTGAACCAGTCCTCCACCGCCGCGTGGACGTACTCGAGCTTCTACGGCCTGGCCAAGGTGGGGGTCAACGGTCTGACCCAGCAGTTGGCGACCGAATTGGGCGGGGCGAACATTCGGGTGAACGCCATCGCTCCCGGTCCGATCAACACCGACGCGACCAAGAACGTGACCCCGGACGTGATCGTGGAGGACATGGTCAAGCGGCTGCCGCTCAAGCGCATGGGCACCCCGGAGGATCTCGTCGGTGCGTGCCTGTACCTGCTCTCGGACGACGCGTCGTGGGTGACCGGGCAGATCTTCAATGTCGATGGCGGGCAGGTCTTTCGCTGATGACGACACCGGAGAACACGGTGGCCCCGGAGGGGTCCGCACCGCGAGTCGGCTTCCTCGGACTCGGCAACATGGGCGCGCCCATGGCCGAGCGCCTGCTGGACTGGGCCGGCGGCCTGACGGTGTGCGATATGCGCGCCGACGTCGTGACACCGTTCACCGAGCGCGGTGCACAGTTCGCGGCCAGCGGCGCCGAACTGGCCAAGACCTGCGAGCTGATCTGCGTCGCGGTCGTCAGTGACGATCAGGTGCGGGCGGTGGTCGACGGTCCGGACGGCGTGCTGCGCACGGCGGCACCGGGACTGGTGGTGGCCGTGCACTCGACCATCGGCGATCAGCTGGCCGAGGAACTCGCCGCGCGCTGTGCCGAATTCGGGGTGGAGTTCGTCGACGCGCCGGTCAGCGGCGGCGCGGGCGGCGCCAAGAACGGCCGGCTCGCGGTCATGGTCGGCGGTACCGACGCCGCCTTCGCGCGGGTGCGCGCGCCCTTCGCCTGCTTCGCCGACCTGGTGGTGCACGCCGGACCGGCCGGAGCGGGCACGCGAATGAAACTGGCGCGCAACCTGATCCACTTCATTGCCTTCACCGCCGCGACCGAGGCGCAGCGTCTGGCCGAGGTCGCGGGGCTCGACATCACCGTGCTGGGCAAGGTGGTGCGGCATTCGGACGCGGTGACCGGCGGACCGGGCGCGATCATGCTCCGCGATCACACCGGCGAGATCGCCGAGGGCGATTTCTGGCTGCCGATTCTGCGGCACGTGCGGAATCTGGGGGAGAAAGACCTGGCGCTCGCCCTCGAACTGGGTGCGCGCCTGCGGGTCGAGCTGCCGCTCGGGGAGCTCGCCGTGGAACGACTGGGACCCGGACTCGGTGTGCCCGCGGACAATTCGACCAGCGACAAGGAACAGTGATGAGTGATCAGGAATCGGTGAACGGCCAGGAGTCGGCGAACGGGCAGTCGCGCCGCGAGCGTGGACTGGCGAAGATGTCCGAGGTCTACGGCTGGGAGTTCCAGGACGGCCCCGGCGAACACTTCGCCGTCACCGCCGACCATCTCTTCGCCGACATCTGGTCCCGGCCCGAGCTGTCGGTGCGCGACCGCCGCCTGCTGCTGCTGGGCGCGCTCACCGCGCAGGGCTTGTTCGACGTGGCCTCCATCCAGGTCGGCGCGGCCCTGCGCAACGAGGAGCTGACCCCGGAACAACTGCGCGAGATCGCACTGTTCCTGTGCCACTACGTGGGCTGGCCGGCCGGAACCAACCTCGACGGTGTGGTCGGCAAGGCGGTCGCCGACCACCGGAAGGCCACCGCCAAGTCCGGTCAGTAGCGGATCACGCTGCGTCCGACGCGGATCCCCGTCCGCGATCGAGCCCCGTCCCGGTCGCGGACGGGGCTTGGTCGGCGAGCGGTCAGGGCTGATCGGTGAGATAGCCTCCGCGCGCGAAGAACTCGGCTACCGGGGGCTCGGCGCCGTCCGCGGTGCGTACCGCGGTGATGTTCAGGGCGTGATTGGCGCCGCGGAAGGCGGCGGGGCCGCTCACCACCGAGGCCTGGCCGTCGAGCACGACCACGCGGCCGGGTGTCCCGCCGACCGGGTAGTCCGAGACTCGGGCGGACAGGATCTCCACGCGCTCGCCGCGGTAAAAGCTGTAGGCGCGGGGGTAGGGGGCCGAGAGGGCGCGGACGAAGCGTTCGAGATCGGTTGCGTCCCACGACCAGTCGACGCGGCTGTCGATGTCCGCGCGCTTGTGGAAGTAGGTGCGCTCGGCCATGTTCTGCGGGCGCCAGACCGCGGTGCCCTGCTCGAGCGCGTCCAGGGCCTCGTGCACGGCCGCCGGAATCAGATCCATGCCCGCCAGCACGAGTTCGGTGCCGGTCGCGGTGGGGCCGATGGGCAGGGTCTTCTGGATGAGAATGTCGCCGGTGTCGAGGTTTTCGTCCATCCGGTGCACGGTGAGCCCGGTCTCGGTGGCGCCGCTGATGAGCGCCCAGAGCACGGGGGAGAAACCGGTGAACTTCGGCAGCAGCGAGTCGTGCAGGTTCAGCGTGCCGTGCGGGGGCATGGCGTACAGCTCGGCGGGCATCCAGGTGTACCAGCTGTTCACCACGATCACATCGGGTTCGGCGCGCTTGACCAGGTCGATGGTCTCGGTGTCGGCGCGCTCGGTCAGGTGGACGGGAATCCCGTGCGCACGCGCCAGCTCCTCGACCGAGTCGTTCCAGATCGCCTTGTACGAGGACGCGCTCGCCGGATGGGTGACCGAGAGCACCACCTCGTGCCGCGAATCCAGCAGGGCCTGCAGGGTTCTGCGCCCCCAGGTCTGAAAACCGAACGTGACCACCCGCATTCGGGCACCTTTCTGTCGAGGAATGAACTAAGGGTAGCCTCACTAACTGCTCGGTGTCTCGAGTACGTGCGCGGCCTGCGGGAGTGCCGTCGCGGCCGTTCAGAACAGGGCGATCCACATCGCGAGGGGCGCGTTGACGAAACCGTGCACGGCGATGACGAGCCACGGATTGCGATGGCGGGACCAGAGATAGCCCAGGAACAGGCTCTTCACGCCGATGACCGCGACGGCCGCGGCGAGATCGAGCACCGGTCCGTCGCCGCCCAGGATGGCCGCGTGCCAGGCCGCGAACACCACGCTGGTCGCAAGAATCGCTGCCCACCGCCCGTACAGCGATTCGAGCCTGGACTGCAGCCAGAAGCGGTAGAAGACCTCCTCCAGCACCGCGTTGATCACGAAGACCGCCGCGATGGTGACCGGATCCGGTAGCGAGTCCGGCGCGGCGGGGTCCAGCGCGTAGGTGATCAGTACGAACGCCGCGACCGCGGGCAGCGGGCGGAGCCAGCGCCCGGACAGGTCCGTGCGCGTCCACTCGCGCCAGGTCACCAGGCGCAGGGCCAGTGGAAGTATCAGCAGCAGTACGGCTTTCAACCCGAGGAACCAGAGATCGTCGCCGCCGGCCAGGTGCAGGCCCACCGCGAAGGCCACGGCCAGCGCCGCCAGTGACCAGGTCTGCCGGACGCGGACACGGGTGTCGAGGTCCGCGAACGGGTCCGGCGCGGGGGTGCGCGGCGGGATCAGCCGGGCCAGGGCCAGCCCGGCGGCCGCGGGCAGGCCCAGCAGCCAGATCGACCAGGTGTCGGTGTCGTCCGCCGAGAAGCGCACCTCGGTGTTGCCGGTGACGATCAGGATCGTCAGCGCGCCGAGGAACGTCGCCGCCCCGGCGGACAGCAGTGCGGTGCGAATTCGCGAGCCGGTGTTCACCGCGCCCACGCTACCGACGACGGCGTTGCGGCCGCGACACGCCGACGGCTGCTAGCGTGCGGGCTATGCAGAACAGTGTGACAGTGCGAATGGCCGCGCCCGCCGAGGAGATCTGGGGGCTGGTCAGCGACATCACCAACACCGGCAAGTTCAGCCCGGAGACCATCGCGGCCGAATGGCTGGGCGGCGCAACGAGTCCCGCTGTCGGAGTGAAGTTCCGGGGCCGGGTCAACCGGAACGGGTGGGGGCTGAAGTACTGGACCGTGTGCCGGATCATCGCGAGCGAGCCGGGCCGCGAGTTCGCGTTCACCGTGCTCGGGCCGGGCGGAATGGGCATCAATACCTGGCGCTACGAGTTCACGCCGGTCGAGGGCGGCACGGACGTGACCGAGTCGTTCCACCTGCATCAGGAGACGCTGCCGGTGAAGCTGTACTGGCTGGCGGCCGGCTGGACGCGCGGCAAGACGAACCTGGACGGCATGCGCGAGACCCTGAACCGGATCAAGGCCGTCGTGGAGAAGTGAGGGCGCGGGCTGGGTCGTGACGCGATCGGCGTCGGCGGCCCGAGCGTGGCTCAGCGCGCCCTCGACGCGGTGATATCAGCGGTGTGATGTGCACCCGGCAGACTCGCGTGTTGCTGTTGCGTGCGGCTTACGACACCGGGGATGCCGCGCTATCGGTGGTGAGTACATGGACGGCGGGCAGCGGGGTGATCCGTACGCGATTGTCGTGGAAGACCGCGCCGCCCTCGTAGTCCGAATCCCGTTCGGCGATGGTGGCATTGACGGTCGAGCCGCCGCTGAGTTTGGCCCAGCGGCCCTTGGTCGTGGCGGCGACGCCGGTCCGGACCCGGTCGGAGACTTCGGCGACGGCCTCGAACGAGCCCCGGTCGTTGGCGACGAGAATCGGTGCCCCGTCGGTGATTCCGCGCGCGGCGGCGTCGTCGGGATGCAGGGTGACGCGCGACTCCCCGGCGCGGCGGCGCAATTCCGGGTTCGCGCCGAACGTGGAGTTCAGGAAGTAGTGCGAGGCCGCCGAGATCAGCACCAGGCCGTCGCCGGGATCGGCGGGCGGGGTGTAGCCGGGCAGCGGATCGTGTCCGGCGGCCATGGCGCGGGCGGACAGGAACTGGAGCTTGTCGGCGGGCACCGGCTTCGGGGTGATCTTGAGGAAGCCGTCGGCGCGCAGGCGCGCGGTGTCGTGGCCCGCCAGCAGCTGTTCGGCCAGCGCCTCGTCCGAGTCGTACAGGGCGGGTTCGGTCAGCCCCATCCGGTGCGCGAGCCGGCGGAAAGTCTCCGTGGTGGACAGGCATTCGCCCGGCGGCGCGACGGCCGGATCGTTCCACACCAGATAGAGGTGCCCGTAGCCGGCCAGGACGTCGAGGTGCTCGGGCTGCATGGTGGCGGGCAGGATGATGTCGGCGTAGTCGGCGGTGTCGGTGCGGAAGTGTTCGAGCACGACGGTGAACAGATCCTCGCGGGCCAGCCCCGCGCGCACCCGGTTCTGATCCGGGTTCGAGCCGACCGGGTTGGCGGCGATGACGAACAGCGCCTTGACCGGTGGATCATCGACCTCGGTGAGCGCTTCGCCGAGCCGGGTCATTGACAGCGTGCGCACCGGATGCGGCAGCAGGTCCATGCGCAGCAGCGCCGGCTCGTCCAGCTGGAAGTGCCCGCTGGTCGAATAGTGCAGTCCGCCACCGGGAATGGACCAGTCGCCGGTGACCCCGGGCAGGCAGGCCAGCACCCGCAGGGCCATGCCGCCGCCCGCGTGCCGCTGCATACCCTGCGAGGCGCGAATGGCGGTGGGGCGGGTGCGGGCGATCCGCTCGCCCAGCGCCACAATCGAAGCGACCGGCAGACCGGTGATCCCGGCGACCCGCTCGGGCGTGAATTCGGCTATGCGGTCCCGGAATTCGGGCCAGCCGACGGTGTGGGTGTCGATGTACTCCTGATCCTGCGCGCCGAGTCCGACGATCACGTTCAGCAGCCCCAGCGCCAGCGCGGCGTCGGTGCCCGGCAGCGGGGCCAGGTGCTCGTCGCAGCGTTCGGCGGTCTTGGAGCGGATCGGATCGATCGCGACGGTGTACGCGCCGCTGTCCTGGATGAACTTCCACACGTGATGCCCGGAGGTGAGCGGGTTCGTGCCCCACAGCAGGATCAGCCCGGAGTGGGCCAGGTCCTCGGGATCCATGCCGCCGGACCCGCCGAGCGTGTATTTCAACCCGGTGGTGCCGGCGATCGAGCAGATGGTCGCCTTGTGCAGGCTCGCGCCGAGCACGTTGAACAGGCGCCGCCCGGCGTAGCCCTCGAGGCCCTGCAGATATCCCAGACTGCCGGTGCCGTGGAACGGCCAGATGGCCTCGCCGCCGTGTTCGGCGATGATGCCGGTGAGGCGCTCGGCGATCTCGCCGAGCGCCTCGTCCCAGCTGATCCGTTCGAATCGACCCTCGCCCTTGGCGCCGACCCGGCGCAGTGGATAGCGCAGGCGTTCGGGTGAATGCACCTGTTCGAGGTAGCGATTCACCTTCACGCACAGCGCGCCCCGGGTGACCGGATGTTCCTTGTTGCCGCGCAGTTCCACCGCGGCTCCGTCGCGCACGGTGACCACCCAGGAGCAGGCGTCCGGGCAGTCGAGCGGGCAGGCGCCGAGGACCTTCATGATCACGATCGTAGGACCCCGGCCGTTCCGGGGCGCGGCGTGCGGGGTCCTATCACCGGGCCGCCACGCCTACAGCGGCGTCACGTACGCCCCGGAGATCCCGCCGTCCACCAGGAACTGCGAGGCCGTCATGAAGGACGAGTCGTCGCTGGCCAGGAACGCGACCGCGGCGGCGATCTCCTCGGGTTCGGCGAACCGGCCCACCGGAATGTGCACCAGACGCCGTGCCGCGCGCTCGGGATCCTTCGCGAACAGCTCCTGCAGCAGCGGGGTGTTCACCGGGCCGGGGCACAGCGCGTTGACGCGAATGCCCTGGCGCGCGAACTGCACGCCGAGTTCGCGGCTCATGGCCAGCACGCCGCCCTTGGACGCGGTGTAGGAGATCTGCGAGGTCGCCGCGCCCATGACCGCCACGAACGACGCGGTGTTGATGATCGAGCCCTTACCGCGCACGAGCATGTGCTCGATGGCGTACTTGCTGCACAGGTACACCGAGGTCAGGTTGACCTCCTGCACCCGGCGCCACGCCTCGAGCCCGGTGGTGAGAATGGAGTCGTCGTCCGGCGGGGAGATGCCCGCGTTGTTGAAGGCGATGTCGACCCCGCCGTAGGTGTCCGCGGCCTGCTGGAACAGGGCCCGCACCTGGGTCTCGTCGGTGACGTCGACCTTCACGTACAGCCCGTCGACCTCCGCGGCGGCGGCCTGTCCCGAGGTGGCGTCGATATCGGCGACGACGACCCGGGCGCCCTCGGCGGCGAAACGCCGGACCGTGGCCAGACCGATCCCACTGCCGCCGCCGGTGACGACCGCTACTCGATCCTGTAAGCGCTGCAACATATCTCCTCTGGTGCTCGGTGGGTTGGTCAGTCGGTGGCGATGAAGACGTTCTTGGTCTCGGTGAACGCGCGCGCGGCGTCCGGGCCCAGTTCGCGGCCGAGGCCGGACTGTTTGAAACCGCCGAACGGCGTCCAGTAACGCACCGAGGAATGCGAGTTCACCGACAGGTTCCCCGCCTCCACGGCCCGGCTCACCCGCAGCGCCCGGCCCACGTCGGAGGTCCAGATCGAGCCGGACAGGCCGTATTCGGTGTCGTTGGCGATGCGGATGGCGTCGGCCTCGTCCTCGAAGGGCAGCACCGCGACGACAGGTCCGAACACCTCCTCGGTCAGGACCCGATCGGCCGGGCCCTGCGGGAGTACGACGGTGGGTGCGAACCAGAACCCGGGCCCGTCCGGGCGGTCGCCGGTGAAGGCCACCTTGGTCGAGGGTTCGAGGAAGCTCGCCACCCGCTCGCGGTGCGCGGCGGAGATGAGCGGTCCCATCTCGGTGGACTCGAGCGCCGGATCGCCGACCCGCACCCCGCGCACCGCGGGTTCGAGCAGTTCGAGGAAGCGATCGAACACACCGCGCTGCACCAGGATTCGCGACCGCGCGCAGCAGTCCTGCCCGGCGTTGTCGAACACCGCGTAGGGCGCGGTGGCCGCGGCCTTCTCCAGATCCGCGTCGGCGAACACGATGTTGGCGCTCTTGCCCCCGAGCTCGAGGGTCACCCGCTTCACCTGCTCGGCGCAGCCGGTCATGATCTGCTTGCCGACCTCGGTGGAACCGGTGAAGACCACCTTGCGGACGGCGGGGTGGGTGACGAACCGCTGCCCGACCACCGAACCCTTGCCCGCGATCACCTGGAAGACGTTCTCCGGCAACCCCGCCTGAACAGCCAGCTCCGCCAAACGCAGCGCCGTGAGCGGGGTCAGCTCGGCGGGTTTGAGGACGACGGTGTTGCCGGCGGCCAACGCGGGACCGAAACCCCAGGCGGCGATGGGCATGGGGAAGTTCCAGGGCACGATGATGCCGACCACGCCCAGTGGTTCGCAGAAGGTGACGTCGATCCCGCCCGCGACCGGAATCTGGCTGCCCAGCAGGCGTTCCGGGAGCCCGGCGCTGTAGTGCAGCACGTCGCGGGCGTTTCCCGCCTCCCAGCGCGCGTTGCCGAGGGTGTGCCCGGAGTTGCGGACCTCGAGCCCGGCCAGGTTCTCGAGATCGGCGTCGACAGCGTCGGCGAAGCGGCGCAGCAGCCGCGCGCGATCGCCGGGCGCGACGTCCCGCCAGCCCGGCGCGGCGCGGTGCGCGCGCTCGATCGCGGCGTCGGTCGCGGCGATGTCGGCCGCCTCGACGGTCGCGATGACCTCCTCGGTCGCGGGGTTGATCACCTGGGATGTCGTCACCGATCGCGCTCCTGTCCGTATGTCGTTGCCGCCGCTACCAATGCCCGCATGAGCCGATGATCGGTCAGATCCGCCTCCGGGTGCCATTGCACACCGATCAGGAAGGATTCGCCACGCGATTCGATCGCTTCGATGGTGCCGTCGGCGGCGTGTGCGGTGGCGCGCAGCGGTTCGGCGAGTCGTTCGATGGCCTGATGGTGGTGGCAGTTCGCCTTGACCTCGGGACCGATGATCGCGGCCACCAGACTGCCCGCGACGGTCGTGACGCGGGTGGCGCCGAAGACCCCGGGGGTGCGGGCGTGATCGGTGTGCCCCAGCACATCCGGCAGATGCTGGACCAGGGTGCCGCCCAGCGCCGCGTTCACCAGTTGCAGCCCGCGGCACACGGCCAGCACCGGAATGCCCTCGGCCCGGGCCAGTTCGAACAGCGAGAACTCCGATTCGTCGCGTTCGGGCCGGGTGCCGCGGGTCGCGGGATCGGGGGCCGCGCCGTAGCGGGACGGCTCGAGATCGGCCCCGCCGGTCAGGACGATGCCGTCGAGGCGGCGCACCAGTTCGCGCCGCGCGGTCCCCACGGGCGGCAGCAGCACGGCGGTGCCGCCGGCGTGTTCGACCAGATCGACGTAATCCCGCGGCAGCAGCGCGCATTCCTGATCCCAGACCCCGTAGCGAGCGCGCTCGGAGTACATGGTCAGGCCGATCACGGGCCGGAAGGCAGGCGCTCGCGGATCGCGCACCGCCGCTGCGGTTTCCGCGGTCACCGGTGCGCTGCCGGGGTCAGAGCCGTTCGAAGCCACGCACACGCTCCCAGTCGGTCACGGCCGCGTCGAAGGCGTCGAGTTCCACCTGCGCGGCGTTGCGGTAGTGGCCGACGACGTCCGCGCCGAAGGCGGTCTGCGCGGCCTTGCTCTCGCCGAACAGCAGGGCGGCCTCGCGCAGGGTGCTCGGCACGCGGGGGCGGTCCGAGCGGTAGGCGTTGCCCCGGAACTCCGGTTCCAGGGGCAGGGCGTTCTCGATGCCGTGCAGGCCCGCGGCGATGGTCGCGGCGACCGCGAGGTAGGGGTTCACGTCCCCGCCGGGCACCCGGTTCTCGAAGCGCAGCGACGGGCCGTGACCCACCACGCGCAGCGCGCAGGTGCGATTGTCCCGGCCCCAGGCGATGGCCGTCGGTGCGAAACTGCCGGCCTGGAAGCGCTTGTAGGAGTTGATGTTCGGCGCCAGCAGGTAGGTGAACTCGCGCAGGCATTCGAGCTGACCGGCCAGGAAGTGCCGCAGGATCGCCGACTCGCCGATCGCGCCGTCGCCCGGGAAGACCGGATCACCCGACTCGGTGCGCAGGCTCAGGTGGATGTGGCACGAATTGCCTTCGCGTTCATTGTATTTGGCCATGAAGGTGAGGCTGCGCCCCTCCTGGGCGGCGATCTCCTTCGCGCCGGTCTTGTAGATGGTGTGGTTGTCGCAGGTGATCAGCGCCTCGTCGTAGCGGAACGCGATCTCGTGCTGGCCGGGATTGCATTCGCCCTTGGCCGATTCGGTGTACATGCCCGCGCCGTCCATCTCGGTGCGGATGCGGCGCAGCAGCGGCTCGATGCGGGTGGTGCCCAGCATCGAGTAGTCCACGTTGTACTGGTTGGCCGGGGTGAGATCGCGGTAGCCGCCGCGAAAGGCCGCCTCGTAACTGTCGTCGAAGACCAGGAACTCGAGTTCGGTGCCGACGTAGGCGCGCAGGCCGTGGGCGGCCAGGCGGTCCAGCTGGGCGCGCAGCACCTGGCGCGGGGACGCGGTGACCGGGGTGCGGGCGGGCTCGACCTGTTCCACGTCGCACAGCACCAGCGCGGTGCCGGGCAGCCACGGCACCAGCCGCAGGGTGGCGAGGTCGGGGCGCAGCACGAAATCGCCGTAGCCGGTGTCCCAGGAGGACATGGCGTACCCGTCCACGGTGGCCATCTCGACGTCCACCGCCAGCAGGTAGTTGCACGCCTCGGTGGCGTGGTCGAGCACCTCGTCGACGAAATACCTTGCCGAGCAACGCTTTCCCTGGAGGCGACCCTGCATGTCGGTCATGGCGACCAACACGGTGTCCAGCGTCCCCGCCTCGATTCGCTGCTTCAGTTCGGCAACACTCAGCATCCCGGTTCGCATCACGACCCCTCTCGGCGGCAATGCCGATCACGCTAAGCGAAGTCCGGGCAGTCGGCTGCCCGAACGCGCGATGCGCTCGGCGGCACCCAGTCTGGCCGGTGCCGCGCGCGCCGGCGCGATGCCACACCGGAGTGCGCCGGGAGCAAGGTCGATCATTTTCCTGAAAGTTCGCTGCGGCGGTCGTACCGTAGTGGAGGGCAGAAACACCATGCCGCACAGAAGGTTCCGCTGGTCGGTGGTCCAGCGGTTTTGCTTTGCTCGAGAATGCACCGTCAGCGTTGTGATACAGGGCCAGGGGGTTGCTGTGCAGCCGTTCGAACTTCCCGACTTCTACATGCCGTATCCGGCCAGGATCAATCCCCATCTCGAACAGGCCCGCGCGCACACCCGGGGGTGGGCCGCGCGGATGGGCTTCTTCGAACCGCAGGGGGGCCATCACATCTGGGACGAGACCGACCTGGAACGGCACGACTACGGTTTGCTGTGCGCCTACACCCACCCCGACTGTGACGGCCCGGAACTGGACCTGATCACCGACTGGTACGTGTGGGTCTTCTACTTCGACGATCACTTCCTCGAGCTGTTCAAGAAGACCGGCGACACCCGCGGGGCCCGGGACTACCTCGAACGCCTGCGCGCCTTCATGCCGCTGGACAGCGTCGAGATGCCCGAACCCACCAACCCGGTGGAGCGCGGCCTGGCCGATCTGTGGCCGCGCACCGTGCCGAGCATGTCCCTGGACTGGCGGCGGCGCTTCGCCACCACCACGCAGGCGCTGCTCGAGGAATCCCGGTGGGAGCTGGCCAACATCACCGAGGGCCGCATCGCCAACCCCATCGAGTACATCGAGATGCGGCGCAAGGTCGGCGGGGCGCCCTGGTCGGCGAACCTGGTGGAACACGCGGTGGCGGCGGAGGTTCCGGCCGAGTTGGCCGCGACCCGGCCGCTGCGCGTGCTGTGCGACACCTTCGCCGACGGCGTGCACCTGCGCAACGACATCTTCTCCTACGAGCGCGAGGTGCGGTCCGAGGGCGAGAACGCCAACGGCATCCTGGTCGTGGAACGCTTCCTGGGCTGCGAGACCCAGGCCGCCGCGGAGATCGTCAACGACCTGCTGACCTCGCGGGTACAGCAGTTCGAATACACCGCGCTCACCGAATTGCCGCTGCTGTTCGCCGAATACGGGGCCACGCCCCGGGCGCAGCTGGCGGTCGCCGCGTACGCCAAGGGGCTGCAGGACTGGCAGGCCGGCGGGCACGAATGGCATCTGCGCTCGAGCCGGTACATGAACAAATCGGGCAACCGCAAGAGCGCGACCGCCGCCCTGGCCACCGGGCTCGCGCCGAACGGGCTCGGGATGTCGGCGCTCCGCCTCACCCCGGGCGCCCTGGGGCTCGGCCCCCGCGTGCGCAGCTTCGCCCACGCCCCGGAGCCGGTCGGCCCGACGCCGCTGCCGGAGATCTACATGCCCTTCACTTTGCGGCTCAACCCGCTGGTGGACCGCGCGCGCGAGCGCACCGTGGAGTGGGCGCGCGCGATGGGCATGCTCGAACCCGCGCCCGGGATCGAGGTGAACATCTGGTCCGAGCGCGATCTGCGCGATTTCGACTTCCCGCTCTGCGCGGCCGGATTGGACCCGGACGCGACCGGCGACGAACTCGACCTGTCGAGTCAGTGGCTCACCTGGGGCACCTATCTCGACGACTACTACCCGGCCGTCTTCTTCCCCGCCAAGAACGTGGTCGCGGCCAAGGCGCAGGGGGTGCGGCTGGCCGAGTTCATGCCGGTCGAGGGGGTGGCCGCCGAGCTACCCGCCAATCCGCTCGAGGCCGGGCTGGCCGATCTGTGGTCACGCACCACCGCGCCCATGGACGGCGCGCAGAAGCGGGAATTCCGCACGGCCATCCAGAGTTTCCTGACCGCCTGCGAGTGGGAGGTGCTCAATCACACGCTGCACCGCATCCCCGACCCCATCGACTACGTCGAGATGCGCAGGGACACCTTCGGTTCGGACCTGACCAAATCACTGTCCCGGCTCTCGCACGGCAATCTCGTTCCGCCGCAGATCTACCGGACCCAGACGCTGTCGAATCTGGAGAACACCGCGGCCGACTACGCCGTGCTGCTCAACGATCTGTTCTCGTATCAGAAGGAAACCGAGTTCGAGGGCGACTTCCACAACGGCGTCCGGGTCATCCGCAATTTCCTGGGCTGCGACCGGGATCGGGCCGTCGCCGTGGTCAACGACCTGATGACCGCGCGCATGGAGCAGTTCGAGCGGGTGGTGAGCGTGGAGTTGCCCACGCTCTACGAGGAATACGAGCTCGAACCCGACGTGCGCCGGGTGCTCGATCGGCGCGCCCGGGAACTGCAGGACTGGCTGGCGGGAATCCTGCACTGGCACCTGGAATGCCGGCGCTACGGCGAGGAGCAGTTGATCGCGCGGTACCGTCCCGCACCACCGATGCCCGCCGCCCCGGTGACCCCGGGATTCACCCGGCCGTCCGGACTCGGCACCACCGCGTACCGGTTCGGTGCGGCGCGCGCCGTGCACAGCTGAACCGGCGACGACCCCGGGCGGCTCGAACCGGGCCGCCCGGAACGCCGTATTGCTCCGGGGACCCGCGGTGCGGTCGCTACCCTGGAGGCTCGACGGCGGAAGGTGGGGGAATCAGGTGAATACCGGAGCGGTATCGGTGGCCTTGCCGATCGCGCTGGCCGTGATCATGTTCGGGCTGGGATTGTCGCTGACCATCGACGATTTCGCGCGTGTCGCGCGGCATCCGAAGGTGGTCGCGATCGCGCTGATCTGCCAGGTGCTGGTGCTGCCGGCGCTCGCGTTCGGGTTGATTCTGGCGTTCGATCTGCCGCCGTTGCTCGCGGTGGGCATGATGCTGCTGGCGGCCTCGCCAGGCGGGGCGTCGGCGAATCTGTTCAGCCATCTGTTCCGCGGTGACGTGGCGCTCAATGTCTCACTGACGGCGGTCAATTCGGTGATCTCGGTGGTCACCATCCCGGTGCTGGTGAACTTCGCCATCGACTATTTCGAGCCGGTCGACGACACCGGTGCGATCGGGCTGCAGCTGGGCAAGGTGGTGCAGGTCTTCGCGGTCGTGCTGGTACCGGTGGTGTTCGGCATGATTCTGCGGCGGGCGGCCCCGGGGTTCGCCGAGCGCATGGACAAGCCCGTGCGGATCGCCTCGGTGGTGCTGCTGGCGCTGGTCGTGGTGGTGGGCGTGAGCGCCGAGCGGTCCGACGCGGCGGGCTATCTGCGCCAGGTCGGCGCCATCACCGCGCTGTTCTGCCTGCTCAGCCTGACCACCGGTTATTTCGTGCCGCGCCGGCTCGGAATCGGGCGGCGCCAGGCCATCGCCTGTTCGATGGAGATCGGCATCCACAACAGCGCCATCTCCATCACCATCGCCATCAGCGTGCTGGACAGCACCCAGATCGCCGTGCCGGCGGCGGTGTACGCCATTCTCATGACGCCGATGGCCGCGGCCGTCGGCTGGCTGCTGACGCGCTCGCGGCACCCGCGGCACGACGCGGCGGATCTGCAACGCGCCGATTCCTGAAGGAGGCCGGGGCCTCACGGGCGCGGGCTGGCCAGCCGCGTCGGTTGCAACCGGCCCCGCAGGGTGACCGATTCGCCGAGATTCCAGTGCTTCTGCTCGGCCGCGTCGGCCGCGGCGACGGTGTTCTCCGAGGCCAGCACGCGCGCGTCGTAGGACTTGGCGAGCTCGCACAGGCGCGCGGCCTCGTTGACCGCGTCGCCGATCACGGTGAACTCGTAGCGGCGGTGCGCGCCCACGTTCCCGGCGACCACCCGCCCGGCGGCGACACCGATGGCGGCGTCGAATTCGCGGGCGGCGCCGGTCAATCGGGCACGGATGGCGCGGGCCGCGGACAGGGCCGCGGCGGCGGGGTCGGTCAGCGGCGCGGGGGTGCCGAAGACCGCCAGGGCCGCGTCGCCCTCGAACTTGTTCACCAGGCCGCCCGCCAGCTCGACCTCGTCGACCACGATGGCGAAGAACTCGTTGAGGATGGTGACGATCTCGGGGGCCGGGCGCGAGGCGGCCATGGTGGTGGAGCCGATGATGTCGATGAAGATCGCGGCGGCGTAGCACTCCTCGCCGCCGAGCTCCTGATTGCGTTCGAGGGCCGCGGCCGCGACATCGTGACCGACGTGGCGGCCGAACAGGTCGCGGATCTGCTCCCGTTCGCGCAGACCCTGCACCATGCGGTTGAAACCGCTTTGCAGTTCTCCCAATTCGGTGCCGTCGTACACGGTGACGGCGGCGTCGAGATCGCCGTTCTCGACCCGGCGCAGCGCGTTGCGCACGCCGCGGATCGGGGCGACGGTGGCCGCGAGGGTCTGGGCCATGAGCAGGCCGCCGAACACCAGGGTCGCCCCGCCGAGCGACAGCACGCAGACCGCGAGCCGCGCGGTGCTGATGTCCATGCCGCACAGCGCGAGCAGCGCCACCACCATGAGCAGCGCGACCGGGATACCCGAGCCCAGCACCCAGACCAGGGCCGAACGACCGAACACGCCCACGCCGCGGGCCTGCCGGGACGGGGTCGCGTCCAAGACCCGAGCGGTCACCGCGCGCAGCGCGAACTCGGCGACCAGATAGCTGTTGGCGCACACCACGATCGCGCTGAACCCGATACCGAGCAGGAACTTCGGGACGAAGACCGGGTCCATGAACCCGTACAGCGGGGTCAGCACCGCCATGCCCCCGAGCCACAGCGCGGCCTGCTGGAACGCCAGCCGGCGCGGCACCCGCGCGGCGGCCCGGCGTTCCTTCTCGTCGGGCACGTAGTCGTCGTCGGTGGCCCACCGCAGTGTCCGCACACCCCACACCGTGCCCCACGTCATGCCCACCACCAGCGCGAGCGCGGCGTACAGCGGCGTGGCCAGGAAGTTCAGCAGGATCAGATCCCGCGTGAACACCGACGGACCGGGCAGCACCGCCCCGATCAGCGCGATGGCCACCGCGATCCCGACCAGATTTCCCAGAATGAGCGGCACGGTGAGCAGCGTCTGTACACGCACCCGCCGCGACAGCGCCCCTTCGTTCGCGGGCCCGAGCAATCGCGACCCCCACGGCGCCGACCCCAGCGCCCTGCGCTCCCCGCCATCGACCATGCGGCCAGCCTAGGGGAAATGCCGTCCCGCCGACCGCTCCAGCCCTGTTCGACGGTCGTCGTCCCGCCAACCCGGCCGAACGCGTTCTGGGAGCCGTCCGCGCCGGCCGCTCGCGACCGCGTGGAGACCGTGAGGTTCAACGACTTCGGCTGGGCACGCGGGCCGGGTGACTACGCCGTGTCACCCGCTCGCTCGCCCCGCCGCCTGTTTCGTCAGCGGTGCGGGCCGGTCAGGGCGATGGTGTGGGCCCGGGTCAGCTCGCGGGGGGATCTGTTCGGACGTTGCGGTGCAGGACCACCTGGACGACCGCGTCGGTGCGCGCCCGCAATTCGTGGGGATCGCCGCCCTCGATGTGGATCACGCTGCCGGGTGCCAGGACGTGGGACGTCGTGCCGGACGCGGCGGTGACATCCAGGTCGATCTCGCCGGACACGCAGGTGATGAAGATCGGGCCGGCGGCGCGGTGCTCGGCCAGGACCTGGCCGGCTCGAAAGCTGATGCGTACCAGCGTGAGTCCGGTGCCCTGCAGCAGGCGCTGGGGGTTGGGGGTCGCGCCGTCGCGCGGCACCCAGGCGGTCGTGTCGTGGGCTGTCGGGGCGGTGCTGGTCGTCACGCGTTCGGCTTCCTGGCGATGATGGAGATGGCGATGAGGCTGTCGCGATGGGCCTCGAAGGTGGCGCGCATCGCCAGCACCCGTTCGCGGGCGGGGCGGTCGCGCAGGACGTTGCGGATGATGCGGGCGGTGCCGAGCAGGCCCTCGTCGGCGATCACGCGGCGCGGGCGCAGCAGGGCCATCGGCGCGAAATCGATGGTGTCGATGACGAATCCGGCCGCGGTGAGGGTGGACGTCCATTCCGAGGCTGTCAGCGGGCGGGCGTTGACCTTGATGGAGCGGGACATCGCCTTGCGGATGTCGGTCTTGATCTCGTCGGGCAGATCGTCGGGGCGCAGGGCCAGCTCGTGGATGGCGTAGCGGCCGCCGGGCCGCAGCACCCGGAACGCCTCGGCGACGATCTCGGCCTTGTGCGGGTCGGTCTGCATGGTCAGCATCGCCTCGCCGACGACCGCGTCGGCGGACTCGGCGGGCAGACCGGTCGCTGCGGCGTCCCCGGCGGTGATCTCGCCGCGGCCACCGATGGCCGCGGTGGTGAGCGCGGCCGCGTTCGGATCGGCTTCCACCCCGCGATAGCTTGCGGGACCGTGCTCGAGAATGAGCGCGGCGGTCTTGCCCAGTCCGGGCGCCAGTTCCACGACCTCGGCCCCGCGCAGCGCGGCGGCGTCGAGCATTCGCTCGGTCATGGCCTTGCCGCCGGGGCGCAGAATGCGCTTGCCGAGCCGGGCCAGCAGCCAGTGGCCGGGGATGTGCGCGGAGTCGCGTTCGTCGAAGGGCAGGGGTGTGGTCATGGCACGGGTGTCCTGTCGGTTCGGCCGCTGGTCGCGGCGGTCCTACAATCGATCGGGTCAGTCGTCATCGGTCGCGGCGTGAGAGGAGCGAAATGGCCACCATGCCCCGGCAACGGGATCGGGTCCTCGCCCTCGTGCGCGATTCGCTGCAGCCGCTGGACGCACCGGTCATCGCGCAGGCGCTGGGCATTCACATCACCACGGCGCGTTTTCATCTGAACGCCCTCATCGAGGCGGGTCTGGTCGAGGGCACCTGGCTGCCGTCGGAGACCGTGGGCCGCCCGCGCAAGGGGTACGTGGCCGTCGGGGGTGATCCGGTCGCGCCGGTGCTGGCCGCTCTGCTCGCCCAACTGGGGGACACCCCGGCGGAACGGCGTGCGAAAGCCGCTGTGGCGGGCCGGGTCTGGGCGGACACCCTCACCGGCATCGGCGCCGACGATTCCGGGCTGCCGGATCCGGTGACCGTGCTGTCCACGACGCTGACTCGGCTGGGATTCCAGATCTCCAGTGCCGTATCGAGTTTCGGCACGCACGAGATCCAGCTGTGCAATTGCCCGCTGCGGCGGATCGCCGTCGGTGCGCCGGAGATCGTGGTCGGTGTGCAGCAGGGGATGATCGAGCGGATTCTCGAACGGCATTCGGCGGCGCTGGCTTCCCAGTACGAGGTCGATGTGCGGCCGGACGCGAGCGGGGACTGCGGTGTCACGCTGCGGCTCACCGTCCGCGCACCGCAGGGCGCGCCGACCGCGGGCTGAGCTCTCCGCCTGCATTCGTACACCCCGCTTTCCTGATCGCCGGTATCGTCCGCGCCCTCGCTCGCTCGCGGCTCGGGCTATTTAAATGATCCTTGACCTATGTCGTTAGGCTAGGCTAACTTAGCGCCTTCAACAGTATGTTTACCACGTCGCCGCGCTGTTGTGTCAATCACGCGAAAGGCTAAATAGATGAAAAACCGCCGAAGCCCGGCCGGAGTGCTCGCCGTTCTCGCAGCCGCGACCGCGGTGTTCGCGCCGACCGCCACCGCCGCGCCGGAGGACTTTCGCATCACGCGGGAGGTGCCGACCCTGGCCGATCTCGGCGAGCAGGTCCGGTTCCTGGTGGAGACCGCCGCCTCCGACGAGGCCAAGGCCGCCAACCTCGAGGGCGGCATGAACGCGGTCGTGGTGCCGCGCACGGTGTACAACCTCGGACTGTTCCGCGCGCCCAAGGGCTGGAACGAGGTCACCGGACCCGAGACGCACAACGGTGACGAGCACACCGCCATGCTGAACTCCCATTCCGCGGGCCGCCCGGGCATCGTCATGAAGGTGACCTGGAAGCGGATCGACGGCGTGTGGAAGCTGGCCAACAGTTCGCTGTGCGAGGGGGTCAAGACCGTCGGCCTGCCCATTCCGTGCACGTTCTGATTCCGCCGCGATGATCGAGATCGACGGGCTCACACTGCGTTACGCGGAGGCGACGGTGCTCGACGTCCCGGAGCTGACCATCGAGGACGGGTCGGTGACGTATCTGCTCGGGCTCAACGGGACAGGCAAGACCTCGCTGCTGCGGTGCGTCTGCGGGATCGTCACACCCACCACCGGGACGGTGCGAGTCGACGGTGGATCGGTGTCCGCCGGGCGCGGTGCGCCGCCGAGTCTCGGTGTGCACCTGGACTATCGGGCGTTCGACCCGCGGCATACCGCGCGGCGGCACCTGCGGTGGATCGCCCGGGCGCGGGGCATTCCCGTCGGCCGGGTCGACGCGGTGCTGCGCCTGGTCGATCTCGAGGTGGTGGCGGATCGCCGGCTCGGGCAGTACTCGCTGGGCATGCTGCAGCGGGTGGGTATCGCGGGCGCGCTGCTCGGTGAACCGCGCACGCTGGTGCTCGACGAACCGGTCAACGGGCTCGATATCGCGGGGATTCTGTGGCTGCGGGAGTTGTTGCGGCGCTTGGCTTCGGAAGGGGTGTGCGTGCTCGTGACCGGGCATCTGCTCGATGAGGTGGAGCGCAACGCCGACGCGGTCGTGGTGCTCGGTCCGGGGCGGGTGCTGGCCGCCGCGCCGCTCGCGCGGCTGGTCGGGCCGGGGGAGCGGCTCGAGGACGTGTATCTGCGGCTGACCGGGCTCGATGTGACGGCGCGGGTGGCGTCGTGAGGGCCGGCGCTGCCCCCTCGCTCGGTGCGCGCTGGTGGCGTGCGGTCGCCGCGGAGTGGACGCGCACCTCGGGGCGCGGCTTCCTCTGGACCGTCGCGGTGCCGCTCACGGTGGGGCTTCCGCTGGTGGTGACGTTCGGCATCGCTACCGTCGCCGAACGATTCGCGCGGATTCCCGGGCAGGTCGCGGTCACCTCGGTGAGCACCACCAACGCGGTGTACTGGGTGATCACCTTCGTGACCGCGATCATGATGGTGACCGCGGCGTACGCGCACGGGGTCCAGCGGCGCGGTGATGTGCGAGATCTGGAGGCGTTCCTGTTCCCGCGCGCGTGGATCGCCGCCGCGGCGCGCTGGGTCTTCTACGGTGTCATCGCGGCTGTCGCGGCGGTGGTGCTGCTGGTCATCGTGCTGGTGGCGCTGCCGCGGCTGTACCCGCTGGTGTACGGGGAGGTGGACCTCACCGGCGCGGCCGGGCTCCGATTCCTGTGGACCGTACCGGTTTACGCGTTCGCGGCGTGCGGCATGGGCGTCGCGCTCGGCGCGGTGATCCGGACGCCCTCCGCGGCCGTCGCGGTGCTGCTGTTCTGGGTCTATGTGGTGGAGAACTCGATCAGCCTGCTCCCGCACGGGTACACGCTGCAGGCGTACGCGCCCTTCCTGAACGCGGTCGCCGCGACCGGTCAGGAGCTGGCGTTCCTGCCGCGCTTCGGTCCGAACGGGTCGCTGATCTACTTCCTGGTGGTCACGGTCGCGGTGTTCGGTCTGGCGGTGAGCCCGCCGATGCTGCCGCGCCTGAAAGGTGCTCGGCGGCACCGCGAAGCGACCGCGTCGTCGAGCGCCGCGTAGTCGTCCGGCGCGTCACCAGCCACCGGCGAACAGTGCCGCGAGCCCGGACACCGGGTCGCCGGCGTTGGTCGTGTTCGCCACCGCCACGACGATCGCGCCCAGCGCCACCGCCACCGCCACGATCGCGAAGCCCCTCAGCACTCGCTTGACCCGCGAATCGGCGGATCGCGCAACGGATCTGCGCCACAGCAGCACGCTCAGCACGAGCAGGTCGGCCGCCACAATCGCGGCGGCCACGGCCATCACGACGTGATAGCGCGCGAAGTCGTCCACCATGACACCGAGCGCGTCGGGCGCCCGCTCGCCCGAACTCGATGCCTCGGCCAGCCGCTGCTGCACCTGCTCGAGCGTGTCGGCGAGCGCGGGATCCGGCGCGCCGTCGGTGAGGAAAGGCAGGAGCGAAGCGAAAGGCGCTGCGGCCCCTTGGATGTTGGCGACAACCAGCACGACCGCGACCAGCGCCAGCCCCGCGCTCGTGACCCCGCCCGCACCGAGTGCAACCCTGCGGTTCGTGCCGGAGTCGCCGACCCGGAGGAACGCCCGCCACAGCACCACCGTGAGCGAGATCAGCACGAAAAGCAGCGCGGCCGCGATGACGGCTTTGCTCAGGTGATACCGGAACCAGTAGTCGACGATCCGCTGCAGGTCACCCGGGAACGCCGATTCCCCTGCCCGCCAATACGCGTCGAATGCCGTCCGAAAGTCCGCCCGCAGCGCCCCCGCGTCGGCGAAGGATGCCCCGTCCCGCGCGGCCAGGACGCGCGGCGCGTAGACGAACGCGGTTCCCAGCGCCACCGCCACCGCGGCAAGCACACCGATCGCACGCCCGGAGAATCCCGCCCGGGTCGCCGGTGCCGGGGGAGCGCCCACGAACCACCTCCATGTGTACGAGGACCGTGCCCGGCAGCCTACCGGCCGGAGTTGCGGCCGCGCCCCCGCGTGAGTACCGGGCGCATGGCTGCCAGCGCGTTTCGCGTGAGCCGATCCGGCCACGGTCCGATCCGGCCGCAGCCCGATCGGGGCTGCACCGGCGTAGCCGACGGACGAATGCCCCCGGCCGGGTCAGGTGGTTGGGGCCAAATGGGATTCGAGGAACGTGAAGAAGGGAGTCGTCACGCGGGTCGGGTGGAGGACGCCGTCGCCGAGGAAGAGGTGGTCGGACCGGGGATAGAGGATCAGCTCGTGGGGGACCCGGGCTGCGGTCAGGGCTTCGGATAGGAGGCGGCTCTGGTGGGGCGGGACTATGTGGTCGGCCGTGCCGTGCTGGATCAGCATGGGGGCGGTCGTGGGGGTGACGTAGGTCAGGGGGCTGGCCGCTCGGTTCAGGGCGGGGTGGCGGGACGGGACGTGGCCCAGGAAGCGGGATTCCGGGGAATCCTCGACATCGTGGCGGAGCAGGACGGGGCTGATCAGGTGCTCGTCCATGCGGGCGAAATCGGTGGGGCCGTACCAGTCGACGGCGGCCCGGACCCGGCTGGAGACACCGGCGGGGCCGTGCGGGCCCTCGAGGGACGGGCCATCGGCGGTGGTCGCGAGCATCGCGGAGAACCAGCCGCCCGCCGATTCGCCCCAGGACGCGAATCGGTCCGGGTCGAGGTTGAAGCGTCCGGCCTCCGCGCGCAACCAGCGCACGCCCGCCTTCACATCGTGCAGCGGCTCCGGGAATCGTGCCTCGCCGGAGAGCCGGTAATCCAGGCTCGCCACCGCGTAGCCGCGATCGACCAGTTCGGCGAAAATCCGCACGGGACTGCGTAACCCCAGGGTCGGCAGCACCCCCGCGCGATCGAAGGCGGCGAAGGCCCCGCCGTGGATGTAGACCACCGTCGGGCGCGGGCCGGGCCAGCGGCCGGCGGGCGGGGTGTACAGGTCGAGCGCCAGCTCGCGACCGGGCCGGACGGTGGCCAACACGAGGTTGTAGCGGGCGCGGCCGCCGTCCGCGAACCGCACCCCGTCCGGGCGCTCGGCGACGCCCACCCGCCCGCGAGCGGCCACCGACGCCACGAATTCCCCTGCGGCGCACAACCGCTCGAACACCGTCATCGTGCTCCCTTACGGCACCGGCTTGCCCTTACTACTCGCTGAGGCGGAGGCGCGCCACCACCGCGCGGTGGTCGGTGCCCTCGATATGGCGTGAATGTACTTCCAGCGCATGGCCGCCCGCCACCAGGACGCGGTCGATGCCCACCACCGGGCCCCACCAGCGGTCGGTGGGCCAGGTCGGCATCGCGCCTACGCCGAGGAGTTCGGCGGAGTCGGCGTAGCGGCCGGTGACCAGGGCCCGGAAGGGGGTGTGGTCGTAGGTGGCGTTGAAGTCGCCGCCGACTATTACCGGGCCGGTTTGCGCCTCGAGGATCTCGCCTATGCGGCGCAGCTCGCGGGCCCAGACGTCCGAGTTGGACAGGGGCGGGATCGGGTGCAGGGCGAAGACGGTGACCGGGCCGCGCTCGGGGTGAATCATGGTCGCGCGCAGGTTGTTCAGCCAGAAGCCGTCGAACTTCACCTCGTCCGCGAGGGGGTAGCGGCTGAAGATGCCGGTGCCCTGGCCGCCGCCGGACGGCGCGGTGAAACGGTGCGGGAACAGCTCGGCCAGGCCCGCCGCGTCCAGGCGCGTCAGCAGATCGGGGGTCAGCTCGTCGATGGTCAGGACCTCGGCGCCGGTGTCGCGGGCCGCGGTCACCACGTCGGTCGGAGACCCGTGCCCGAGCATCAGATTCGATTGCATGACAACCACATCGGTGCCCGGCGGCGGGGAACCGTCCGCCCACAGCATCGGCGCCTGCGTCCACAGCCCGGAGCCGGCGACCACGACGGCCAGCGCGGTGCCCGTCCACTGCCGCGTCACCGCGAACAGGATGATCGCCACGAGGGCGAACACCATCAGATACGAGGCGAACGACGCCGCGAGCACCGCGGGCTCCCACTCGGACGTGCTGTAGTGCAGTCCGATCCCGGTCGCCCCGGCCGCTAGCGCGAGTGACGCGGCCACCAGCCCGAGCCGGCCCAGCCATCCCCGTGTGCGCGGGCGCGCTATGCGCTCGGTAACCCGCTGATCTTCTGCCAACCCATCGATCGTCACTGAAACTCTCCCCTCCCCGGATGCGCCGCCCACAGTACGCGACGCCGCGCGCACCCCGTCCCCGGCCACAGCCGACGCGCCCGGAGCCACATACAGCTGCCTCGCGAACGACGCGGGTCCGGGACTCACGAGGAGCCCCGGACCCGTCCGGCCGAACGCGCCCCGGTGGGCGCGGCAGGCGACTACTTCTTCAGACCCGCCTCGATCGCGTCGATGATCCGCGGCCGCAGCTCGGCGGCGCTGATGATCGCGTCGACCGACCCGACCTGCACCGCGCGCTGGATGTTGTGCACGCCGTCGAACTCGGCGGCGACCTCACCCAGCTTCTCCGCCCGCACCGAGGAACGCATCTCGTCGAGCTCGGCGGTCAGCACCGCACGATCCGCGCCGATGGCGCCGGCCGCGCGCGCACCCAGGTCCCGCACCCGCGGATCGCCGCCGGTGCGGGCGTTGACCTCACCGGAGAAGACCACGGCCGCGGCCGGAGCGCCACCCAGCACCGAGGCGAACGAACCCTCCAGCGCCAGCACGGTCATGTTCGGGTTCAGCGCCTTGGAGAACACCACGAACGCGCCGCCGTGGTAGCGCGAGATCACGCAGAACACGATCGGGCCCTCGAAATTGACGATGGCCCGGCCGATCTCGGCGCCGTACTCGAGCTGGAGCTTGCGCATCGACTCGGGGGAGCCGTCGAAGCCCGAGAGGTTGGCCAGCACCACCAGCGGCCGATTGCCGCTCGCGGTGTTGATCGCCCGCGCCGCCTTCTTCGACGACCGCGGGAAAAGCGTTCCCGCGGTGTAGGTGTCGGGACCGTCGGTCGGGGTGAGACCGCGCCGCACCACGCCCCGGGACTCGATACCCAGCAGGCACACTGGGATTCCGCCCAGGCGCGCGTCCTGGACCACCGCGGTCTCGGCGTCGGCCATACCGGCCCAGCGCTCGAGCACCTCGTGATCCTGATCCGCCAGGGCCCGCATCACGGTGCGAATGTCGAAGGGCTTCTTGCGATCCGGGTTCGCGGTCGCCGAGAAGATCTCACCGACGGTGGTGAAGTCGCTGTCCGCCAGCACATGCGGGAAATCGGAGATGTCGCGGTCGACCGGGTCGGTGGTCGCCGCCCGGCGCGGGCCGTTCTCACCCGGGGCCACATAGGTGTGGTCGTAGTGCGACATCAGGACCTCGCGCGCCGCGGTCAGGTTCGGCGCCCAGTACTGCGCCTGCCCGTTCGGGCCCATGACGCGGTCGTAGCCGCCGATACCGAAGTTGTCCTCGGCCGAGACGCCGCCGGAGAAGTCCAGGGACTGCTTACCGGTGAGCACCATGGCCGAATCCGGGGTCATGACCAGGATGCCCTTGGTGTGCATGAGCATGGTGGCTTCGGCGTTCCAGTACGGCTGCGCGCCGACGTTGATGCCCGCGACCACGATGTTGATCTCGCCGCCGTCCTGGGTGAACTCGACGATCCGCTTGAGCGCGGCCGCCACCCAGTCCATGTTCTCGGTGCCGGACTCCATGGAGATCCGCGCGCCCGAGGACAGCGCGTACCACTCGAGCGGAACCCGCATCTGCTCGGCCAGATCCAGCGCGGCGATCACGCGGCGGCATTCCGGCTCGGACAGCGCGCCCAGGGACTTGGTCGGATCGCCCAGCAGCACCACGCGGGTGATGCCGTCCGGGTAGCGGTCGGTGCGGGTGGTCACCACGCCCGCGACCATGGCCGCGCTGTTGCGGCCCTTGGGCCGGCTGACCGGCACCAGCACGTTGTCCGAATCCAGGTCGTGCTCGGTGAAATCGCCCAGCACACCGGTCAATTCGTACGGGTACACGGTGTTGCGGCTGCTGGCGCGCAGCACCTTCTGCCGGTACTCGTCCAGCGGCTCGACCGGCTCGTCGGAGCGGTCGACGATGCTGACCTCGGTGCCGCCGATGGCGTCGAAGGAGATCCGCACCGCGATCTTGACCAGTTCGTCGGTGCGCGCGTCGCGCTGACGCGCGATGAGCAGGATCTCCTCGAGCCCCGTGCCCGCCGTGGTCGGCTGCACGTGCCCGGCAATGGTTTCCAGCTCCGCCCGGGTCACATCGACCGGCGGCCAGATGTACATGACGATCCGGTTCGTGTGCAGCCGCTTGGCCGAGGGCCGCTGCGCCTGCGCCCGCCGGATGGAATCCAGGCAGGTGGCGATGGTGGTCTCGGCCGTGGGCAGCGCCAGCAGGCGGCCGTCGTGCTCGCGCAGCGCGGCCAGGTCGCGAACCTGGGCGAAGGCCACGAGACGGTCGTCCGACGGGTTCTCCTTGGCGACCGCACGGAACAGGTACACCTCTTCGTCGTCCGAGGACGGCAGTCGGGTGAGGTCGAACTTGTGCAGGCGCTTCATCTGCATGCGCTGCGCGATGTACGGGTGCAGACCGCGGATGAGCCGCTCTTCGTCCAGCCCGGTGGTGGAGGGCCGGAAGGTGAAGTGGTGGTGCATGACCGCGCCGCCGCTGCCCGCGACGGTGCAGGTGATCCGATGCACCTGGTTCGGCATGGGCTGGGCGTTGAGCACGTCCTGCAGGGCCGCGGCCATGGCGTCGAAGTCCTCGGGCTGGCCCTCCCAGCCCAGGTAGATGTCGGCCTCGATCGAGGCGGCGCCACCGGCCAGCTCGATGAGCCCGCGCACCGCGGTGTCCAGCGCGTGGAAGCTGACCGCGGCCGAGACCAGGCTCATGCCCTTGCGCTCGGCGATGACGAACGTGCAGTCGTCGGCCTCGGTGGTGCGCACGCCGGTGAGGCCCTTGTTGCCGTAGTAGCGGCGGGTCAGCACCTCGAGCATGGCCGAGTTGTCCATCTTGCCGCGTTCGAGACGCTGGCCCAGCAGTCGCACCAAAGGCTCGGTGCTGCGGACCATCTCGGAGATCCGCTCGGCGCGATCCGGGGTGTTCGGGTTCTCGTCGAAATGCCGCAGCTGGCGGCGGACGTTGGTGTACACCCGAGCGCGGTTGCGGCGCAGCAGCGGCAGGCCGTACCAGGCGTAGACCACACCGCGCGAGAGATCGGCGATGACCGGGAACCGCACCTGCGTGGCGGCCACCAAGCGCTCGAGCGCCAGGCCGACCGGCTCGCGCAGCGCGCCGCTCGGCACGGGCTCGCGGACCCACTTGCGCAACAGCGTGGCGATCACCGCGACGGTCTCGGCCGGACGCTGCTGCGCCAGGAAGATGCGGAAGACCGCGGCCTCCAGCTCCGGGGTGCGATCGAGTTCGGTGATGCCGTAGTGCCCCAGCGCCTTACCGAGCTTGGCCTTGAACGACTCCGGCAGCCCGGCCCGCTCCACGTCCAGGCTCTGCAGGTAGGTGTGGAAGTACTCGCGGGCGCTGTGGACGTGGCTCTGCGAGCCGTCCTCGTCCCACGAGCGGTTGTGGCTCAGCTCGGCGAGATCGGCGAAGACCTCGACCAGTTCGAGCTCGTCCGCCAGCGGGCGCCGATTGCCGGCGAGCGCGTCCTGGCGGGCGGCGAGGTAGTCTTCGAGAACGCGCTGTTCCTCGTGCGGGTCCTCGTCGAAGCCGAGCAGCAGGCTGCGCAGATCCTGCAGGCCGCGGGCCATGCGATCGGCGGTGCTGGCCGCGACGGCCCCGGCGGGCAGGTCGAGCTCGACCGTACCGACGGCCGCGGCGTCACCGGCCTCGTCGTCGTCGGCGATCGGCTCGAGCCGCATCAGCGGCGCACCAGTCTCCACCTGGGTGCCGACCGAGACCGTGCATTCCTTCAACCGCGCCTTGAACGGCGCGCGCAGCACCGTTTCCATCTTCATGCTCTCGAGCACCAGGATCGGCGCTCCCGCTTCGACTTCCGCGCCGACCGCGAGCGGGGTCGCGACCACCAGCGCGGGCGCGGGGGAGCGGACCACGCCGCCCTCGTCGCGGCTGATGCGATGGGTGACGCCGTCGATGTCCACCACGTGGATGGGGCCGTGCGTGCCGGTGGTCAGGCGGTAGCGAATGCCGTTGACCACGATCTGGCCGGTGTGCTCGTCGAAACGCTCGAGATCGACGTCTGCGGTACGGGTTTCGGCCCCGGCCTCGATGCCGACCCGGAACCGGTGCGCGCCGATGCGGGCGACCCGCACGCGGTAGCCGGCCCCGCGCAGCTTGAGATCGTGCGGACGCCCGCTCTCGTGCTGCACCTGGGGACGGCCGCCGGACGCGGTGGACAGCAGGCGATGCCGTTCGGCGGTCTCCTCGTCCTCATATGCGTCGATGGCGGCCGCGGCCAGCGCGACGGCCGAATGTCGTTGCGAGACCAGGCGTCCCTCGCCGCGCACGCGGTCGATCCAGCCGGTGTCGGCCGAACCGTCGATGACCTCGGGCTGGATCAGCAGGTCGAGCACGAAGCTCTTGTTCGTCGCGCCGCCCTCGATGACCACTCGGGTCTGCTCCATGGCGCGGCGCAACCGGCCCAGCGCCTCGCTGCGATCACGGCCGTAGGCAATGATTTTGGCGATCATGGAGTCGAAATCGGCGGGGATGGTGTCGCCCTCGCTGACGCCGGTGTCCACCCGGATACCGGGGCCGGCGGGCAGGTCCAGGCGCACGATGCGGCCCGGCGCGGGCGCGAAGTCGCGATCCGGATCCTCGGCGTTGAGGCGCGCCTCGATGGCGTGGCCGCGCTCGGCCGGAGCGGTCCCGGTGAGCGGGATGCCCGAGGCCACCTGCAACTGCGCGCGCACCAGGTCGAAACCGGTGGTGTACTCGGTGATCGGATGCTCGACCTGCAGCCGGGTGTTCACCTCGAGGAACGCGAACAGCTTGTCGCCGGGGTGGTAGAGGAACTCGACGGTCGCCGCGCCGCAGTAGCCCACCGCGATCGCGAGCCGCTCGGCCGAACCCTTGAGGTCGGCGACCTGCTCGGGCGAGAGCACCGGGGAAGCGGACTCCTCGATGACCTTCTGGTTGCGGCGCTGCACCGAGCAGTCGCGCACGCCCAGCGCCCACGCGGTGCCCTGCCCGTCCGCGATGACCTGCACCTCGACGTGGCGGGCGCCGGTGACCAGGCGCTCGAGGAAGACGACGCCGCTGCCGAAGGCGCGGGCGGCTTCCTGGCGGGTGCGCTCGTAGGCGTCGACCAGTTCGTCCTCGTTGGTGATGACGCGGATGCCGCGACCGCCGCCGCCGGCGGTGGCCTTGAGCATCAGCGGGTAGCCGACCTCGGCGGCGGAGGCCAGGGCCTCCTCGACGGTGCCGACCGCGCCGCGGCTCCAGGGCGCGACGGGCACGCCGACCTCTTCGGCGATGAGCTTGGCGCCGATCTTGTCACCGAGTTTGCGCATGGCGTCGGCGCTGGGGCCGATGAAGGTGACGCCGATCCGCGCGCACAGTTCGGCGAACGCGGGATCCTCGGCGACGAAACCCCAGCCGACCCAGGCCGAGTCGGCGCCGGTGGCGAGCAGCGCCTGCTCGAGCACCTTCAGGTCCAGGTAGGGGCGGTTGGCAGCCGGTCCGAGATCGTACGAGACATCGGCCTCGCGCACGAACGTGGCGTTGCGATCCACATCCGTGTACAGGGCGACCGTCTGTATCGGCAATCCGGTCTCGGCGGCCAGATCTCGGACAGCATGGATGAGGCGCATGGCGGCCTCGCCCCGGTTCACGATGGCGATGCGGCTGAACACTCGCCTGCTCCTTCCACAGCACTGGCCCGATCGGGCGCGGATTTCGAGTATCGGTCCCGCGTAGTCTGCACCTATTTGCTCCCAGGTACACGGCATGTGGTTGTTACTCGCACGTATCCTTGGGAATACCTCGTATTGGGCCGGTCACGGGTGGGAGAATTTCCGGTGAGCGGCCGCGCGGTACCGGACACGGACCGCGCGAATCGGACTCGAACAAGGAAGGCGTCCAGCCGCGAGCGGCACCTGTCCGATGCACTGCTACGCATTCTCAGCTTGTCCCACCACAGCTTTTCCGGGCTCCGCGACGGCGGGCCGTCCAACTGGCAGCGTCGCCGAGTGGCTCTCGGGTGTCCTGCCGCGGTGTAGGAGGTGATCCGCGTGACCGACATTCTCGACGTCCTGCACGCGCGCTGGGCCGAGATCGCGGGCGAGGCGCTGCTGTCGGGGCGGGAAAAGCCCGATCTCACGCTGACCACCCGCGAGGTCCTCGACCTGATCGATCACATCGCCGAATTGCACCGGCGGTGCGACGAGTTCGATCTGGAATACCGCGAAATCGAGCACCAGTACACGGTGCAGCGCGGGGTGAACGCCGACGCCGTCAAATCCTTCGAGCGCATTCGAGCCGCCCTGGAACAGCGCACCGCGCATCCCGAGGCCCGAGTTCGTCAGGCCTGCACCATCGCTCGCGCCGCCGCCGAAAGATTGACCGCGGCGGGCGCGGACGCGGACGACGCGCTCGGCTGATCCGGCCCGCCGCGTACTCGCTGCCCTCGTGCGCATTTCGTGATCCGGGGATCGGATTCGACTGGGCGCGTATGCAGTCGGTATCCCTCTATGGTGAAGGCCGACGGGCCTGCCCGCCGAGAGGAGTTGCCGATGGACGCCGAACACTTTCTGCCGTTTCGCAAGAGCACGGTCGTCGCGCTGTGCGCGGGGGAGTTGCCCGCCGACGAACGGGAGTCGTTCCTGGAGTTCGCGCGATTACTGGCGGCGATGGCGCAGTACCGGATTCACGTGCGCGGCGAGCGGGTGCTGGACGCCTACGAGATCGTCGATCCCGCCGAGGACGTGCGCACCGTGCGGGCCGCGACGGCGGCGGATCGGGCGCGGGCGCGCGCGGTGGTCGAACGCGAACTCGTAGCCCTCGCCGCGGAGGCCGATTTCGTGCGGATCGACGCCGAGGAGATCGAGAAAGCCTTCAGCGAGCACGATCTGATGAAGGTGCGCCTCGAGGTGGAGGACGAGGGCATCGAGACGGTCATGTTCTTCCGCCGCGGCACCCGCGAGTGCTCCGAAGTGGTGAAGTCGTTCTACGGATTGCGCAAGCGCACCGTCGAGTTCACCAGCTACGCCAAGGTTCTGGTGTACATCGCCTTCGCCGAGCGCCCGGACGCGACCGAGCGCGAACCCAGCGGCGGGGTGCTGCTCAAGATGTTCCAGGACGTGCCGCGCAACGACCTGGAGATGCTGTATCCGACCGTGCGCGTGCGGATGCGGACCAAGGACAAGCTGCTCATCGGGGTGCCCGCGGTGCTCTCGGGCATCGTGGTGCTGGCCACCAAACTCCTCGCGTCACTGGGTCTGATGGTGCTGCTGCTGGCGTTCTGGGTCGGAATCCGGGAGGAGTCGGTGCGCCTGGACCAGGCGGCGCTGGTGACCCTGTTCGCGGGGCTGGCGGCCCTGGGCAGCTACCTGTGGCGGCAGTTCTCCAAGTTCAAGAACCGCAGAATCAAGATGATGAAGACGCTGCAGGAGCACCTGTACTTCCGCAATCTCGGCAACGGCGCGGGGGTGTTCCATCATCTGCTCGACGCCGCCGCCGAATCCGAGGTCAAGGAAACCCTGCTGACCTATCACTTCCTGCGCACCGCCGAACAGCCGCTCACCGCCGCCGGACTCGATCGTGTGGTGGAGCAGTGGTTCGGCAGGCACTGGGACACCACGTTCGACTTCGACGTGCGCGGCGGGCTGCGCACCCTGCGGAAGCTGGATCTGCTCACCGAGGACGAGCAGGGCGTGCTCGGCGCGATCGCGCTGCCCGAGGCCAGACACCGCCTGGATCGGCACTGGGACGATCTGTTCCAGATGCCCGCGCCCGGCGCGGCGGAGGTGCCCGCGGTCAGTCGATGAACGCCTCGCGGAAGTGGGCGGCCAGGTCCAGCTCGGCCGCCTCCTGAGCGGACACCCAGCGGTGGTCGTCGTGCTCGGCCGGGTTGAGAGTGACCGCGCCGCCGCCGTTCTCGGTGACGTCGTAGACGCGGGCGTTGATGCGCAAGGGTTTACCGGCCACGTCCATCCACGAGTGCGCGGCCCGTTCGGCGACGACCTCGATGCGCAGCCCGGTCTCCTCGGCGACCTCGCGCACCGCGGCGTCCTCGGGGCGCTCGCCCGCCTCGATGCCGCCGCCGGGCAACTCCCAGCGCCCGGCCAGGAACACCCCGGGTGCGCGCCGGACCAGCAGCACCGCGCCCGCGCGCTCGACCCGGCAGTACACCAAATTCTTCTCCCGCATCCGACGATCATGCTGCGCGCGGGGCGGCGCGGCAATCACGATTCCGCGCAAACGGTTGTGTGGGACTCGCGGTCCCATATATTCTGATTGTGACGCGCCACACGGCCGGAGCGCCGGTGGCCCGAACGAGGAGACACCGATGACGCTGTCGCAATCGGGTAGCACACTGTTCGATCAGGACTACCGAGACGCGCTGGCGACCCTGTCCGAGGGGTCCGTCAACCGCAGTTTCGATCCGTACCTGGACATCGCATGGGATGCACCGGAATTCGCGATCGATCCGAACGACCCCCGCTGGGTGCTGTCGCCGGAGTACGACCCGCTGGGCGCCACGCAGTGGTACCGGGACCTGCCGCTGGAGCGGCAGATCGAGATCGGCAAATGGCGGATCGCCAATGTCATCAAGGTCGGCGCGGCCTTCGAGAGCGTGCTCATCCGCGGGATGATGCAGTACATCATGAAGCTGCCCAACGGGTCGCCGGAGTTCAGGTACTGCCTGCACGAGATGACCGAAGAGTGCAACCACATCCAGATGTTCCAGGAACTGGTCAATCGCATCGGCGTGGACGTGCCGGGCATGCGGCGGGTGTTCCGGATGCTGTCCCCGTTCATCGGGGTGGCCGGCGGGTACGCGCACGTGATCCTGTTCATCGGCATCCTCGGCGGCGAGGAACCCATCGATCACTATCAGAAGTCGCTCATTCGCGACGGTGACTCGGTGCCGCCGGCAGTGCTGCGCACCATGGAGATTCACATCGCCGAGGAGGCGCGGCACATCTCGTTCGCCGGGGAATTCCTGGCCGCGCATCTGGCGCGGATGAATCCGGTGTCCAAAGCCGTTGCCGCGGTGTCGTTCCCGCTCGCCATGCGCTGGCTGGCGGGGGAGATCATGGCGCCGCCCAAATCCTTCGCGCGCCAGTTCGACATCCCCGACGAGGTGTTCGCCGAGGCGTTCTGGGACGGTCCGCAGCAGCGGCGCATCCTGTCCGGCTACTTCGGGGACATGCGCAAGCTCGCCGGTGACCTGGGACTGATGAACATGGTCACCAAACCGCTGTGGTCGCTGCTGAACGTGGGCGGCGAGCCCTCGCGATACCGGAGCGAGCCCGAGCGCGGAAACCGGCACGTGGCCTAGGGTTTCGCGAAGGTTGTCGCGGCCGGCGCGTGAATCGCCGGCTGCGGGCCCGGGCTCACGACGCGTTCTCGGCCAGTTCGGCGAGCACCTCGAGCAGGGGGCGATCCGGATCCAGGGTGATGCCGTGATCGCGGGTGACCGCGTCCAGCACGCTCCAGATGTACCCGGTCACGGTGGTGACCAGCGTGGCGCGATCCAGGTCCGGATTCGGGTCCCGCGCCCAGCGGGTCACCGTCGCCTCGGTCATGGCCACGATGGCGAAACACATGGTGTCGATGGCGGGTTCGTCCACCACGCCGACCACCCCGGCCAGGCCGGATACCAGCCGCCGGGTGCGCGCGGAGATGGCGGTGGCCAGGCCGGTGGCGGCGTCGAGATCGTCCGGATCGTCGACGGCCGGGCCCTTGCGCAGGAAATCGTGCAGGCGCGGGTGGGTTTCGAACCAGTCCACGACGGTCGAGACCGCCCGCGCCAGGATCTCCCGGATCGAGCCGGAGCCGACATCGAGCGCGGCGTCGAGGGTGTCGGTGAAGCGTTCGCCGATGGCGGTGCGCACCCGGCGATCCAGATCGTCGCGGCCGTCGAACTGGCGGTAGACCACCGACTTGGCCAGCCCGGCCCGGTCGGCGATCTGCTGCATGGAGGCGTCGGCGTGCTGCTGCTCGAGCAGTTCGATGGTGGCCGCGATGATGCGCTCGCGGCGCTGATCGTTGTGCGGCTGCCAGCGCGCCTGCCTGCCACCGGGGGCGGCAGGCGCGGATGGCTGCGTGGTCGGCACGGTCCGAGTCTAGAACACCGGGGTCCGGCCGCCGGGTCGCGCGCGCGGGCGGCGCGGCGGCCTTGCCGGAAGGTGTTCGCGGGGACCGGGTTCCGGTGTCAGACCTCGTGCGCGGCCGCGGCGGCGGTCAGGACGCCGCCCGCCCCGGCCGCCCGTTCGCGCGCGTAATCGACCACGGCGCGGGCGTAGTCGGTGTCGCCGTCCGGGGTGCAGGCGCGCACCAGCTGCTCTCCCGCTTCGTCGAGGTGCGCGCTCGGGCCCTGCTCGGCCAGCAGCACGACGATGGCCTCCCAGGTCTCGGCGTGCTGATCGGGCAGGTTCAGGAGTTCCTCGAGGTATTGGCCGGGTTCGAGCAGGCGCAGCGCCCGGCGCGCGTAGGCGTGGACGCGGCGGGGTAGTTCGGTGCGAATGAGTTCGATGTCGCCCTGATCCACGTGTCCTGGATGGCCGGGAAGGATTCGCATGGACCACATCTCGGTGAGGGAGTCGGGCAGGGCGGAGTCGGTGAGCAGTCCGGGGCCGGTCGCGGCCGCGAGCGGGACGGGGTCGGCGCCGCGCCGGGTCTCGCGCCAGTTACAGAACTCCCACCAGGGCGCGGGGGTCGCGCTCAGGGTCAGGCCGAAGCTCAGCACCTGCTGCCCGCCGGTGTAGGTGCGGAAGGTGCGGGTGCGGCCCACGGCGGCAACGCCTTCGGGCTCGACCCGGGTCCAGGTCGGCTCGTCGCCGTCAAAAGCGTAGGGCTCCAGCAGTTTTCCCGTGGTTCGCATCAGGCGGCGCAGCGCCGAATCCGGTGTTGCCATATCGGGCAGATTACTGGCGCGGTCCGACGGATCCGGGGAACCGCACCGGTGTCATGTCGCGGCCGAATCGATCTTGGTGTCCGGATCGGCGGGCGGTTGACAAGTGCGGGCGGATCGAAATACCGTCGGTATTCGAATACTGTCGGTATCAACACCGTGGTTGAACGAGGGGTATAGGACATGAGGTATCCAGGGACCGGCGCGGACCGGGTCCGTCGCGGTGGCGCCGAGCTCGCGGCGGGTGCGCGATGAGCGGGGCGCGGCAACCGCGCGTGGTGATCATCGGGGCCGGGGTGTCCGGTATCGCGAGCGCCATCACGCTGCGGCGCAACGGCTTCCATGACTTCGTCATCCTGGAAAAGGGCTCCGACGTGGGCGGGGTGTGGCATTGGAACCGGTATCCGGGGCTGACCTGCGACGTGCCCTCGCAGGTGTACCAGTTCGGATTCGCGCCCAAACCGGACTGGTCGCGGGTGTTCGCGCCCGGGCCGGAGATCCAGCGCTACCTGGCCGACGTGGTCGACGACTTCGGGCTGCGCCCGCACGTGCGCGTCGATTCGGAGGTGGTGTCGGCGGAGTTCACCGGGAACGGCTGGCGGGTCGAGACCGTCGGCGGGCAGGTGCACGAGGCGGATTTCGTCATCTCCGCGACCGGCGTGCTGCACCATCCCGCCTGGCCGAAGATCCCCGGGCTGGACGAGTTCACCGGCGATGTCGTGCACACCGCGCGCTGGGACGACGCCGTGCGCACCGCGGGTAAACGGATCGCGGTGCTCGGCACCGGATCGACCGGCGTGCAGGTGGTGTCCGCGCTGCAGCCCGCCGCCGAGCGCATCACCCATTTCGTGCGCAGTCCGCAGTGGGTGATCTGGGCGCCGATGTGGTTGCCGCAGCCGGCGTTCGTCGGCGCGGTGCTGGATCGGCTACCGACCCTGAACCGGGCCCTGCATCAGGCCGGTATGGCGGGTGCGAAGGTGTTCACCGATGTCGTCACCCGGCCGAGCTGGCGGCGGCGCGCGGTGCAGGAGTACGCGCGCCTGAGCCTGCGCGCCCAGGTGACCGACTCGAAGCTGCGTGCCGAGCTGACCCCCGACTACGAGCCGCTGTGCAAGCGACAGGTGTTGTCCGGCAGCTACTATCGCGCCCTGCGCGCCCGCAACGCCGAACTCGTCACCGACGGGATCGAGGAGATCACCCCGACCGGCATCCGCACCGCGGACGGCAGGCACCACGAGGTCGACACGATCGTGCTGGCCACCGGTTTCCGCGCGCACGACTACATGCGCCCGATGAAACTCACCGGCCGCGAAGGGGTCTCGATCGACGACGCCTGGGCCAAGGGCCCGCGCGCCTACCGCATGACCGCGATCCCCGGCTTCCCCAACTTCTTCACGGTCCTGGGCCCGAACTCACCCACCGGCTCGATTCCCCTGCACCACGCCGCCGAGGTGACCGCCCGCTACATCACCGCCTGGATCCGACGCTGGAGCACGGGCGAGTTCGACACCGTCGAGGTGACCGAGGCCGCCACCGACCGGTTCGGCGACCAGGTCGGCGAGGCCCTGCGGCCCACGGTGTGGAACACCGGCTGCAACTCGTGGTACTTCACCGAGGGTGGCCACATCGACCTGCTGCCGTTCGACCGCCGGACGATGGAGGAGATGCTCGCTACGCCGGAGGACGAGGATTTTCAGCTGACCAAAGGGTGAGCAGCGCTCGGAACCGGTTCGCCCGCGTATCCGTGGCCGGCCGCCACCGGACACGGCCGTGCGCGGGCGCGATAGCGGGCAGAACGATCGGACCGGGATGCAGGAAACTCACCCATAGCGAGTAACGCATCCGTACGAGGTGTGTCAGGTGGCGGGGACGCCGTGCCCGGCCGATTGCGCGCTGTTCGGCAGCACGGCCTCCGAGTCGATCTCGGTGCCGCATCGCCCGGTGGTGACGCGACCGTGTGTGGCCGCCGGTCGGCGCTGACCACGAACTCGTCGGTGCAATCCCCGTGCGGCATCGGGTTCTTCACCCCGGGCCGGCACCTATCCGTCACCCTGCGGTGCCACGATCGCACCGGGCGGATTCGATGGATGGCATGGATGAGTCCTGTCCGGCTCATCGGTAGAACTGCGAATCGGTTGGAAGGCCGCATCTGTGTGCCTTTGTGGCGAAGGGGAGTGATGCGGTAGGCGGTATCGGTCGCGACCGTTCCGATTCTCGCGTGGCCTCAGCGGTGGGTGGAGTGACTGCGGTCGTCAGGGACGTGGTGGTGGGACCGTGTGGGCGGGATCAGCCCGGCCACTGGTGAACTCGGGTTTGGGGGACGATCGCGGGGGCCTGGGTCGCGGGGCTCTGGGGGCGGGGAGCGGTGTAGGTGGGGACCACCTGTTGGACGGGTGGGGCGGGGGCTATGTAGGGCTCGGTCTCGGCCGGGGGCGGAGCCTCGACGGGTGGGGCGGTCGTGGTTTCCGGCGGTGGGGGCGGGGTGGTTGTCGGCGCGGTGGTCGTCGTGATCGGCGCGGTAGTGGTTGTGGTGGAAGGCGCTGTGGTGGCGGGGGATTCGGAGCCGCTGCGTATGGCCAGTGTTATGCCGATCGTGGCGGTGATCGCGGTGAGTAGGACGCCGGAGGCGATGACGGCTCGGCGCTTCGGACGAGCGGGCGCCGGAGAGTCGATGATCTCGGCAGCGGATGGTGCGGGGAGTAAGCGACGATCATCGGAATTCGGTTGTGCGGCGGGCAAATCGGGGGCGTCGGCCGCCGGCTGATCGACGCGCGGGTTCGCGGGCTTGCCGAGGTCTACCGGCATGGGGACAGGAGGCACGCGAGGTGCGGGGGAGCCGATGACGGTGGGGATCGCCGCCTCGTCGCGGAATGCGCTGTCTTCGAGGGGGTTCCTGTCGCCACGGACGGCGGCGGCCGCCCCGGCAGCGGCGGCTCCATCTGTGTCGGCGGCGCGGGATGCGCTGTCCTCGAGAGGGTTGCTGTCGCCATGGACGGCGGCGGCCGCCCCGGCAGTGGAGGCTCGATCTGTGTCGGCGGCGCGGGATGCGTCGGTCGCTCGGGGCGCGTCATCGGCCCGAGCGCCTCCCGTGTCGCGCGGTTCGGCTGTCCGCCGTTCGAATTCCGTTGTCGCGGAGGAAGAGTGCGCGGGAGTCTCGGGCGCGACCGGTGATCGAGAATGCGCAGCGCGTTCGGTGGGTGCCAGGGGCGGGAGGGCGCGAGCGGCGGCCTCGGCCAGCGCGGTGCAGGTGGGGTAGCGGGAATCGGGGGACTTGGCCAGGGCGGTGGCGATCACCGCGTCGAGGTCGGCGGGCAGGTCAGGGCGTACCTCGCGGGGGGAGGGCGGGGTTGCGGTCAGGTGGGCGCCGATGACGGCGGCCTGATCCTCGCGGGCGAAGGGCTGGCGGCCGGTCAGGAGCTGGAAGAGGGTGCAGCCCAGGGAATAGATGTCGGCGCGGTGGTCGGCGGGGGTGTCGCCGAAGCGCTCGGGGGCGGCGTAGGCGAAGGTGGCGGCGATACCGGAGAGGGTGACGGTGTCGTCCAGGGTGCGGGCGATCCCGAAGTCGGTCAGGACCGCGCGTTCGCCGTGCCTGCGGTTGTGCTCGATGAGCAGGTTCGCCGGCTTCACGTCGCGATGCAGGACGCCGCGCGCGTGCGCGTAGTCCAGGGCGTGGGCGGCGTCGGTGATCAGCCGGACCGCGCGGGCGGGGGCCAGGCCGTGCGGGTGGCGCTCGAGCAGCGCGGCCGCGTCACCGCCGTCGATGTGGCGCATCGCCAGCCACAGCGCCGGGTCGTCGAGTTCGCTGCGGTCGTACACCGGGACGATGTTGGGGTGGTCGAGCCCGGCCGCCAGATTGGCCTCGCGGGTGAACGCCGAGCGCGCCTTGGCGTCCGCGGTGAAGGTGGTGGCCAGCACCTTGAGCGCGACCTGCCGTTCCAGGCGCGGATGCTCGGCCAGGTACACCGCGCCCATTCCGCCCGCCCCGAGCAAGCGCTCGATGGTGAACCCGGCGAAGACCGCCCCCGGTGCCAAACTCACTGCATCCTCCCCGCACACACCCGCGGGCCGCGCCCGAATCGGCGTCGCGGCCCGCTGAGAATGTAGCGCAGTCGACCGGATGGCCGGTACGACACGGGAATCCGAGCCGCCGGCCCGGCTCGGGTCAGAGGAAGCGGAATCCGGCGCCCGCCCCGCCGCGCTGGTCGATGTCGCCGAGGATGAAGTCGATGCCCGTCGCCACGTCGGGTTCGTGAATCGGGTTGAGCGGGTTCGAACACGAGGGCAGTCGAATGACCAGGCCGCCCAGGTGGATCGCCTGGCCGGAGATGATCATGCCCACCAGCCGGTCGCCGACCAGCACGGGCGCTCCGGAGTCGCCGTAGTCCGCGCAGACGTGGCTGCTGAACCCGCCGCCGAGGTCCTCCCAGACCGGCCCGCAGGTGAAGCCGGTGGTGCGCCCGTTCTTGCACACCCAGGACAGCGGTCCGGGCGGCGCGCCGACGCCGTTGATCACGCTCTGGGTGACCTGGCGGACCGGCACGACACGTGCGGCGTCGAATTCGATGATCGCCCAGTCCCAGTAGTGGTCCACCTCGACGAATTGGCCGATGATCCCGGTGCCGGGCGAGGCCTCGGACCAGACCGGCATGCCGGGGTTTCCGCAGTGCCCGGCGGTGATGCCGACCAGGCGATCGGCGTTGTCGTAGCCGATGGCGGTCAGGGTGCACAAGCCGACCACGCCGGGGTCTCCGGTGCCGATGGCAATGCCCGAACCACCGCCCATCGGGGCGGGCCCGTTCGCGGCGGCGCTGCCGGGCAGCAGTGCGGCGAGCGTGAAGAGCGTTGCGGCGGAGAGGGATCCGGCGCTGGTGCACATCCTTGCCAAAGACAACATGCCGAACCTCCCGGGTGTGGATACCACTGAGGCCATTCGTGTGTGTCGGATGGGACGCGTACTCGCGAAGAACGCCCGCCAGGCGGACCCGTGAAGCTGTGCCCGGACAAACATACCGGTCGGTTCAGTTTAAGCAAGTGAGCGCTGCGTCGAATTCGACGGGTGCTCGGCGCGCTCGCCCAGCCTGGGTGGCTCGGTGGCCCGAACCGGCCCCGACCTGGGATGTGTGGAGCGGGCTCGGCGGTTCCCGGCCCGAGCGCTCACTCGCGCAGCGCATCCTCGCGCAGGCGGTTCAGGGTCCGGGTCAGCATGCGGGACACGTGCATCTGGGATACGCCGAGGTCGTCGGCGATCTGGGTCTGGGTCTTGCATTCGAAGAAGCGCATGGTCAGCAGCCTGCGCTCGCGATCGGGCAGTTCGGCCAGCAGCGGGCGCACCGCCAGGCGCTGTTCGATGAGCTCGTAGTCGGGTTCGACGCCGCCGAGCGTCTCGGCCCGGGGGAGCGGGGCGTTGTCGCTGTCGTCGCCGGTCATCGTGGTGTCCAGCGACGACGCCTGGTAGGCGTTGGAGGCGATGAGCGCCTGGGTCACCTCGAGTAGATCGATGTCGAGCTCCTCGGCGATCTCACGGGCCCTGGGCATGCGGCCCAGGCGCTGCGCCAGGAGTTCGATCGTGGAGCCGAGCTGGACCTGAATTTCCTTGGTGCGACGGGGAACTCGTACCGCCCAGGTGTAGTCGCGAAAGTGCCTGCGCACCTCGCCCATGATGGTCGGCACGGCGAAGGACAGGAACGGCGAGCCGCGCGCGACCTCGAAGCGGTCGACCGCGCGGACCAGGCCGAGACGGGCGACCTGCAGCAGGTCGTCGAAGGTCTCCCCGCGGCCGGCGAAGCGGCGCGCGATGTGCTCGGCCAGCGGCAGGCAGCGTTCGATTATGTGCTCGCGCAGGACATTACGGTCGGTGTCGCCGGCCTGCTCGAGTTCTGCGAACGCGGCCTCGATGTCGTCGTAGCTGTTGACTCGCGTCACCTCAGACCTCCAGCGCGGCGGGCAGGTTGGGGTAGGAGTTGAGCAGGCCGCGCGCGCCGGTGAGGCGCAGGACGCGGTCGACCTCGCGCCGGCCGACAACCGTGCGCAGATCCACGCCGTTCGCCACGGCCTCGGTCGCGGCGCAGATGAGCACCGCCGCGTTGCCGATGCTCAGGAACCGGGTGTTGCGCAGGTCGAGGACCACGATGGCGGCGGCCGCGCGCAGCGCGTCGGTCAGGGTCCGGCGGAATTCGGGGAGCACGAGGGCGTCCAGTTCGCCCTCGATGCGGATGATGGCGTGCACGTGCGGGGAGTCGTCGTGCGCCCGGGACGCGAGGCGGGGCGACGGCAGGTCGACCTCGATACGCCCCGGCAGAGCTGCGGTTGCGGACACGGCGAAACCTCCCGTGAGGGGGTGTCCATCCGCGTCGATCCACCATGTCGGCAACTCACCGCGGTCGGGCGGTGCGCTGTCCGGCTGTCGAGAGGTGGACTGATCTCGCCGGACGCGGCACGGACCAGGATCGGCTGTATTCTCAACCTCCTCTGGGGTTACCCCTCCCCGCGCGTGGCCAAACCGTTGCCTGCGAGGTGTGCGAATTTCGGCCGGGTTTCGGATCGGCCGCCGCTGGCAACAAAGGGGGTGGGGAGAACACTTCCGAAGGAGATCCCGCGATGAGCGCACGTTTTTCGGACACTGCCACCGATACGAGACAGCAGCCCGCCGAGGCCCTCCTGGACACCTGCAACGGCCCCGGCCTCGCCCTGCTACTCGTCGGCATCATCGCCCTCGGATCGACCTTGACCGCCGCCGCCTCCGGTTCCCCCGGTTGGCTCGCCCTCGGTGCCGCCACCAGCCTCGTGTGTCTCGCCGCCGGCCTCGTGGTCGTGGTGGCCGAGGTGCGCCACGCTCGTGCGTCGTACGATGATGCGCTCGAGCTGCTGGAGGTGCACGGATAGGCGCGTTGCTCCAGCCGGGATTGCCGGGCTGCCGCCGCGATAGCCGGCCGAACGGGTCGAGGGGTTGCCGCCCGGTGGAGATATCGCGCCGCCGGTCGCGGCGGTGCCCGGCTGCCGATGGTCGATAGCCGGTTCGCCGTTGGGGCGCGCCTTGGCCTGCAACAGCTTTCGGCGAGGACGCGACCATCTGGTAAGCCGACGACCTAGCGATACCCGCTCGCCAGCGCGCCCTGCTCAGCCCTGCACAGTCGGGACGACGATCAGTTCGGCGATGTTGACGCGGGCCGGGGCGGCCAGGGAGTAGGAGATGGCGTTCGCGATGTCCTCGGAGGTCAGGATCTCGAAGCCGGTGCGCCACTGCTCGAGCTGGGCGAGCTGGGTCTCGTCGCGCATGCCGGCGCCGAGTTCGGTGCCGACGAAGCCGGGTTCGATGGTGCGTACCCGGACCCCGCGCGGACCGTACTCGGCGCGCAGGTTGCGGGTCAGGTGGGCGACCGCGGCCTTGGTGGCGGTGTAGACGGCGTAGTTGGGGAAGACCTGGTGCCCGCCGATCGAGCCGACGTGGACCAGGTCCGCGGCCCCGCCGGCCCCGGCCACGGCGAGCAGGTCGTTGATGAAAGCCCTTCCGGTGTAGAGCAATCCGTTTATGTTGGTGCCGACCATCTCGTCCCACTCGCCGGTGTGCGCCGACTCGTACGGCGCGGCGAGCATGACCCCCGCGTTGGCGACGACGGCGTCGACCGGCCCGAGCGCGGCCCGGACCGAGGCCGCCGCGTCCAGCACCGACTGCCGGTCACTGACGTCGGCGTGGACCGCGACGGCCCCCGCCCCGAGTTCCCCCGCCAGCTCGTCGAGCCGCTCCTTACGCCGCCCCAGCAGCGCGACCCGCGCGCCGTCGGCGACCAGGCGCCGCGCAGTGGCGGCGCCGATTCCGCTGGTGGCTCCGGTGATCACCGCGGTACGTCCTGCAAGTGTGTTCGTCATGGGAACAACGTTCGTGCAGGTCGGTGGCCCGTGCCAGGTCGCGGAGTTCCTGGTAGTGCCAGGGCTACCCAGGGGCTTGCGGGCGGTTTCGGTGTGGGTTGGTGCTCGAACGTGCAGCGTCGGGCTGGGCGGTCACGGCGTTGTGTGCCGCCGCAAGTCGACCGCTCGACGAATCTCGTGGGCGACCAGCTTTGACAGCGGTTCGTGTGAGTCCAGGCTCAGGTGTAATCCGTCTCGGCCTGGTCGCGCCGCGGTTACCGCGTCGATGAACAGCGCACCACGCCGCTCGGCGACAGTGCGAATCGCCGCGCCGAGTTCGCGGGATTTCAGTACGGAGTCAGCATTGAATTCCGAAGTGCTCTCGACGAATTCGGGCGCGTCGGCGTCGAGATGGATTGGGCTGACCAAGATGGTCGTCGGTACTCTGCCCGTGCGTGTCCACGCTGCCTGGCCGATGTCGTCGATGTATCCGTGCAACGCGGTGGCCGTGTCCTCCGGACTCCGGTCGAACCTGACCTTGAGGTCGTTCGTCCCCAGCATGATGACGACGATGTCCAATGGTGAATGGCTGCGCAGGCAGGGGTGGAAGTAGTTCCGGCCATTGCGATCCCAACGTTCCGGGTCGTCCAGATCGGTGGTTCGCCCGCCCAACCCTTCCTCGATAACCGAGAATTCGATGCCCAGTTCGGTCTGCAACAGCCCCGTCCAACGAACGTCAGCCGGCCATCTGCCACTTCCTTCCGACCGTTGACCGAAGGTATTGGAATCTCCGAAGCACAAGACTGTTCGGGCGGATGGATTGACGATCATCAAGACCATTCTCCCGTGCGTCCGGCGGCTCAGGTGTGACCGCATGTGCTCGGCGGGGTTCAGAGCGCCTGCCAGGTCCAGGGTTTCGGGACCAGCCGCGCAGGAGGCGATGCGATGCTCCGTCGTTGTCGTGGGTCGGCCCCGGAAGCATCACCCCAGTGTGTGAACGAGGACGTCCAGGCGTGGGGCCTCGGGCCACCGAGGGCGGAGCGTGCCCACGCGAGACCAGCCCCATGTGCGGTATTTGGCGTAGGCACGCGAGTTGTCCGGTTCGACAAGCAATGTCGCGCGTTCCTCGTGTCGGCCGCCGAGGAGTTCGTCGTGCAGGGCTCGCGCAATCCCAAGATTTTGGTACTCGGCGCAGACCATCAGCTCGCTGAGAGCGAATGTGCGCCTTCCGGATTCGGCGACGAACCCCGCTCGGTCTGCAGTCGGATCGTCGAGTTCGAGATTGCCCCACCAGGCGGCGTCGGGTCGAAGCGGCCAGCCCCACGTCTGGCCGACCGGCTCGCCCTCGATTCGCGCGACAACCAGCTCGAACCGGGACCTTTGGGCCGGGTGCGTGTAGGCGTCGAACCGCGCCATGAATGCCTCGGGCTCGTCGAAAGTGCCGCCCGACGCGATGGCTTCTATGTACGACCGCCGGTAGATCTGTTCGACGACCGGCCGCAGTTCGTGTGCGTGGGCCTTGTCGTAGTGCTCGAAAATCACGCCGGTGGGATGGGCGGTCATGTCGTGATGGCCTTCGTCAGGAGGGTGTCGTATCTGTCGGAAAACTCGGCACCGAGCGCTTTTTCGCCAACGGATACACGAATGGGCTCGAGGTTTCGCAGCGTGCGAATCGAGGTGAGGCCGGTCAGCGTGTCGAGAACCGGCATGGCCTCGGTGACTGCCCCGCGAAGATCGCCGGCGCGTGCTCGGATGACAGCTCGCCAGGCTGCGATGTTGATGACGTTGCGGGGGAAGTGTTCCACGTCGGCCACCGAGTCGAACAGATCGATGGCCCGGTCGTACTCTTCGAATTCGGCACGGCCGCGCGCCTCGTGCGCGGCGATCTCGGCCGGGGTGACCGCCCACAACCAGCCCGGACACTCGTCGAGTGGTTCGAGATGCAACGCCTGATCCATCTCGCGCCAGGCGGTGGCGATGGCGCGCTCGAACGCCGAACGTTCACACAGCAGTCCGTATGCCTGCGCCTCTCGTACGGCGATGAGCGCGTGAATTCGGCCCGGCGGCGTGCCATGCATCAGGTCCCGAGCGCGGATCGCGAGTTTCAGAGCGACCTGCGGGCGGGCCTTGCCGCGTCGGGCGAGTCCCAGCAGCTGTCCGCCGCCGATCAGGCAGGTGCGCGCGATCAGGCCGGGGTCATCGGCCTCGCATCCCAGCGCCATGGCGTCGGCGTAGCAGCGGCGTGCGAGTGACTGGCGGTCGGCGTCGTACGCGAGCCATCCGGCCATGACTGCCAATTCCCCCGTGGCGATCGTGAATTCGTCACCGACCGCGGAACTGTAAACACCTACCTCACGCCAGTGTTTGGCCTTGGCCAGCTCAGCGATCGCGAAGTCCACCAATCGCCCACCGCCGGTGCGTTGGTCTTCCGATTCCAGCGCCACGGCCCCCTCACGCACGCGGCCCACATCGGTCATACCGATCTGGCCGGGGTTCGCCCCCGGCAACACGATCGCGGCACCTGCCAGCGCTGCCTTGCCGAAGTCTCGTCTTCTCACGTCGTCCTCGCCAACTTCCCAGGCGTACAGCCCGAGCTCGCTGTTGTCGAAATGTCCTTTGGCGGCAATACCTCTCGCGGAATGCCCATTGTCGTCCACATAGTTGCCCGCGCGAACCGATGCCCAGAACCGGGCTCGTTGCTCGGGCTCCGCGTCGGCGAGAACGTCGAACAGCCGACGGCGGTTGAACTCACGCAAATTCTGAGTCTGCCCGGTCAGCCAGTCTCGATGTGCGCGTGCGGTCACCCCGATCAGCCTGCAGAACTCGGCTTTGTTCATCCGTAGTGCCGTACGCAGGGCTTCGAGTTCACTTGGTGTCCAGTCGATATCGACCATGGGGGCTACTCCGGGTCGGTGGGACGGTGCAGGCGCGAAACTACCCCTATTCTTCCGCTTTCCTCTCTGGAAGTACGCAGATCAGTGCGCGCATGCTCGTTTCGGAAATCGGGTCGTTCTCGTTGGATTCGTGCTTCGGAATCAGCGCTAAGGGTGGACCGACCGGTTTCCGTCGGTGGATTCAGGTTGCTGCACCAGCGAAAGGCGGGGATATGAATCGACGGAGGAGGATCCGCGAGGTTTCCGGGGGTGTGTTCGAGTTCCGGTCCGGTGTAGACGATTTGGACGCTGGCGGCGGGGTGTATCTCGAGTTTCGCAACTTTTGCGCACTCGATGGGAGCAAGGAGGGAACTGCGATGGCCTACAAGCCAACGTGCCTGGGCTACTTACGGACCGACGTGTCCGGCCCGGCCCAATTGTGGGACCAGAGCCGAATTCGCAGGCTCGCTGAGCGCCTGGGCTACGACTTCGCCGACATGGTGGTCTACGACCCTCGGTTCGGGCGGCCACCCCTGGCGCGGTTGAAGGCGCAGGCGACGCGGTTGAACGCAGAGGCGGTCATCGTTCCCGGGCCGGAGCATTTCGAAGGTGCGGTTGTTCCGGGGTGTCTGGTGCGGCAGCTCGACGTGATCACCGTGCATCCGGAGGAGACCTACGCCCGGCGGATGACCTCGCTACTGACCGAGCTGCCGCGCGACCGTGTGGACGGTGCGTAACCGATTCCGCTCGAAGCCACTTCGATGCTCGGGATATGGAAAGGGGTGATGGATAGAGCGATTCAGACAACCCGATGGTGTTGCTCCACAACCCATCGCGCGACGAACCCTCGGCCCACCGCAACCGTGCCGGGGGTTCTTCACGTTGCGTAGCAGTGGGCACGATTGGCCGGCGGTGCGTTGGCACCCCGCCCGGCACGCAGTGTGGCCGCCGACCGCCGCGTGGTGGCCGCCCCGACGGCGCCGGAGTGGCCGCTCTCTGCCGCGCGCCGGCCGTCCAGCTGGGCGGCGGGAGTTCGAACGTGGACCCGGCACCACAACCTTCCTGGGAGTGACAGGGCCACCCAGCCTCGCCTCGAACGCCCTACGCTCGACTGATGAGCACCGACAACCAACTCGGGGAATTCCTGCGGGCGCGGCGGGCGCTGACCCGGCCGGAAGAATTCGGGCTGGCCGGGGGTGGACAGCGGCGGGTCGCGGGGTTGCGGCGGGAAGAGGTCGCGTTGCTGGCGGGGGTCAGTGCGGACTACTACGTGCGGCTCGAGCAGGGGCGGGACAAGCGTCCTTCCGAGCAGGTGCTCGAGGCTTTGGCTCGTGTCTTCGCGCTCGACGAGGAGGCTGCTGCGCATCTGCGGGGGCTGGCCCGGCCGGCCGCGCGGCGTCGGCGGGCGGCACGGCGGCCGGAGAAGGTCGCGGCCGGGCTGCTGCGGCTGATGGAGTCGTGGCCGCATACCCCGGCCGTCGTACTGGGCAGGCACTTGGACGTGCTGGCCGCCAACCCGCTCGCGGCCATCCTCAACGCGTGCTCGGTCCCGGGAGTCAACCAGGTTCGGATGGTGTTCCTGGATCCGCAGGCGCGGGAGGTGTACCCGGACTGGCCCGTCATCGCCGCCGACACCGTCGCGAGCCTGCGCGCGACCGCGGGGGACGACCTCGACGACCCCAGACTCGTCGAGCTGGTCGGGGAACTCTCGCTGCGCAGCGCGGACTTCCGCCGGCTCTGGGCGCGGCACGACGTGCGCGCCAAAGCCGGTGGGGTCAAGCGCTTTCGCAACCCGCTGGTCGGTGAGCTGACGCTCTCGTACGAGACCTTCACCGTCACCGGAGCGTCGGGGCAGATCCTCATCGCCTATCACGCCGAACCCGGCTCGGCGTCCGAACAGAACCTGCACCTGCTGAGCGCCATGGCCGGGACGGCGGCCGCGGCTCAGCCCAGTGCGGACGCGGTCGGGACGACGACGCCGTAGAGATCGCCGATCGTCGCCAGCGCGGACGCGTGCAGCTGCTCGGCGGACACCGCGCCGACCGCCGAGGACAGCGGGCGGGTAGCACAGGCGTCGGCCACCACCGTGGGCTCATTGCCGCGCAGGAACGCGCCCTCGGTGGTGAATGTGACGCACATGTGGGTCATGAAACCGGCCACCACCACCCGCTTGTTGCCGGCGGCGTCGACCCGGTCGGCGAGACCGGTGCCGACGAAGGCGTTGGGTGCGGTCTTGATCACCACGGGCTCGCCCTCGACGGGTACGACGCGGGGATGGATCTGCCCGATCTCGGCGGTGATGTCGTACGGGGTGCCGACGCCGCCGTCGTTGACCACGTGGATGATCGCCGCACCGGCCGCGCGAGCCCGGGCCAAGAGGTCTGCGGCGGCGTCCAGGGCCGCTTCCCAGCCGGTCAGCTCCATGACGCCTTGGGTGTAGGTGTTCTGGTAGTCGATCAGGATCAGCGTCGAATCGGCCAGCGCCGCCGGGGTCGAGTCGAAGCCGTTGAGGTCGCGCAGGGTGGTGCTCTGCCGGGTCATTTCTTCAATATCCTTCTGCCGCAGTGGGTTTCGCTATCGCACTCCGCATCGAGGGGCGACGTGTTCCACGCTAGGCCGGATTCGGTGTGTCGGGAATGTCGGGTAACCTGCAGAATCGGACATCCCCTGATCGCTGGAAAGGTCACCCGTGGAGCGCTTGATCGTCGTCGTGCTGTTCGACCGCGTCGACCTGCTCGACGTCACCGGGCCGCCGGAGGTCTTCGCACTGCTGCAGCGGGAGATGGACGAACCCACCGGCTATCACGTGGTGCTGGCCGCCGAGACCATGGATCCGGTCACCACCTCGGCCGGGGTGCGCGTCCTGCCGGACGTGACCTTCGACGAGCTGACCGGGCGCGCCATCGACACGCTGCTGATACCCGGCGCGGTCGAGATCGATGAACGCCGCCGCGTCCGAGCGGTCAGCGACCCCGCCGTGGTGGACCGCGTCCGCGCGCTGTCCGGCGCGGCCCGGCGCGTGGCCTCGGTCTGCGTGGGCGCGCACATCCTGGCCGACGCCGGCCTGCTCGACGGCAAACGCGCCACCACACACTGGTCGACCGCGCAACAGCTCGCCGCCGACCACCCGGCGATCGAGGTGGACGCCGATCCCATCTTCATCCGCGACGGGAACGTCTGGACCGGCGCCGGCCTCACCGCCTGCCTGGACCTGGCGCTCGCGCTGGTGGCCGACGACTTCGGTGACGCCCCCGCTCTGCGGGTCGCCCGCCAGCTGGTGATGTACCTCAAGCGCCCCAGCGGCCAGAGCCAGTTCAGTGTGTCCCTGGAACCCATATCGACCACCCGCCGCGTGGACGCGTTGCGGCACTACATCACTCGCAACATCGCGTCCCCGCTCACGGTCACCGACCTGGCAGCCGAGGCCCACATGAGCGAACGTCAGCTCAACCGGATCTTCAAGTCCGAGCTGGGCATGTCCCCGGCCGCCTACATCGAGTCCGCCCGCGTGGAAGTGGCTCGCAACCAGCTGGAAACGACCGACGCGACCCTGGATCGGATAGCCACCCGCTCGGGCTTCAATACGACCGACACCCTGACCCGGGCTTTCCGCCGGACCCTCGACGTCACCCCGACCGAGTACCGAAATCGCTTCCGCATCAACTGAACCTGTTGCGAGACCGTACGCCTGGCTGCTTCAGCAGTGAAATTGGTTCGCCGACAACGGTTCCTGATCCGCCAACCGATGGGGCGGGGTACTCGTTCTCCGCCCGGGAATCCTCGAGCAGGTCCGCGAGGGTGATCGCTTCGGGCAGCGTCCAACTCGTCGCCTCGGTGGCCAGCAGCTGTTCCCATGAGGGTGCTTCGGCGGAAGCGCGGGCGGCGGTATCGGCACGAACCTGCAGAGCGAGTTTGCCGATCCGCAGCAACACGGGAATATTGAGATGCCGAACGGCTAGGGCGCTTTCGCCAGAGACCGCCGCCGCCGCAGTTTTCGACAGGCTGATCGCCCCGGCCGCCGAGTGAGCCGCGAGCATCAGTTCAGCGTGTTTGGCAGTTCTGGAGGACATCAGGCGGACCGTGTCATCGATGCAGTACGCATCGAGATGCGAGTGAGTCCGAATGATCAACTCAGTCGCGAGCATCCCCAGCCCGGGCGTCAGGATTCCGGAGCGAAGGTTGAGTCCTTGGCCGTAGTTGGCACCGGAGTATGCGTCGTGAGCGAATGTTCGCACGGCCTTGCTGGGCATTTCGTAAAGGAGCGTCCAGCCCGGCATCGGAAGGCTCATCTTGGTCACGAAATCCGCTGCCCAGTGCTTGAGTAGAAGGGCGAGGGCTACTTCCCACTCGGAGTTCTGCTTGAACGGTTGGCCCGACGGTGTAGTCGTCGCCCTGATCACTACCCGCTGTCCGTTGTCCCACGATGTGCCCTCGAAGGTTCCGGTTCGGACCTGCGCGAGGGCGGTAAAGAAGCGGCCGACGTCATGACCAGCGGATCGGACGCGGTGCGTGGGACCACCGAACTTTGGACCACTGTGATCGATGGGAAGTCGTGCGGTGTCTTTCTCCCAATCCGCGAGGAGTTTGGTCTTTTTCAACAGGGCCAATCCACCAAGGACCGCAGCGTCTACCTTCTCGTCGAAGAGGTTTCCGAGTGCACCCATGAGTCCAGCAATGCCCACGATGATCAGGTCGCCATGGTTCCAGGGAATCCGTTGCGCCGCTCGCCATGCGTCGAGCTGTGCCAGTGCGATCGGATCCAGCAGATCGGCCATCTCGACCGGCTCCCACCCCTCGGCCGCGCGACGATCCCGGTGGTGGTCGGTCAGGCCGGCGTAGGTGAGTTCCCCCGGGGTGCTCGCGATACGCTCGCGCACAGCAAGATCGCCCGGCGAATCCGACAGCGCAGCCGCGGCAAGCTTTTCGATGTCGTCCAGATCGCGGGTGAGCGCGTCCAGATTGCCGATGTAGTCGTCGTCGATGGGTGAGGTCCGGTCGTCGGAGTTCACGCGGCGCTCTCGAGATCATCGGCCAGATGGGAGACACCTTGGGCGAGCGTCTCGACGGTCTTCTTCTCTCCCTCCAGCTCCTCGAGTTCCGCGAGCAGCGCCTGCAGCTCATCATCCGCCGGGCCGGTGACTCTTTCCTTTAGCCGGTCGGCGACGGCGCGGAAGCGGGCGACGCGATCCTCGGCGGCCACCCGAGCCTCTCGCTCGGCGTCCACCTCCGCCTGCTTGACCTCCACCTGCGCACGCAGTGCGTCGATGCGTTCGGCGAGCGTGACGACGGTCTTGCCGAGATTGGTGACGCGTTCGCGGAGGCTGACGATGACGGCCTTGGCCGCCTCCTCGTTTCCGTCGATGTCGCGCAGTACGAGTTGGGTCACCACGTGCAGCCGGACTGCGTCCGCCGCGATGCGGGACGCGGTGAGCCCGGAAGCCTTGCCCGCGACGGTCAGCGTCCCTATGCCCAGCGCGCCACCGACGCCGGTGATGATGGCTGTGCCACCCGCCATGCCGAGACCACCGGCGGCGAGGGAACCGCCGCCGATCGCGGCGAGGCCGGCGGACGTCGCGGCGGCTCCCGAATAGCCCAGTACCGCCGCGCCGTAGGCGGTCGCGATCGCTGGTGCTGCCAAGCCTCCGGTGAGGAGACCGAGGCCGAGCCCCGCCCCGGCCAGCAGCGCGTACTTGCTCCAGTTACCGGTGGTCGACAGCTTCTTGATCGCGTCCTTGTACGCGGTCTCCACACCCTGTAGATCCTCGGGATGCAGCGGCCCCATCGATTGATGCGCGGCGGTGAGTATTTCGGCACGGACGGCCTTCTCCCATTTGCCCTCTTCCCACGGCTCGAAGCCGTACAGGTCGATGAGCAGGAGCAGTGCTCGGGATCGTCTCGTCAACACCGAGAAGATCTCCGGCCCAGCGGATTCGAGCGCTTCGAGATCGGGGGTTTCTCCTGCCGCGGTGATCTGGTCGACCACCGTCGCGATGACAGGCGCCCAGACCTCGCGGTCCCGCGCCACGATGGCCGCAACCGCTTGGTCTCGGAAGCTGTTGCGAGTGTTGCGCTTGGACGGGAGGTTCTTGCCTTTCGACGCGGCGATGTCGCGCTGCATCAACCGGTATTGCCACACCGTGAGAAGAAAGGCCTCATCGGGGGAGAGTTCGAGCTTTTGTTGCACGTGCACCGCGTCCATGTGCTCGACATTAGCCATCGGACCCGCGATAAAGCGACGGTTCGGGCGAAGGCTGGCACGCCCTGTCAGGACATGATCACCAGGGGTTGGGTTTCGGTTGCGGGGCATAGGGATTCGACGAACGCGGTCAGGCGGATCCGGGAGTCCGCCAGGGCGCAGGTGAAGCTGCGGCGGCCGTCGGCGGCCTCGCGGTCGGTGGTCGTCTCGGTCATGTTCAGGGCCTGTGCCCACTGCAGGAGGTGGGAAGTCGCCTCGATGCTGGGCAGGTCGGGGTCGATGGTGCCGCAGAACTCGGCCTCGGGTGAGGTGTCGGCGGGGGTCGCGGTCAGGCGGGCGCAGCACTCCCACATCCAGGTCACCTGCGGCAGGGGTTTCCCGGCGGCCGCGACCGCATAGGAATTGACCGTCCGAGAGACGGTTTCGATCGCGGCCATCGTCAGCGAATCGGTCACAGGCGACAGGGTGCCACCCCTGGTCAGCGGATCAGCGGAACCTGCGCGGTGCGCGTGTCGGGGTGGGGGAGCGCGGTGTGGGCGGGGCCGCTATCGTGCATCCACGATCCCGCGCGGGCTCACCGCGCCCGCCTCGGCCCGGTGGTCACGCGGCGGCGGTACGACCGGCGCGGATCGTAGGGTCAGTGTTGTTGCGGGAGCGTGGCTTTGGCGTGTCGCCTGAGTCGGCGCACCGGGCCATCGGGCTAATCTGAGCGTAACGAGATGAAAGGGATGCACGGTGACTTCTTCGAATTCGCAGCGCCGCGTGGTGCGGGCGCCCGCGGACTGGGTGCCCGACGCCGGACTGGTGGCGGCGGCCCTGGAGAATCCCAGCGGCATGGTCGCCGCGATCGACCGTGAGTACGTCGACGATCCCGACGGGTACGTCCCGGCGGAGGCGGTCAAGGGCTGCTGGCTGGTCGATGAGAACGGCGCTCTGACAGGCGAGTTCGAGGAGAACCCGAACCACGGCGCGCCCGCCGACGATTTCTCCAGGCTCGCGAGCGACGACACCTTCATCGGCCGCCTCGGCTTCGATCCCGAGGAGATGATCCGGGAGCAGATCACCGCGATGCTCGTCGAGCAGGTCCCCGGCACCATCGTCGAATGGATCAAGGTCACCGACGACCCCCGCCAGCTGACCGCCGGAATCCATGGCGCCGAGAACCGCTTCACCGTGACCCGGGTCGGCATCGCCATCCCGGTCGCGTTCGCCGCCGTGAGCCCGAGCGCGCGCCGCGAAATCCTCTGGGGCGTACTGACCTACGCTCAGACCGGCATGAACGATCCGGCGACGAACCGGCGCCGCATGTGGCTGGATCTGCGGGAGACCCTGGACTGGGCCGAGGAACAGTTGCAGCCCCGGCTGTTCGAGGAGCCGGGCAGCCGGAACTGACCTCGACCCCGGACGCGCTCGGCCGGCGTGAGAATTCTTCGCGAGGGCGGGGTTTCGTCGAGCGCGTCCTGTGTCGACCGCTGTGCACGGTCACCGTCCGCTTGCGTGAGCAGGATCCCTGTCATCCCGCCCGGTGAGCGAAAGACAACCAGCGTTTCGGGCGACCCGTTGGACGATGATCGTGACGAGTTCCAGATGGATCGAGCGAGGCTACGACTCGAGCACACCCACCATCCGTGCATGCCGCATGGTGCGCTGGCCGGAGCGGTTGGCGCAGGTGGGGCGAAGATCAACGAGCTGAGCCGATTTGAGCTTGTGGACATCCGCTGCCGCCGAGTTGCGGATAGCCGAGCTTTAGACTGCACAGAGTGGAAAGAGAGCTTAAATACCTCCTCGGCATGATGAGCCCCGAGGTCTTCTACGAGTGGTCAGAGCTTGCGCGGGAACAGGTGCGCGACCCCTTCCCGCGATTTCGAGAGCTCAACCCTGACTTTCCCACGAAAGTCCAGGCGCAGTTCGCAGCTCTGCTGACATCGCGAAGCATGACCACGTCGGACTACGCCACCCTCACCGATGTGGAATTCGACGACAACGACCGGCTATATGAGTTCCTCGACAGGACATACCACTACATCTTCGACGACCACGGGCTGGATGATCCGCCGTACCCGATCATCGACGAATAGAACTCAACGAGACAGGTTACTAACCCGCGCTCATGCCGCGGTACCACGCTGACCTACCGGTGCGACGCGGCGTTCTCGGAGATTCGGCCCGTAGGCGCCCTCGCGGCTCACACCATCAACGCTCGAGCTTCCGCATAGCCTGGGAACCGCTCACACAGGGCAGCGTCGAATGCTGTTGCACGGTCAAAGGAATCGACGGCACTGAATTGACCGCCCTCCAGATACCAGCCCATGAGCCCGCCCGCCTCGGTCACACGCCCGTCGAGCACGCACAAGATCACTGTCGCGCGCAGCCGCTTGGCATGCGGGCTCGGATTCGGCCGATTTACCAAGTTCGGTCTCGGGTGCCTGGCCAGCGGGATCAGCTTGTCCAGGCTGTCCCGTTGGGAGAACCACTCACTCACCGGTCCATCGAGGCACCGCATGATCCACGCGGCCGCCGCAGCGATATGGGCCATCTCATGCAATCCGTACGCATCGATTCTTGAGCCACTTTGCAAACCGAACGCACTGACATGCCGCATGCCGTGCTGACCTAACCGGCCGGCGCAGGGGAGATCAACAGGTTAGGTGCCGAACGCACCGTATATCGCCGAGTAACGTGCGGTCGGGCAGACGGTTCGACGACCAGTAGGAGCTTACGATGCCTCCGTGGAGGAAGAGCTTGAAGATGTCCTCGGGTCGATGCACCCGGAGAGACTGTACGACTGGTCGGAAGGTTGGCGTAACCAGCTTTCGCACCAGGTTTTCCTGGAGCTGAATCCCGACTTCCCGGCGAAGGCTAGAGCGCAGTTCTCCGATCTTCTGCGGGCACGATGGATGACCGCGAGGGACTATGGTTTTCTGACCAGCGTGTGGTTCGAGGACGATGCCACTATGTACGAGTTCCTCGACAGGTCCTACCGGTACATCTTCGAGGGCGAGGATTTCGACGATCCTCCGTTTCCACCCACTGTTTAGGCAGTCTGGTACCGCCGCAACGTGCGAATTACGTCCGCTCATGGCGCCATGCGCGGCCGTTGGTAGAACGCACGAACTCGGCCTGTGCTTCGATGTCGGTGTGGATCAGCTTGACCTGGATGCGTTGCTACGAGAGCACATTCCGCCGCGACTGCACGCTGACTACCACAGGGCGGTTCGGAGGGCGATTCTCCTGCGGAAGGCCCGGGACGGCGACGAGGTGGTCGGCTGGCTCGGCGGTGTGCCTCTGTTGTCCGCAGGCCAGGAATGGCCCAGCGACGAAGGGTACTTCCTCGAACATGTCGCGACCATTGATCTGGCCAAGTTGCCGACTATCGATCTGAACCTGCCCACCACGGGTACGATCGCGATTTTCCACGACGGCGAGAGCGGCATGCTCCGGCACGTTCCCGCTGAGGAGAACTCGTATGAGGCCACGCCTCCGCAGTCCCTCATCGACGACAAGGGGTTGTACGAGCGCGTTCCACTGGCCTACAGCGTGGTTCCGACCTTGCCCACGGCATACGAGATGCCGTTGCCAGAGTTGGATTTCCGCGACGAGTGTTATGACGAACAACTCTTCGAAGCGGTCGAAAGGTTCGACGAGGCGTGGCGGGCGGGGGACCAGCCGCTGCATCAGATCGGTGGCTGGGCAAGCGAAATTCAGGGCCGTAACGACCGTGGTGTGCTCCCCGGTAGCGAGGCCGAGCAGCACTTCTATGCCGACCGTGACAAGCCTTGCGGGCCGCTCCTCCTAATACAGATCGATAGCGAATATACGAACGACATGGTATTCGCAGATTGCGGGAAGCTGTATTGCTTCATTGACCCGGATGACCTCGCTGTCGGCGATCTCGAAGCCGCACAAGTGTATTCGGAGAGCCATTGATCTCAGCGCCGGCCACAACCGCCGATGGGCGTGCCGCGAGCATCCCGCGATGCCGCTGACCGCTCGGTTCTGGATTACCGCGGTGCTCACCGGCGAACGCACTTAGCTGCCGAGTTGAGTGAACGTCGGAAGCCGCTCGCTGGAACCTCCACTGGCGTCTTGGTTAGAGTTCCCAGTCTTCGGGGAATCCGTAACCTCGGTCGTAGCCGTCCCATTCGGTCATGATCAGAGGTGGCGGCGTGTCTTTGCGCATGATGTCTCGGAACGCCGCTACGACGAGGTCGGCGACGCCCTGACATGGCGGTTTGTCGTTGTGCCAGTCAATGGAGCGGGACCAGAACGGTGTTCGTGGCTCGGGGCTCCAGCCAGCTTCGAGCATGTGCGGCTGATCGGCCGGAGCTATGCCCCCGACAGCAGTCCCGGGGCAGGTGACGTCGGTGATCTCCACCTCGAGCCTGCCCTGCCAGCTGTGCCAGCCGGTCCAGCCGAATGGTCCGGGGTCACCGAGATTGCCTTCCGCCAAGGCAATTTGAGCCCATACCGTGCCGTGAACATCTTTGACCGAGACGAAGTTGTAGACGTTCGCGCCCATGAGCTCCTCGGTCAGGGTTCTGGCGAAACACAGCCAAGGGTCGGGTTCGGTGTCGGTCAACAGTTCCTCCTGAGTCCTCGACATCGACGTCACCGTATCGGCTGATAGGTCAGCGGTGGTATCCGCTGACCGATCCGTCCAGCGGCGGCGCAGCCGGTTGGCCGATGTCGGATCGCACGGTCGCCGAGTTGGTTGGCTTTGTCGATGCGGGTCTGAAGGGCACAGGTGTAACCGTTGATGCGCCGTAGGGTTCGACCATGGTCAACGCCTTCTACCATGTCGAGTTCGCATTCGATCTCACCGATCAGATGACAGATGACGAGATCAGCGAACTGCGATGGCATCTGGGACTGGGATCGCGCCCGCCAAGCTCGGTGGCTATCGAGCAGGGTCTGGCGCTGCCTTTCACACACGGCGGGGCGTATTTCGAATCCGACGAAGACCTGTTCGCGGCGCTCGCCCGTCGTCGTGACGGCGACGGGTGGCGGTTGACCGCACGTCAGGAGGCGGACGATGAAGAGCTCTGGTCCTTGTGTTCGTTCCTCGATTGGCTGAGATCGTGGATCGAGCCATCCGTTCGAAACGCCGACGGTTCGATTCCGGTTGGACGACTGAGGTTCTACGACGAGCAGGAGTGGACGGCACTGGGACTCGATCGCGATGGCTTGAGGTGGGAGATACCTTTACCGCTGGATCAACTTCGGCCTGCGCGTACCGCTCGAACCTGGTGGCGGTTCTGGTGATTCCCACTCTCCGACAGCGCCGCTGAACAGCCTTGCCCTCGGGTGGCTCGACGTCGGCGTCGTCCCGCACCCGCAGCCACCCTGACATACCGCTTACCGCTCTGGCCGAACGGCGAGCGCGGTCGAGGCGTAGGCCATCCGGCTGAGCTGATCTGGCGGCCGAACGGGCCATGTTTGCCGATGCGGTCAGTCTCGGCGCCCGTGTGCAGGCCCATGAAGCCTGCGCGCTGCCGCTCGACTGCGTGCCGATATCGCCGCCAAAAATGGCGTCCCGGTCGCGCGTGTCTCGCCACCGAAGCCTTCTGACCTTAGGGTGCCTCCGGAGTGAGGCAGATGAGTTGCATTGCCCACCAATGTGTTTGGTAGTCGGTGATATCGATCAAATTTGATCTGTGGTGCAGACGCTGGGGGTGTTAGCGGTCATGGCCCCAGAGATGGCACTGCGATAGGCTCCGGTCGGGCAAGATCATCAGCGTGCGGGGGTCATGATGCGGTTGTCGTGGGATTCGTTGATTGCGTTCGGTCTCACAGTGGGACTCTTTCTCGGTGTTCTGTTCCTGACCCACAACGAGTTGGCCGCGGTGATCGCCGTGGGGGTTGTGTGGGTCCCGCTCGTCGTAGCCGGTGTGGTGTCGGCCAGTCGTCCGCCAGTAGCCGATGAACCAACGAACCCGGCACATGCGGTGCAGGATTCGGCCTGGCGGGCGAACGAGTGGGCATGGGCCGAGATCGGCACCGACCCCAGTACCGACAGCGGCTTCCGATTGCGGTTGAGCGCGCGGCAGTACAGCAGTCAGGCCGACGCGGCCGCCGCGCTGGCAAGCTATCTTCACCAGCGCGGCGCTACCGACCGGTCGTACCTACGTGGCGCGGATCGACTGCAGCACATCGATTTCACCGACCGGTGGCTTAAGGACAGGCCTCACGAGATATGCGCGCCACCACGGCGGTGGCTGACGTACAACAAACCTGCCACCGTCCGCCTGTTCGTGGTCGATCGCCACGGTGGGGTGCGGATGATCAGGTTTCCGTTGGCCCCAGCCTGACGCCGGTCCGACGACAACCGAGACCAAACACACTGAGATGCCTGAGATGCCGCTGACCACTCGGATCTGGACAACCGCGGCGCTCGCCGGCGAACGCGCTGAACTGGCTCGGATCCGATCCTGACACCGGTCTGTATCCAGCCGGAGTTGAGTCTGGTCCAGACGATGCTCATATCGGCTGCCCCAGCTGTCGCGAGCCGCCGAGAGAGTGGACCGAGAAGCGTTGGTGCAGTCGGCCTCTACCGAATCGGCCACGGTCCTGATCGCCCGTCACAGCGGAGAGATTGTCGGAACACTGAGCTTGGTCTTTCCGATCCCTTCGGGCCTTCGAGCACCGTTGAAGATGGAGTGGTTGACGCCGCGGCTCGCGGCCAGGGCATCGGGGCAGTGCTGCTCGGGGAAACCAAAATCCGAGCCGCGGCCGCCGGCGCGCGAACGTTGGATCTGACTTCGCGACCATCGAGAACCGCAGCCGATCGCTTGTACGAGCACCTCGGTTTCCGGGCTCGCGAGTCCCAGGTCTATCGCTTTGTTCCAGCCGACTGATCCCATTCATACCATCAGCGAACGCACCATATTGCCGCTTCCCGCGCTGACTGGAACCGGCCAGCGCGGGGTGCCGGGTGGCGGAGACCTGGTGTCGTGCACAACGTCTGCTTCTCCGGAATGTTGCGCTTGCCATCTGGTCTTGAACGCCCGTTCCGGCTGCGGTGGCACCGGTCAGCGGTAGCGCGCCACCTGTGCCTCGGGGACACCTACGCAGGTCAGTTCGAAGAATTTGTAGGGGTCGTTGTAACGCCAGAACTCGACATTGACTGCGTCCAGGTCGAGTCCGAGTAATTGGAGAAAAGACACTGCGAGGGTGGCCAATTCGGCGCATCCGTCGCTGCCGAACGGCACTTTGCGCAGCCACGGGTAGTGCGGGTCGTCGGGGTGGGGATTGAATCCGTGCGCGACCAGTTGATCGTGCCAGCGCTCGTCGTCGCCGAGGGTAACCTCGGGCTCCTCCGTGTTGAGGAGGATTTGCAGGACTCGGTCGTCATCGTGTGAGGTGGGCTCGAGAGTGATTACGACGATGTCCTCGAGCGGACCGTCGTTGTCGGTCAAGGGATTACCCAACGCGAGCATGCCTAGTTGCAGGTCCTGCAGCGTCCAGGTGAGTGCGGCGGTCAAGTCATCCCAGCTGCTCACGAGGTGATGGCCGTGTCCGAAACCGATCATGTCACCACCGCCCAACTCACCGAGCCAGGTGAAAGGAACCTCTTCGAGGGCTTCGTTGTACTTCCAGACGCTGTCCTCGATGCTCTCGATCGCGTAGGACGCGAAGGCCGAGATGGACATGAGGCCGTCGTCGCGCAAATGCAGTGCACGCGTTGTCGTTTGCTGACGCCAGCGCACGAAGACTCCTCCCAGATCGCCCCCATGGAACGACGGCGTTCCCCAGACTGCGGTCGCCAGAGCTACGTAGTCGCGGAACTGGTGCGGTTCGATAGTGCCCGCGAGTAGGCCAAGTTGGGCAAGGGCGGGGTCGGCACGCAGATACTCGGCACCCTCATCGGAAAGCCAGGCTCCCCCTTGCCATTCGGGCATCCGCACTCCGGAGAAATCGTCCTCGACCACCCACCCCGCCCGCGCACACGCGGCCGCCACATCCTCCATGCTCCAGGTGCCGAAGTCGGTGTTCAACGCCTGCAGGACCGCCGTGAACCGTTCTCTGTCCATCACCTTCATGATCGAGAACATAGCGCCCTCCGCCGACAGGACACCGGCAGCCGACCGAGGTTCGATGGACGTGACGAAAGGGGCGAACAGTGGTCGAGATCGCCTCACGGACAGTGGATTAGCGCCGGGCCTTGCTGGACGAACGGGTCGATAATCAACCTGCGGTTATCGCTACCAACCCAGAGGTCGATAGTGTGGGTTCACTTTAAACCGGCTTTAGAGAACTCGAGTGCGCGCACCGAGTTCAGCGCGTCTATGTACGGGGCGTATCGGGAGCTAGCATCGCGCGCGTGTGGTTCAAGAGGTACGTGGTCGTGTTCGGGGTGCTGTTGGTGTTGTCCTGCGGGTTGTGGGTGTTCGGTAAGTGGGTGGAGAATCCCGCCTTGTTCGACTTCTCGGACTGTTCGGGGACCTACTGCCCGCCGGAGGTGTACCAGTCGATTGCCGCGCAACCGACTGTGACGACGGGGCCGGCTTGGAGTGAATCCCTTACGTCTTCATCGGTTTCGTGTTGTCGATGATCGGAAGTGGGAACAGGCCGGCGCACTCGGGCGGGACGGCGCTGTTCCGCCGCTGATCGCCACGTCGCGCCGCTCGGCCGATGACGTCATCGGTTTCGGATCGTTCGGCGTGCTGGCAGTCTGGGCGGGTGAAACGGAAGTTGGCGCGGCTGGGCCGTGTCATCGTGGTGGCAGCGACAGCGGCCGTGATGTATTGCGGGTATGTCACTGTGCGCGATTTCGAGGTGAAAGCACCGAGGGACCGTGACCTCACGACGAGTGAAGCGCAGAGCGTGATCGATCGGAAAAATGTGCGAATTCCCGACAGTTTCCGCTTGATTCGCATGTACCAGCACAACTGTCCGGCGTGGACGGGCAGCTGCGGCTACATGGCCAAGTTCACTGCGAAGCCGGACGAGTTCTACACCCGGATCGTGGTGAGGGATGACAATATGGCACCGCCGAAGACCATCCCATGCACTGCCGCGGCGGAGAGCCATTGGGCTGGCTGGGGTTTGGACTGTTCTCAGGTACTCGAAACATTCGCGATTTGGGAATCCAGGCAAACGCTGAACTCGGTGGGGGTTATGGTGACCAGGAGTGCAGTCTCGGCCGACATCTACCTCACCATCGGCTTCAGCTGAAATCCGCTCGACCTCCCGAGAACCTGGCCTCACCCAGAGCTCCCGTCAGGAGATATGCGCGTGGCTGACGTACGGCGCGGATCAGTTGCAACCCCGCCTGTTCGAGGAGCCGGGTAGCCGGAACCGGCCCGACCTGTGTGAACCTCTCCCGCGTGTAAATTCGCCGCATGGGGAGAGTTTCATCGAGCGGGTCCGGGGTCGACCGCTTTCACGTCTCGGTTCACGACGTCACACCGGCGTGGGGTGCGGAGATCAGCGAGATCTTCGACGTGCTGGAGCCTTTGGTCGGGGCGCGGCTGTCCGCGGGGGTCGTGCCGCGCTGGGGCGGGCGGCCGCTCCGGGCTGGGGACGAGCGGCTGGTGGCGGGGCGGGCCGAGGAGATCCTGTTGCACGGGTGGTCACATCGGCGCGAGCGGGGCTACGGGGCGATCAGCCTGCTCACCGGGCGCGCGGACGAGTTCTCGGGGCTCCCGGCCGGGGCCGCGTGCGCGCGCTTGCTGGCGGGGTGCGGCGTGCTGAGCGAGCGGCTCGGGGTCGCCGTGGAGGGATTCCTGCCGCCCGCATACCAATTGGGTCCGGTCGGGCCGAGAACCCTTGCCGCGGCGGGACTTCGATACCGGGTCGGATGGGGGTCGGCGGCTGATGTCGAGGGCGGGTTCGTGCGGCTGGCCACCAGGATATGGGACGTCTCGCCGCTCGCGACGCTGTCGCGCGCGGCCGCGGCCGTGGGCCACGTCGCCGACCTGCGCCGGGGCGCGATTCCTACCATCACAATCCATCCCTTCGACGTTCGGCGCGGCTTCCTGCCGCACGCCCTCGCCGCGGTTCGCGCCCAACTCGCCATCGGGCGTTCGCCCGCACTGATCCGCGACCTGCTCGACGGGGAGCGCACCCGATGAGCGCCCGGTTTCCGTCGGTGAGTCCGCGAGTCCCCGGCATCGCCCGGCGGTACCGATTCGGTTCTGCCCGAGGGCGATCCGCTGCTTCCGTCCCGCACGTCAGGCTCGCCCGATGAGCGCCGCGGACCGTCGACCGCCCAGATACCGATCGCGGTCAGCGAGTGGATTCGAGACGTCGCCGATCGCGCGATCCACATCTGCGGGGCTCGGCGAACTCGTACGCGAGCGGCTGGAGCGAGCCGCGACCCGGCGGGCGGCGCGGATCGCGGCCCGCGTTGCCCCCGCACCTGCCCGGCAGCGGTCGGGTGCTCGACATCGGATCCGGAACCGGGCACAACACCGAGGCGCTGCGGGCACGCACGCGGGTGAGCTACGTCGAGACCGACGTCGTCGACATGCACGTGGTCGGGCCCGCGCCGGTGCCGTGCGGGGACGGCGACCTGCCGTTCGCGGCCGACGCCTTCGATGCGGCGCTGGTGCTGCACGTGCTGCAGTTCCCCTCCGATGTGGTCGCCCTGCTGCGCAACGCGGGCCGAATAGCGCCTCGCGTCGTCGTGCTGCAGTCGACCGTCGGCGGACCGGCCGGCCGTGCGGCGCTGGTGGTGCGGGGATTCGTGTTCGGGCGCTTGGCGTTTCGCGTGGCTCGGGCGGTGGGGTACGTCGCGCCGGCCCCGCAGGCGCTGCGGGTGCTGCGGGTCTTCTCGCGTGATGACGTGCGGGCCGCCGCCACTGCCGCGGGACTGCGGGTCACCGCGTTCGAGGCGGACCGCTTCCCGGTGCCGTTCGGCGGGCGCGACCTGTTCGTGCTGGAGCGGTCGCGATGAAGCTGTCGGTAATCGTCCCGGCGCGCAACGAGGCGGCGGCGCTGGACGGAACTCTGCGGTCGCTGCTGATCGCCGCGCGCACGGCGGGTGGGCCGGTCGAGATCATCGTGGTGGACAGCGCCAGTACGGACGGGACGGCGGACCTGGCCCGATCGTTCGCCGCCGCGGGTCCGGTGCGGGTCGCGGTGGCGGACCGGACGGGTGCGGCGCGCGCCCGCAATCTCGGCGCCGAACTCGCCACCGGCGACGTGCTGATCTTCGTCGACGCCGACACCCAGGTTCCCGCGGATGCGTTCGCGCGCACGCTCGCTCACGTGCGCGACGGCTACCACGGCGGGCTCACCCGCCTCGGCGCACTCGACGGCGGCCGCCGCGCGCGATTGTGGTGGGCCTTCTGGAATCGGGTGCGCGGACTACCGATCGCACGCGCGAAAGCCATGTCCGCCTTCATGTTCAGCACCCGCGACGCCTTCGACACGTTCGGGCCCTTCGACGAGAGCGTCCAGATCTCCGAGGAATGGCCGCTGCTCGCCGGTCTGTGGCGGGCCCGTCGCGATCGCTTCCACTACGACCGGGATCTCACCGTCTACTCCTCCGCGCGGCGCATGGAGCTTTCGGCGTTCGGCTACACCCGCACGTTCGTGAAATACGTGTGGGCGGTGCTGCATTCCAGTGGCCGCGACCGATACGCGGACCACTTCCGCCACCCGCTCGACCACCCCGATATCCCGGACCCGTCACCGTGGCGGCTGCGGGTCGCCGCGCTGGTGGCGGGCACCGCGATGCACGATCTGGAACCGGTGCGGGTGGCAGGACGACGGTGGTTCCACAAGCGCAGGCGGCGCGCCCGCGCGCCACTGCTGCCGCTGTGGAACCTGTGGCTCACACTGTGCGACGAGCCGGTGCGGGTGGTGTCCGGATCGGTGTGGCACGAACGCGAGAATGCTGTGCACCGTGCCCTGTACGGGCAGGACGTGCGACCGGACGAGCGCGGTGGTCTGCTCATCCCGCACCGCCCCGGCGTCCCGGCCGACGAAGCGATGGACACATCGACCGGGCCGCGCACGGGTTACGGCGGCCCGGCCGAGCACGCGGACCGGGTGATAACCGCTGCCGCCCGCGCCCTGCGTGCCCTGCACGCCGCCGGGGAGAGTCACGGCGACGCGGTCCTGCGCAACGTCCTGATCGATCCGGCGACCGGTGCGGCCGCGTGGATCGACTTCGAAACCCGGCACCGCGGCTCACTGCCGGACCCGTGTCGCCGCGCCGACGATCTCTGGACCCTGGCCCGCTCGGCGGTCCTGATCCTGGGCCCGGCCCACGCCGATCCGATCGCCGCGGCCGTCGTGGCGGCCTGCCTCGACCCCGCGACCCGTGCCGCGCTCGCGGGCTGCGCGAGCACGGACGCCTCCTCGCACAGCGTGCTCGCGCTGGCCCGATCACCGCTGGTGGGAGCGGGTTTGTCGGAGCTGCGGCGGGCGGTGCGCCGGCACTGTAACGGCACTCACCGGGCCGCCGGGGCATAAGTTCGGGCCCGCGACGCTTGTCACAGGGGTGGGTGCGTACCGCGCCCGCCCCGAACATCGCACCCGGTCCTTCGAAAGGCGGCGTCGTATGGCCCCCGCACTGTCCCTGCTCGATCTGGCCTCGGTCGCGCCCGGCGCCACCGCGCGCGACGCCTTCGACAACAGCGTCGAACTGGCGCGGGCCGCCGAACGCAGCGGGTACACCCGGGTCTGGTACGCCGAACACCACAACATGCGCTCGATCGCCTCGAGCGCCACCAGCGTGCTGATCGGGCACGTGGCCGCGCAGACCGACTCGATTCGCATCGGATCGGGCGGCATCATGCTGCCGAACCATTCGCCGCTGGTCATCGCCGAACAGTTCGGCACCCTCGAGTCGCTGTTCCCCGGTCGCATCGACCTCGGGCTCGGCCGTGCGCCGGGCAGTGATCAGCAGACCATGCGCGCGCTGCGGCGCAACCCCTCCTCGGCGGACACCTTCCCGCAGGACGTTCTCGAACTGCAGGGCTACCTGTCCGGCAACTCCCGCATCCCCGGCATCCAGGCCGTGCCGCGCGCGGAAGGCATTGTCCCGCTCTACATTCTGGGCTCGTCGCTGTTCGGCGCGCAGCTCGCGGCCCACCTCGGCCTGCCGTACGCGTTCGCCTCGCACTTCGCCCCCGACGCCCTGCACCAGGCGGTCGCGGCCTACCGCAGCGGTTTTCAGCCCTCCGAGCAACTGGCCGAGCCCTACGTCATGGCCGGGGCCAACGTCTTCGCCGCCGAGGACGAAGCCGACGCCCACGCGCAGAAGACGATCGCCTACCGCGCCCGCGCTCGCGCGATGATCAAGCGCGGCGCCGCCGGCATCGACTACACCGACGACGAGATCGACGCGTTCCTGGCCTCGCCCAACGGCTCCCAGCTCTCGGCGATGACCACCTACACCGCGGTCGGCACCCCCGATCAGGTCCGCGCCTACCTCGACGACTTCGCCGCCTCGATCGACGCCGACGAGTTGATCCTGGCCCACCACGCGACCGACATCGCCGACCGCATCCGCTCGGTCGAGCTCACGACCCCGGATCGCGTTGCCCAGGAATCGGTTCGATGAATCGGTGATCAAGTGCGCCGGGGCGGACCCGAGGGACTTCCCCGGCTGAGGAGCTCCTCGGGTACGCGGTTGTCGGCCACGGAAGACGAGCCCATGGGAACGCCGATGACCTCGAACGCGTCCCGTTCCGCCGCTCGGCTGGGCCACGACGCAGCGGGCGAAATCGTTGCCTGGGTAGCGGAATTGGAGTTCTAGCGCTCGGGCCGCTGGTCCTGAATCCGCAGATTCTGCTGGATTTCTCCGTTTTATGTCGCCGAGGAGCGCACGCCCCGGCGAACACCACATGCGAGACGCCCGGCGGTTCAGCCGTTGGCGGCCTTGGCCCGGCTGCAGTCGGCGTTGTCCCGCAGGGCTTTCACCAGCTGGTCGGCCCGCGCCTGGCCCAGGATCGGGCGGGCCCGGAGGGTCGAGTTGATCTGAGATCCCGGTGGGGCCTCGAACGCGCAGGACACCGTGACCGATTCACCGGCCGGGATGACGACGGTGCCCGCGCAGTCGGGTCGGTCGGTGTCGACCCCGGCGATCCGGAGCCTGATGCTGTACGCCACCGGGGTGTCGGTGCCCGGCGTGGTGACGCCCGGGATGGTGATCTCGACGAACGGTGTCGCCGTGCTGGTCAGCGTGGCCAGCGCCGCGCACGTCGCCGGGCAGGGGGCGCTCCAGCCCAGTTCGTGGGCCAGCTCTTTCTCCGTGTCGCTGGCATCCGCCAGTGCGGTCACCGTCGGGAGCAGGTCGCCGTACAGCGTGGACACCTGGTCCGCGCTCAACTGAGTCACTCGAATATCGAAGCTCGCGTTGACGATTCGGACCACCCGGCCGTCGCGTACGTAGGTCGTCACCGCGCCGCTGACGATCGGGGTGGCCGCCTGATCGTCGACGGTGACGGTGTCGCCGACCACCAGCTCGGCGCCCGTGCTCACGCTGGTGTCGAGCCGCGTGCCCAGGATCGAGGGATTGAGCTCCGAGTGCAGGGTGCGGTCGTGGATCGTCGCGGGCTGCGAAAGCTGTTTCCCGTCAGCGGAGTTCGCCTGATCCTCGCTCACGCCCGCCGCGATCCACACCTCCCGGCCGGCCCTCGCGAAGTTCTTGTCGCCCACCCGCAGGTGATTCATCGCGTGGCCGGGTGCGACCTCGACGGTGCCCGAGAAGTCACCGATATTGGTGACCCGCAGGTCGAGACCGAACTTCTCGCCCGCATCGTCGATGACCTGCCCCGTGTAGTGCGCACCCGCGGCTTTGGCCAGGCTCTGACGTGCGGTCCGGAAGTCGTCGAGCGCGATCTCGTCCGCGGACCGGTGATCCCCGAGCAGGAGCCAGCTCGCCCCGGTGATGGCTCCGGCCAGCACCGTGCCCGCCACAATGAGTGCCGCCCACCGTCTCCGGCGTCTCACCACCGGAGCCGTCGTCGTATCGGCGGCCTCGGACTCGGCCTGGTCTGTCATTCCCCACCCAGTTTTCGATCTTGTCGCGGTAATGCCCCCGGACTATATGGGCGTGTGATCAAAACGGGCAAAACGGTCGAATGTGCTGATCGGCGCGTCGAGTCACGTTGGGGGAATGGGGCGATCGCTAGCATGGGGGAGTGATCGAGCGTGGAGCGCACGGTGTTCTCGGGTTGGGACTGCTGCTGGTGGTGCTGACCGGGTGTGGATCCGGGGAGCAGCACGACGGGCATACCCCGGCGCGCCTGCCTACGGCCGCGGCGGCGGTCAGTTCCGCCGAGACGACCAGCGCCGCGCCGATCACCTCGGGTGCGTCCGCCGCCGTCGGGGAGGTGCCTGGTAACCCTGGCGCCGCCGCGGCTTTGCGGCCGTGGGTACGGGATCTCACCGGGCAGGACCTCGAGACCCTCGTGCGTAAGTGCTGGACGATCGAACCGGGCAACGCGCGAAACATGTACGGCGACAAGGACGCTATCCTCGCCGCCGTCGCGCAGCCCGGGGTCGACGGGCAGTTCGCGGTCCTCTGGAAGGGGCCGGTGTCTACCGTCAGCGTCAAGCGCAGCGAGATCGCGTCGGGGTACGCGTGCCCGCGGGTGTACGCGACCGGATCGGACGGGGCGTTCGACGACGCCGACGCGCGATACGCGGTGCGCCGCTACCTGTCCCGGTGGATCGGCAAGCCGGTGAACGCCGACGACATCGAGGGGAAATATCCTCTCGTCTGCCCGGGGTCGGTTCTGGCCAACAACCCCGGCAGGCTGACCGGCACCACCGGCTTCGGTGAGATGACCACCGTCCCGGCGGGGATCTCCGATGTCCTGGTGACGGTCCCGGTCACGAACTCCTCCGGCGTCACCCAGCCGATGGTGTTCACGGTCGCGGTGGGCCCGGAAGGCTACTGCATCAATGACATCACCGGCTGACAGCGGCGCACGGTCGCGCACGGCGGGGTCGCCGTCGCCGATCAGGGGGGAGGACCTGCTTCACGTCTCGGCGCTCCGATGACTCGGCTCGTATAGGCGCTCGCGCGCTAGCCGATGGCCCGACGTACGCTCGCGGCCAGTTGCCGCGTTCGTGACGGGCACGGAACAGTGCGAGAACCGGTAGGAGCGGCCGCGCGGCTCCGGGGCCGGTCGGTGTGGAGGGTGATGTGGGTGGCGTGACCGCCATGGCGGCGAAGCTGGCGCCGGTGGTGTTCGTGTTCGCGGCGGGGGTGGTGTTCGCGCGGCGCGGGACCATCGACGCGTCGGCCTCGAAACTGTTCTCCGAGTTCGCGTTCCGCTTCGCGATCCCCGCGTATCTGCTGGGCAGCCTCTACACGGCCGACCTGGGCCGGGTCTTCGACCCGTGGGCGCTGGGGGCCTACGTTCTCGCCGTCTCCCTGACCGCCTGCCTGGTCGCGGGGGTCTCCTACGCCCGGGGGATCGGGGTGCGGGGGATCGCGTTGCGTGTCATGGCCGCCTGCCAGGTCAACACGGCGTACCTGGCGATCCCGGTGTTCGCCTTGCTCTTCGGGGACGCCGCACCCATCTTCCCCGTCCTGCTGCTGCAGGTCTGCGTCCTGACCACGATCATCATCGCGCTGCTCGAATCGGCGCCCGGGGACGGCGCGGCGCCGGGTGCCGGGACCACCGCGGCCCGGGTGTGGAGCGGAGTCCGGGCCGCGCTGACCACCCCGCTGGTGCTGTCCTGCTGGCTCGGCATATCCGCCAACCTCACCGGCATCACGATCCCGGGCTGGATCCTGGACTGCCTGTCCACCGCCGGCGCGGCCGCCGCGCCGATCGCGCTGTTCGCGCTCGGGCTGCACCTGGGCGGGACGGGCCTGCGCCTGCGCCCCGCCGGACCCGGCGAATACTGGCTGATCGCCTGCAAATGCCTGGCTTTCCCTGCCCTGACGTGGCTGATCGCGGACGCGGTGTTCCACGTCGGCCAGCCGTGGCTCGCCTACCTGACCCTGATCGCAGCCATGCCCACCGCGCAGAACCTCTTCCTGTTCGCCCAGAGCTATGACACCGAGATCGATCTGGCCGCCGCCGCGGTCGTGAAATCGACGCTGGTATCGCTGCTGCTACTGCCGATCTGGGCGGCCCTGCTGGTCGCCGGCTGACCGCGCCCGGGTCACCGCGGGGTGGCCGGCAGCGCGGGCAGTACCGGGGTGTACAGCCAGGCATCCCAGAGCGACCGCAGCGGGTTCGGGCTGTAATGCCCGGCCAGATCGGTGAAATCGTCGGTGGTCACCGAGGAATGCCGGTGCCGGGTCGTCCACTCGCGCAACAGATTGAAGAACTTCGGATCGCCCAGCAGCAGCCGCAGCGCGTGCAGGGTGAGCGCGCCGCGCTTGTACACCCGATCGTCGAACATGCGCGCCGGACCGGGATCGCCGATGAGGATGTCCTGCGGCAGATGCGCGAGAGTGCGGTGCGCGGTGCGGGCAAGCTGATCGGCGCTCGGCCCGCCCGCGGCCTCGGACCAGATCCACTCCGCGTAACAGGCGAAGCCCTCGTGCAGCCAGATATCGCGCCACCGGGAGATCGTGAGGCTGTTGCCGAACCACTGGTGCGCCAGCTCGTGCGCGACGAGGCGCTCCGAACCGCGCTGCCCGTCACAGTGATTCGCGCCGAACGTGGAGATGCCCTGCGCCTCGATGGGAATCTCGAGCTCGTCGTCGGTGACGACCACGGTGTACCCGTCGAACGGATACGGCCCGAACGCCTCGGTGAAGACCTCCATCATGCGGGGCTGGCGCGCGAAATCGTGATCGAACGCCGCGCGCAACCGCAGCGGCAGCACCGCCTGCATCGGTACCGCCCCGCGCCGAGTGTCGATGCGGTGCTTGCGATACGGCCCGATCTGCACCGTCGCCAGATAGGACGCCATCGGCTCGGCCTGCTCGTACACCCAGGTCGTCTGGCTGGCCTTGGTCTGCTTGCGCATGAGCGTGCCGTTGGCCAGCGCGTAGTACGGGGTGTCGGTGGTGATCGAAATCCGGTAGCTGGCTTTGGAACTCGGGTGATCGTCACACGGGAACCAGGACGCCGCGCCGTTGGGCTGACTGGCCACCAGCGAGCCCTCGGTCAGTTCCTCCCAGCCGACCTCACCCCACGGCCCGCGCACCGGGCGCGGCGTGCCCGCGTACTGGATGACCAGCGACAGCGCCCCGCCCACCGGGATCCGCTGGGCCGGGGTGATCACCAATTTGCCGTGCTGATGGGTGTATTTGGCCACCCGAGCACCGGTGATCAGCACCTTGGAGACCGACAGGGACTGCGACAGATCGAGCGCGAACCGATCCTGCTCGCGGGTCGTCACCGCGGTGATCTCCGCGCGCCCGGCGAGCCGGTTGCTCGCGACCTTGTAGGTCAGGTCCAGCTCGTACCGGGACACCCGGTACCCGCGATTGCCGTTCTGCGGCAGGTAGTCGTCGATCGGCTCCTCGGCGAATTTGTGCACCCTCACCGGGCGGCCCCGCCCTTGCCGGACCACGGCGCGATCGGATTGCCCCACCACCGGGTCGACGGCGGCACCGTGTCCCCGCGCATCACCAGCGACGCGGGACCGACGGTGGCGCCCGCCCCGATACTCGCGGCGGGCAGGGCGACGCAATGCGGGCCCAGGGTTGCCCCGGCGCCCAGAGTCACGGTGTCCATGGCCATGATTCGATCATGGAACAGGTGTGTCTGCACCACGCAGCCGCGCTCGACGGTCGCCCCGTCGCCCAGGGTCACCAGGTCGGCCTCGGGCAACCAGTACGACTCGCACCACACCCCGCGGCCGATGTGCGCGCCCAGCCCGCGCAACCACAGATTCAGTACGGGCGTACCGGTCGCGGCGCGCGCGAACCAGGGCGCGGCCACGTGTTCGACGAAGGTGTCCGCGACCTCGTTGCGCCAGACGAACGAACTCCACAGCGGATGCTCCTCGGTCCCGATCCGCCCCACCAGCAACCACTTCGCGGCCACCGACACCGCACCCGCCACCGCGCCCGCCGCCAGCAGCACCAGTCCGCTCAGCAGCGCGGTCGCCAGGTGCCCGACGGTCTGGGCGAGCCAGGCCAGGGTGAACAGCACCCCGAGCCCCACGGCGAAGGTCACCAGCACCGGGATCAACCGGCAGGTCTCGACGATCGCGCGGGCCACACGCAACTGCGGCGAGGGATCGAAAGTGCGTGCGGTGTCCCCGCTTCCGGCGGTGCGCCGCAGCCGCACCGGGGGACTGCCCAGCCACGACGAGCCGGCCTTGGCCTTGGACGGCGCGGCCGAGAGCACCGCGACGAGCCCGTTCTTGGGCACCCGGCGGCCCGGCGCGGTCATCCCCGAATTCCCCAGGAAGGCGCGCTTGCCCACCTTCGCCTCGCCGATGTGCAACCAGCCGCCGCCCAGTTCGTAGCTGGCGATCATGGTGTCGTCGGCCAGGAACGCGCCGTCGGCGACCGTGGTGAACTTCGGCAGCAGCAGCACGGTGGACGCCTCCACGTGCTTGCCGATCTTCGCGCCCAGCAACCGCAACCAGATCGGGGTGAGCAGGCTCGCGTACAGCGGGAACAGGAACGTGCGGGCGGCGTCGAGCAGGCGTTCGGTGGCCCACGCCTGCCAGCCGACCCTGCTGCGCACCGGGTGATAGCCCGGCGTCAGCCCGATACTGAACAATCGCACCGCCACGATGGTCACCGCCGCGTACACGCCCAGACTGAGCAGCGTCGCCACCGGCAGAATCGCGAACGCGCGGCCGAGCCCCTGCGACAGCGTCGTGGTGTCGCGTATCCACCAGGCGATGAACGCGCCGCCGGTGCCCAGGCCCAGAATCGGCACCGCGGCCAGCAGCATGGAGGTGACACCGAAGATCGCGACCCAGTGCGGAGCCCGCGCCGGGGTGTGATCGGGCCAGTTGTGCTGCGCCTTACCGACCTTCACCGCCGGTGAGCCCGCCCACGCCTGTTCGCCCTTGACCTTGCCCGCGACCGCCGAGCCCGGCGCGATCTCCGCGTTCTTCCCGATCCTGGTGCCGGGCAGCAGAATCGACCGCGCGCCCACCACGGTGCCGGGACCGATGCTGATAGGCCCGATGTGCACGAGGTCGCCGTCGATCCAGTAGCCGGACAGATCGACCTCGGGTTCGATGCTGCACCCGTCGCCCAGCTCGAGCATGCCGGTCACCGGCGGCAGTGTGTGCAGATCGACGCCGCGGCCGATGCGCGCGCCCAGCGCCCGCGCGAACGGCACCATCCACGGTGCGCCGGACAGGCTTTCGGCCCCGCTGGCCGCGGACAGCCGCACCGTGGCCCACAGCCGCAGATGCGTCCAGCCGCCGCGCGGATAGCTGCCCGGCTCGACGTTGCGCAGCAGCAGCCGGGATCCGGCTACGCACAGCGCCATCCGGCCGGGCGGGGAGATGAACAGTACGAACGCCAGCAGCGCCCACCACCAGGACAGGCGCGGGAGCCACGGCAGTGATTCGGTCCAGGCCGCGATGTTGCCGACGATGGCCAGCCAGGTGAGCCACTGCAGGCCGGTCAGCGTGGTCAGCGGGACGGTGGCCAGCACCTGGAACAGTTGGGCGCGCAGCGGAACCGGGCGCACGAGGCGTTCGGCGGCCGCGGCGACCGGTGCGGCGGCGTCCAGCATCGCGGCCAGCGCGCCCAGGCGGGGGGAGTCGTAGAGATCGGCGACGGTGATGCGGGGATGGCGTTCGCGCAGCGCGCCGACCAATTGCGCGGCGGCGAGCGATCCGCCGCCGAGGTCGAAGAAGTCGGCGCCTGGATCGGTGACCTCCGCGCCCAGGATCGAGTCCCACAGCCCCGCCACCCAACGTTCGGTCTCGCTCAGTCCGGGATCGGCGGCGGTGGCCTTGGGCAGCGGCCAGGGCAGGGCGTCGCGATCGACCTTGCCCGAGGTGCGGGTGGGCATGTCGGCGACCACCGCCAGGCGCGGCACCAGGGGAGCCGGAAGCTGTTCGGCCAGAATCGCCCTGGCGGCCTTGACGTCGTAGTCGGGGCCGGGGCCGGTCAGATAGCCGACCAGGATCTTGTTGCCCGCCTTGGTGGTTCGGTTGGCGGCCGCCGCGCCGGTCACGCCGGGTAGGTGCTGCAGCGCGTTGTCGATCTCGCCGAGTTCGATGCGCCTGCCGCCGAGCTTGATCTGGTCGTCCGCGCGGCCGAGGAACACCAGGCCCGCGCCGTCGTTGCGCACGAGATCGCCACTGCGGTAGGCGCGTTCCCAGCCGAGCGAGGGCAGCGGCGCGTACTTCTCGGCGTCCTTGGCCGGGTCCAGGTAGCGCGCCAGGCCGACGCCGCCGATGACGAGTTCACCGGATTCGCCCTCGCCCACCGGGTTTCCGGCCGCGTCCACGACGGTGAGATCCCAGCCGTCCAGGGGCAGTCCGATGCGCACCGGGAACGAACCGTCCAGCAGCGCCGCGCACGCGACCACGGTCGCTTCGGTGGGGCCGTAGGTGTTCCACACCTCGCGATCATCGGTCCCGGCCAGGCGTTCGGCCAGTTCGGGCGGCACCGCCTCGCCGCCGAAGATCAGCAGGCGCACCGAGTCCAGCGCCTCGGCGGGCCAGGTCGCGGCCAGCGTCGGCACGGTCGAGACCACGCTGATCTCCCGGCGCACCAGCCACGGGCCCAGGTCCGCGCCGGTGCGCACCAGCGCGCGCGGCGCGGGCACCAGGCAGGCGCCGTTGCGCCAGGCCAGCCACATCTCCTCGCAGGAGGCGTCGAACGCGACCGAGAGACCGGCCAGCACGCGGTCTTCTGTGCCGATCGGCTCGGCGGGCAGGAACAGCCGGGCCTCGGCGTCGACGAACGCGGCGGCGTTGCGGTGCGTGACCGCCACGCCCTTGGGCGTGCCGGTGGAACCGGAGGTGAAGATGATCCAGGCGTCATCGCCGGGTTCCGGGGCCGCGGTGGGCCCGCCCGCCGATTGCGCTGCCGCGGCGGTGGTTTCGATGCCGTCGGCGGTCAGGATGGCGGTCACCCGGGCCTCGCCGAAGACCAGGCGGGCGCGCTCGTCCGGATCGTCCGCGTCGACCGGCACGTAGGCGGCCCCGGCGTGCAGGACGGCCAAGATGCTCACATACAGCGCGCGCGTCCCCGAGGGCATGCGCACCCCGACCCGATCGCCCGCGCGCACCCCGGCCGCACCCAGTTCGCGGACGCGGGCCTCGACCGCGCGGGTCAGTTCGGTGTAGCTCAGGATCGTGTCGCCGTCGTCGATGGCGGGCGCGTCCGGGAACGCGGCCGTGGTGGCGGCCAGGATGTCGACCAGCGTGCGGGCCGGTGGGGCGAGCGCCGCCCGCAGCATGGGGCTTTCGCCCAGCGCGGTATCGACCTGGGGCTCCAGCATCGCGTCGTGCCAACCTCTCATAGAACTGTCGAACGCTTCGGCGTCTGTTGTTTCACACGAGGGTTACCAGCGGGCGAACTCCACGGTGACCGAATGTCTACGCTACCCGTGGTGCGGATTGTCGGGTGTGCACCGTTGGCCGTAAGTTCATGCGGCATGGCACTACCATCGGCTTTCCACGACCTGGCCAAACGGGTGAACAATTGGGGCCGTTGGGGTTCCGACGACGAAGTCGGCACCCTCAACCTCATCACCGACAATGTGGTGCGCGCCGCGGCCGCCACCGTGCGCACCGGGCACCGGGTCGCACTGGCCGTGCCCCTGAGCCAGCAGGGCATCCAGACCGGCATGATCCCGAACCGGGTCAACCCGCTACACAGCATGGTCGCGGTGAACTGGGAGATGTTCGGGCCCGGCACCGTCGCCACCAGCGATGACGTGGTCACGATGGGTTTGCAGGCCGGGACGCACTGGGACGCGCTGACCCACGTCTCGCATTCGGGGCGCATCTACAACAACCGGCCCGCGGACACCATCACCGCGCACCGCGGCGCCAAGTTCAGCGGGATCGACAAGGCCACGCACCTCGTCTCACGCGGTGTACTGCTCGATGTCGCCGCGGCCCACGGCGTGGAACGGCTGCCGAGCAACCATGCCGTCACCCCGGAGGACCTGGACGCTGCAGAAGAATACGGCCGAGTGCGGGTGCGACAGGGCGATATCGTGCTGATTCGCACCGGCCAGATCGGGCTCTACCTGGCCGGTGACCGCGAGGGCTACGCCGTCCCCTCGCCGGGGCTCTCGATTCGCTGCCCCGAGTGGTTCCATGCCCGCGACGTGGCCGCCGTGGCCAACGACACCCTGGTCTTCGAGATCTTCCCGCCCGAGATCGAGGGTGTGTGGCTCGGCGTGCACGCCCTGCACCTGGTGGAGATGGGCATGCTGCAGGGCCAGAACTGGAACCTGCAGGAGCTGTCCGCGGCCTGCGCCGAGCACGGCCGCTACGAGTTCCTGCTCACGGCCACCCCAGAGCCGTTCGTGGGTGCGACCGGCACCCCGGTGGCCCCGGTCGCGATCTTCTGAGGAACGGCCCGGCCGTGCGGGGCCGGCCGGGTCACCACATATCGCCCCACGTGGGCCGCTCGCCGATATCGAAGACCGCGTAGTTGCCGCGCACGCGCATGGGTACCGACGAGCCCTCGGGAAAGCGCTCCTGGAGCGATCGTGCGCGCCGGAGCCGGAACTGGTTGAACACGTATTCCTTTCGAATCCGATGCTCGGCGCCGGTGCCCGGGTGCCGGAACTCGGTCTCGATCCGCACCCGGTGCTGATCGAGCCCGTTGGTGCGTTGGACCCGCTTGTAGCCGGTCTCGACGACGGTGCCCGCGGTCTTGTCTCCGGTCCGGCGCATGCTCGCGAGCCGTGCCCGCCACAGCAGCCCCAGCACCTGCGGCCAGAGCAGCAGCCCCACGACCGCGGTCACCGGTAAGGACAGCGCGTACAGCACCTCGCTGTCGGTCCACCCCGCGATCAGCAGGGTGAGGCGCGCGATCCCGGAGAAGAACAGCACCACCGCGATCGCCGTGACGAGCATCCATCCCAGGGTCGCGAAGCCGACCAGTTTTCTCTTGTCTCCCACCCCGTTACCTCTCTACTCGCCGTCCACCTCATCACCGCGCCGCGCGATCACCGCACCGGGGTGCCCGATCGCGTCGACGCGACGCGTTCGTCCGCGGGTCACCCCGGAGTGCGCGGAACCCGGACGGCACGGGCGCCCCGTCGCCGCGCGCAGATCAGGACTTGCCGAACCAGGTGGTCAGGGCGGCGCGCAGGGACTCGGCCGCGGTGTCGGGGGACTCGTCGACGTGGGCCGCCCAGGCGGTGTGGGCGTCGGGGCGGATCAGCAGGGCGTCGGCGGGGCGATCGGTCATCTCGCCGACGTGGATGTCGACGCGGTCGTGCCAGTCCCGGGCGACGGCCGACAGGTCGGGGCGGTCGGTGAGAACGAGCAGGATCGGGCGGGCGGGGCGCATCAGCGTCGCGACGTCGGTGTCGTCGTCCCCGATGCGCAGGGCGAGGTTCGGGGCGAAGACGCCGGCGAGGGGGTGGGGGTTCTCGTCCGGCATCGGGTAGCGAATGTCGTTGTGCCCGACCAGGTTGCCCAGGCGTTGCAGGGGCTGTTCGTCGGCGAGGAGTTCCTGGACGAGCGTGCGCAGGGCGTCGGCGGCGGGATCGTGGCCGCGGCGCAGGGCTACCTGGGCGCGCGTCTGCAGCCGGGCGCGGGCGCCCGCGAGGTGGCGCTCCTCGTGGTAGGTCTCCACCAGGCCGGCGGGCGCCCAGCCGTGCACGTCGGCGGCGAGTTTCCAGGCGAGATTGACGGTGTCGAGCATGCCCACGTTGAGGGCGGTGCCGGTTGCGGGGAACAGGTGCGCGGCATCGCCGGCCACCAGAATCCGGCCGGCGACGTACCTCTCGGCCTGGCGGTCCTTGAACGTGAAGCGCGAGAGCCGGGTCGAACCGGTGAGCGGCACCTCGGCGCCGAGCACCCGGGTGATGCTCGCGCCGAGTTCGTCCAGCGTCAGCGGCTCGTCGTCGTCGTACTCGGCGGCCTCGTCCTCGGTGGTCATGAGCGAGAGGCCGCCGGGCGTGGCGGCGAACGCGAACGCGCCGCGATCGGTGCGCGTGAAGCCCGCGTGCACCACGCCGAGGCCGGGCACGTCGATATCGCCGTTGTCGAGCACGGTCACCGCGTCCGAGACCGTGACCGCCGCGAATCGGTTGACCTGCGGGTAGGTCGTGCCCGGGAAGTCGATGCCGGCCAGGTCGCGGATCCGGCTGCGGCCGCCGTCGCAGCCGACCAGGTAGCGGGCGCTGACGTCGTACTCGCCGTCGGTCCCCAGTACTCGCGCGGTCACGCTCTCCTCGTCCTGGTTCACCCCGATCACCGTGCTGGCGCGGCGGATCTCCGCGCCGAGGTCGCGTGCGTGCGCGTCCAGCATGTGTTCGATTTCGCGCTGCGGCAGCGGCAGCGCTCCCATGGGAGGCTCGGCCATCGCGGTGAAGTCCAGGTACACATCGCCGAACGGGAAGCGCGGCGCGAGGTGCGGATCGCTGCTCGCGGCCTCGAAGCGCTCGTACAGCCCGCGATAGCGCAGCAGATCCAGGATGCGGCCGCCGATCCCGCTGGCCTTGGGCACGTCCCGGATCGCGGGCTGACGCTCGAAGACCAGCGTCCGCACCCCCGCGAGACGCAGTTCGCCGGCCAGCATCAGGCCGCTCGGTCCCGCGCCCACAATGATGACGTCGGTGTCCAGCACAGGCATTCGTACAACTCCAATTCCGCCGGGTTCGGCTACGGCGGATGATTCTGCGGCATCACCCGGGTCTTGCCGCAAGCCCCCTTCTCCGCTATAAGTTGAGAGTGGGAAGGGGTTGGGGGGCTTCATTTTCGGCTTGCGCCGCCAGCGGACGGAAAATCTCTTCACCGATCGCGGATCCATCGTGCGCTGCCCCGGCCTCGCCGGACGCCCCGGATCCGGCAGCGCGCGAATGCCATTCGCCGCCGGGATAGGTGATGTACAGCGGGCCGAGGTTGCAGGGGTTGAGGCAGCCGGTCGGGGTCACCAGCGCGTCGGGGTTGTCACGCCGCAGTTCCCGGTAGAGCTCGCCCGCGCCGTAGACGGTGCAGCGCGGGCCGCGGCAGACCAGTATGTGCGAGGTGTGCTCGGGGATCACCGACCAGGCGGGACTGCGGAACGCGCGCGGGCTCGCGCCGATCACCGTGCCCTCCTCGCTCATGCGGGTGCGCACGAGGTCGACGAATTCGGTCGCGGTGTCGATGCCCGCGGTGATTCGTACCTCGGTGTCCACCCCGCGGCTCTCGCGCCAGTTCGCCACCGCGCGGGCGATCCACGTCTCCAGGTAGCGGTCGCGCGGAACGGCCAGCGGGATCAGGGTGACGGGTACGCCGTCGCGCAGCGCGTCGTCGAGCACGTCGTGCACGGTCGGCTCGTCCTGATCGAGCACCGCGTAGCCGATCCCGCAGGCGTCGGCGAGGCGTTGCACGGCAACGAGATCCACCCCGGACGGCGTGGGCCGGGCGACGAGAATGTGCCGGCGGCTCATGCGGTACGCACCGTGCGCGGGGCGGGAATCACCAGCGGGGTGCCGGTGAGCGGATCCTCGATCACCGTGCAGTCCAGGTCGAAGACCTCGGCGATCAACTCGGGCCGCACGATCTGCGCCGGACTGCCCTGGGCGAGCACCCGGCCGTCCTTCATCGCCACGATGTGATCGGCGTAGCGGGCGGCCAGATTCACGTCGTGCAGCACCGCGATGATGGTGCGCGGCAACAGGGTTCGCAGCACGTCGAGGATGTCGAGCTGATGGGCCAGGTCCAGGAAGGTCGTCGGCTCGTCCAGCAGCATCACCTCCGGATCCTGGGCGATCGCCAGCGCGAGCCACACCCGCTGGCGCTGCCCGCCGGACAACTCGTCCAGGGTGCGGTCCAGCAGGTCCAGGGTTCCGGTGGCGGACAACGCCTTCCGCACCGCCGCGTCGTCCGCGTCAGACCACTGCCGGAACCAGCGCTGATGCGGGTGCCGCCCGCGCCCGACGAGATCGCCGACGGTGATCCCGTCCGGCGCGACGGGCTGCTGCGGCAGCATGCCGAGGCGGCGGGCCAGCGTGCGCGCGGGCTGCCGGGCGATGTCCGCGCCGTCGAGCAGCACCGCGCCGGTGGCGGGCGGCAGCAGCCGGGCCAGGCCGCGCAGCAGCGTCGATTTGCCGCAGCCGTTGCGGCCGACGATGACCGTGAACCGGCCGGCGGGGAAGTCCAGGTCGGCGCCGGTGACGACGGCGGCGCCGCCGTAGGCGAGGCCGAGTCCGGCGGTGGTCAGATGTGCGGTCATCCTGCGTGTCCGATTCGAGTAGCGCGGGCGAGGAGGTAGACGAGAACGGGCGCGCCGAGAATCGCGGTGACGACCCCGACCGGCAGTTCGGCCGGGAACAGCCGGCGCGCGGCCAGATCGGCGGTGACCACCAGCAGCGCGCCGGCCGCCGCGGCGGGTGCGAGCGCGGCGCCGCGGCCGGCGAGCAGGCGGCGCGCGATCTGCGGTGCCACCAGGGCGACGAAGGCGATCGGCCCGGCCGCCGCGGTGGCCAGTGCCGCGGCCAGCGCGGCGAGCACGACGAGCGTGGTCCGCTGCGATGCGCGCCGTCCGGTCAGCGAGTGGGCGAGGTCGTCACCGAGTTCGAGCAGCGGAAGCGCCCGGGCGAACACGATCAACGGCGGCAGCACCGCGGCCACCGCCGCGGTCGCGAATCCCACGTGGAGCCAATCGCGTCCGGTCAGGCTGCCGGTGAGCCACATGGCCGCGGTATGGGCCTGGTAGATGTTCGCGCGGGTCAGGATGAACGCGATGGCCGCGGACAGCATGGCCGTGACCCCGATGCCGACCAGGACCAGGCGGTAGCCGTCGAGCCCGTCCTTGGTCGCCACCGCCAGGATCAGCGCCATGGCCGCGAAGGCCCCGGCGAGCGCGCCGCCGACCAGGCCGAGGCCCGATCCGCCGAGCACGACGCTCACCACCAGCGCTCCCAGAGACGCGCCGGTATTGATGCCGATGATCTCGGGGCTGACCAGGGGGTTGGTGGCGACGCGCTGCAGAATCGCGCCCGAGATCGCGAAGGCCGCGCCCGTGCCCAGGCCGGTCAGCACCCGGGGTAGGCGATCGGCCACCACCACGTCGTACTCGATCAGCGTGCCGCCGCCGCCCAGGACCCGCAGCACGTCGGCGACGGTCAGCGGATAGTGCCCGACGGTGAGCGACCACGCCGCCACGAGCAGGGCCGCGGCCGTGAGGGCCACGGTGAGCAGGGCCGAGCGGCGCTGGACCCGAATGACCACTCGCTGTCCGGGCGAGCGCAACAGCACTGTCCCCCCGGGCAATACGCTCGGTTCGTGTCCTGTCACAGGGTCGCCACCTTCCGGTTGCGCACGAGATAGAGGAAGAACGGCGATCCCGCGAAGGCGGTGATGATGCCGACCTGGATCTCCTGCGGCTGGGCGAGCACCCGGCCGGCGATGTCGGCGAACAGCAGCAGGGTCGGTCCGAGCAGCGCGCACCAGACCAACACCCAGCGATAGTCGTGCCCGGCGAACGCGCGGGCGATATGCGGAATCACCAGGCCGATGAACGCGATCGGACCGGCGATCGCCACCGCCGAGCCCGCCAGCAGCACCACGCTCAGCGCACCGAGACCTCGGACCACTACCGGGCGGGTGCCGAGCGTGCGCGCCATGTCGTCGCCGATGGCGAGGGCGTTGAGCGAACGCGCCACCGCGACGGTGAGAGCCGCGCCGACGGCCAGGAAAGGCAGTACGGCCCACAGGGATTCGAGGCTCGCCCGGGTGAGCGAGCCGACCACCCAGAAGCGGAAGTTGTCGAAGGTGGTGCGGTCCAGCAGGGTGATCGCCGTGGTGATCGACCCGCACAGAGCCGTGAACGCGGCCCCGGCCAGGACCAGTTTCACCGGGGTCGCGCCGCCGAATCCGAAGGAGCCCAGGGTGTATACGAACACCGCGGCCACCGCCGCGCCCACGAACGCGAACCACACCAGGCCCGCCGCCGAGCTCAGTCCGACAACCGCCATGGCGAGCACGATCGCCAGTGACGCGCCGGCGTTGATGCCGAGTAGCCCCGGCCCGGCCAGGGGGTTGCGGGTCAGGCCCTGCATGACGGCCCCGGCGAGGGCGAGCGCGATGCCCGCCAGCAGCCCGGCCACGGTGCGCGGCAGGCGGATGTAGCGCACGATCCGGTCCGTGTCGCCGCCCCGGAAATCGGTGAACGCCGCGAGCACGTCCGCCAGATCGAGCGGGTGCGTCCCGATCAGCATGGAGCCCGCGCAGGTCGCGGCCAGCGCGGCCCCGGCCAGCAGCAGACCGGCGCCGCGCACGGTGCCGATCACCGCGCGAACAGATCCGGGTGGATCAGTCCGGCGACGAGTTCGGTGGCGTACGCGATGCGCACCCCGGCGGCGCGATCGGCGAACAGGAACGGGTGCACCGTTTTCGCGCGCACGGCTTTCAGATTGGCGAAGGCGGGATTGCCGGTGAGCTTGTCCACCTGCGGCTGCGCGTCGGCGCGCACGTAGCTCGCCTTACAGCACAGGCTGGTCAGGATGATGTCGGGATCGCGGGCGATGAGCTGCTCCGCGCCGATCTGCACGTTGCGGCGTTCGGTGAGATCGGCGAACGCGTTGACCCCGCCCGCGGCCTCGATGATCCGGCTGACGAAATCGATGCCGCCCGCGACGGTGTAGGAGCCGTCGTCCTTGGGCGTGACGACCGCGACCGTCGGCCGGGCCGCGCCCTCGACCTTGGTGCGCACCGCCTCGATGCGCGAACTCAGGTCGGCGACAACGGTCTCCGCGCGCTCGGACACGCCCCACAGCGCGCCCAGGTCCCGCAGGTCGGCGTACACGTTGTCGAAGCGCACGGTCGCCGGGTCGATGGCCTCGTCCGCGAGACCGTCCGCGCTCGGGCACAGCGGGCTCAGCACCCAGGTCTCCACGCCCAGATCGTGCAGGCTCGCCCGGGTTCCGACGCTGCTCTGCGACGACGTCGCGAACACGCCGTTGAAGCCGGACAGCACGAAATCCGGTGTCTGTGAAAGTAATTCGTCCCGGCTCGGCAGCTTCTCCACGTAGGGGGATTTCGCCTGCGCGGCTTGGTATTCCGGCAGCACCGCCGAATCCAGGAACGCGGTCCCGGCCAGGCGGTCGGTGACGCCGAGGGCGTGCGCGATCTCGATGGAGGGCTGGTACGCGGCGTAGATGCGCTGCGGCGGCCCCGGCACGGCGACGTCGATACCGCAGTTTGCGCGGGTGACGGCGTTCGCGCCGTCGGCCGCCGGTCCGGCCTGGACGCCGCAACCGGTCAGCAGCAGCGCGCAGGCGAGCAGCGCGCCGGTACGCAGGCGCGCGAAAACAGATGGGGTCACCGAGACCGCCTTCCAGGTCCTCGTGGAATGGGGTGTTGCCTGCCGTGGCCGGTCTCCTGGCTGACGGGATACCGCGTGAACGATCGGCCTTCCCAGGGCGCGGGCACCCCAGTGGCCCCGGCGGATCACTCCGTCCGGACAGATCTGTTCACTTCCCGATCACAGTGGCGAGGGCCGCACCGGCTTCACACCGGTTTCCCGAACACCACGGCGGAGGGACTGTACCAAGATCACGCGCGAGCACGGGAAGCGCTCGGGTGCGGACGGATCCGGTGTGCTCGGATCCGCGTGAGGGGCTCGAGGGAGTTCGCCCGGGCCCGTGCCGTCGCGACCCGGGGAGTTGCCGCTCGTGTCCCGGTCGGTGCGGGCGTGGCCCGGGAGTGCTACTCGACGTGCCCATCCGGCTTCGGCGCGAGGCGGCGGGCGGAGAGTTCGGCGTGCGAGACGCGCCGCAGGGCCGCGATGACCGGTTCGTAGAGGGCTGTGCCCAGCACCGCGTATTCGATTGCGCGGGAAGCGGAGTCGAGGGGCATCTCGGCTATGTCGTACTCGGCGATCGCCAGCACGGCGGGGCCGTAGGCGCGCAGGCGCTCCTCGGTCATCGGCATCCCGGCGGCCTCGGCGGCGGCGAGGGCGTGCTCGAGCTGGGCCACGGCCGGGTAGTCGTCGGGGACGGCGAGGCCGAGGGCGGTGAGCGCGGCGCGGGCGCGCGGGTACTCGGCGGGTTCGCCGGGGTCGACGGCGGGCGGCAGCAGGGCGGTGGCGGTGGCCAGGGTGTCGAGCAGGGGGCGGCCGGGCTCGTCGATGAGGGTGACGATCGCGCGGATCTGGGCCATCGACAGGCCGAGCCCGGACAGCGCCTTGATCAGGGCGATCCGCTGGACGTGCGTCTCGCCGTAGCGCGCGCGGGTGGCGCTGGTGGCCTCGCCCGGCATCAGCACGCCTTCGCGCAGGTAGAACTTCACGGTCGGGATCGGCACGCCGGTCCGTGCCGCCAACTCCGACATGAGCACGCGGGTCTCCTTCGCTCGGCGCCTTGACATTAGGTACTAGCACTATCCAATATTGGGTAGTAACAGTATCCAATCAAGTGTACGAACCCGCGGGAGTCCTCGTGTACGCCACCCTGATCGATCCCCTGATCAGCATTGTTCTCGGTGCCACCATCATCTCCGTCGCCACCATCGCCTTCGGTGGGACGTTCCTGCTCCGCGTCGTCACCGGCGGTCAGGAGACCAACGAGCTGCAGAAATCCTTCTTCCGCGCCGGGCACGCGCACGCCGGGGTCCTGGTGATGCTCGGCCTGCTGCTGGCCGTGCTCGGCAACGCCGCCGGCGCCAGCCCCGGCTGGGCGAACGGCGGTGCGATCGCGGTCCTGGCCGCGGCGATCCTGATGCCCGCCGGGTTCTTCCTCTCGGTGCTGGGCACCGACCCCGTTCGTCCGAATCGCCTGATCGCCGCGGTGTGGCTCGGCGCTGCCACCCTCGTCACCGGCGTCGTCATCTCCGGCGCGACCGTCCTGCTCGCGGGCATCGACCGGTTCTGATTCCGGCGCGGGGAGAACGCCCGCGGCACAGCCGAATCCACGGCGTGCGCGGGTGTGCGCGGAGAGGCGAGGGCACGATCCCCAAGGCGTCACCGCCTCGATCCGCCTAGCAAGCGGTCCCGGGCCCCGCCCGGTTGCCTCTCCCCGCCCCGGGTGGTCCCGGGGGTGGTGACCTCGACGGGAGTCGAACCCGCGTAGTCCTGACTGAGAATCAGGGTGCCCGACCGGCAGAGCACGAGGCCGTGTGGAGTTGTGGTGACGCAGGTCGGAATCGAACCGACGTGGTCCTGAGTGAAAGTCAGGGTGCCGAACCAGCACAGCACTGCGCCGCGTCATGCGTGGACCAGGCGGGATTCGAACCCGCAACCGACTGCGTGCAAGGCAGGCGCTCTTCCGTGTCGAGCTACTGGCCCGGGCTCCGTGGAGCACGGTGTATCGCGATCGTCGGGACGGCGAGAGTCGAACTCGCACCCTCCTGCACCCAAGGCAGGCGCTCTATCCGTTGAGCTACGTCCCGCGGCGGGAGGGCATGAAAAAGGGCCGCTCCCTGGGCATATGCGCCCGGTGCGGCCCTCGGTCGGGGAAGCCTGCCCGGTTAGGGGCTGCTTTCCGCGAGGGCGGCGGCGGGCGCGGTGCTCGGTTCCGGCGGCGCGACGGGGCCGACGGCGAAAGTCGCTGCGGGACTGGGGATGCTGTACTCGGTCATCGCTGCGATTCCTTTCTCGTCGGTGTGTGCGGTCCACGCTAACAGCGAATTGCCGAGCGCGACACTTATTTTCGAGCGGACGGGTTCGCGCAGCTCAGAGGGTATCGGACTTGCTGAGCCAGCCGACGAACGCGCGCGTGAAAGCGGTGGGGGACAGGCGAACCGCGGCGGCGGTCGCCTTGGTCTGGATGCCGACCAGCACGTGCGGCCCGCGCAGGCGGGCCGGCTTCGTCGCGGTGCGCCAGACCGCGTCGGCGATATCGGCGGCGGTCAGGTGCACGCCGAGGGTCGCCGAGGTCTTGGAGCCGCGCTCGACCTCGTCCATCATCCCGGTCGCCACGAACAGCGGCAGCAGGTCGTGCACCTTGATCCCGTACCGCTGCCATTCCAGGTCGAGGGCCTCGGTCAGACTGCGCACGGCGGCCTTGGTCGCGGCGTAGGTCGCCAGTCCGGGCTGGCCGTACAGTGCCGAGGCCGAGGCCAGGTTGACGACCTGGCTGCCCGGCGTGCGGCGCAGATGCGGCAGCGCGGCGTGACAGCCGGTGAGCACGCCCTTGACGTTCACGTCGACCACCCGGAGCTGGCGTTCGAGCGGGATGTCGCCGAACGCGCCCGAGCACAGGATCCCGGCGTTGTTGACCAGCAGATCGAGCCGTCCCGTGGTCTCGGTGAACTCCTTCAGCGCCTGTTCCCAGCCCGCCGCCTCGGTGACGTCGAACGCGCCGGTGACCGTCGTGCCGCCGATCTCCGCCGCGGTTCGGCGCACCGCGTCGGCGTCGACGTCGTACAGCCCGACGGTCCAGCCCGCCCCGGCGAACCGCGCCGCGATGGCGCGGCCGATGCCCGCGGCCGCGCCGGTGATGAGGACGGCGGGCCGGGAAGCGCTGGCAGACTGGGACATTCGAGCCTTTCGGTTGCTCCGGGGCGCCGGAATCAGGCCGCGGTGCGACCGGTGTCGGCCGCCGCGAGAATCGTACGGTGGAACTCGGCCGCGTCGGCGGCGGCGTCCCGGCCGTCGGCGAGCAGGCCCGCGCCCAGGTGAATCAGGGTGTGCGGTGCGCTCTCCCGGATCTGCAGGCGCAGCGGAACCTGTGCCTGCTCGCAGCGCTCGGCGACCGCGAGCGCGTCGGCGAGCAGCATCTCGCGCGAGCCGACCTGAACCAGCATCGGCGGCAGCCCGGTGAAATCGTGATTGACCACCGACCAGCTCGGGTCCAGCACGCCGTCGACGGCGATGCCCCGGCGCACGACCATGTCCGGGCCCGCCGCGGGCAGCACCGCGTCGAGCTTGGCGTTGGGGTGCGCCATGCGCGCGGTGGAATCGAAGTCGGCCCACGGGGAGGTGACCGAGATCCCCGCGGGCAGCGGCAGTCCGCGGTCGCGCACGGTCAGCGCCAGTCGCAGCGCCAGGCCGCCGCCGGCCGAATCGCCGGAGAACACGATCTTCTCGGGCGAGAACCCGTGGTCCAGCAGGTACTGGTACGCCTCGAGCGCGTCGTTCAGGCTCTCGTTGGGATGCGCGTCCGGCAGTTGCCGGTAGTCCACGGTGAACACCGGCAGCTCGCTGAGGGTGCCCAGGCGCGCGGTGTGCCTGCGGTAGCTGTGCAGCCCGCCCGCGATGAACGCGCCGCCGTGGAAGTACAGGATCGCCGAATCCCGGGCGATGCGCGGGTCCGGAATCGGTTCGGACCACAGCCATTCGGCGTGGAAGCTGTCGAAGAACACCTGGTGCCTGCGCACGCCGCGCGGCGCGCCCAGCACCCGGGCGGGAGCCTCGGACAGGCGGGTCGCCCGGAAGATCAGCTCCGCCGGGCCGGGACCGCGATCGGCGACCCACGCACCCGCGCGCAGGAACTGCTGCAGCGTGGTGCGCAGCACCGGATGCGCGATGCGGGTGCCGATGCGGGCGGACCCGGATTGCTCGACGATCACGGACGTGAGCGATGGCGAGGACTGCGGCGACTGCGGCGACATTGCCACGGTTTCTCCTGTCCGCGCCGCGAAGGCCGAAGCGCTGAACTCTGTACAACGGTGTCTGTTCTGCGGCCCCTGGGCCCTGATCATCTTGACGTCTCGGATCCGGATTGTCATGCCCCAGAGCGAAATTCCCGTTGAATCGGTATCTGTCTCACCTGTGTCGAGACCGCGATGTGAACGGGGTTCACAGAGCGAGGACTCGGCGGCGAATCCTCACCCGCGCACGGCCGCCGAATCCAGCCGCCGGGCCGTGCGCGCGGCCATGAGCGTGGAGATGCCGGAGGCCAGCAGCGGGTCGTAACCGGTGAGATCGGCGACGCGGGCCAGCCGATAGGTCACGGTGTTGCGGTGGATGAACAGCGCCCGCGCCACCGCGTTGTGATTGAACTCGTTGTCGATGAACGCCTCCAGGGTCTGGATCAGCATCGGCTGATCGTCCAGGGGGGCCAGCACCGCGGCCAGCGTCGAACGGGTGGAACCCGTTGTGGCGATGGCGTATTCGAACATCATGTCCTGCTGCCGGCACAGCACCTCCGGCAGCGCCAGGCTCCGCGCCACCTCGGCGACCACCTGGGCCTCGGCGTGGGCGGCGGGAATGGCGGCGTGGGTGGCCGCGACGGCCGTGCCTATCCAGAACTGTGGATGCGGGGTGTCGCGGGGCAGCGCGAGCGCGATGCTCAACGCCCGCACCGGATCACCGCCGTTCTCGGGCATCGGCACCAGCGCCGTCCAGCCGCCGCTGTCCCGATGCAGCAGTGTCCCGGGCAGATTCGCCATGCGGCCGCGCATGCGGGTCAGGGTGCCGGGGGTCGGGTCGCCCAGGCGGACCGCGGCGACGAGGAACGCCGGCGGGATCGTGGTCTCGGGATCCAGCGCCCAGCTGCCGGGGTCGCGGCCGGTGAGCAGGGCGTCGGCGAGTTCGTGCTGCCGTTCGAGCAGATCCCAGCGCGGCTGGCGGGCATCCTCGACCAGCGCGCCGGCGATGCGGCCCATGACGAGTCCGATGTAGTCGGTCAGGCGCAGGCTCACCTGCGGAATGACCCGGTAGTCGGACTCCTCGACCAGGGGTACCAGCGCCGACCAGAAGAACGCCGCGCCGGCGCGGTAGTTGTGCCACACCTCGGCCACCGGCAGGCCGTCGTGCACGAGGGTGATGACGCGGTCGATCAGCGGCTGGGTGTCGGCGATCGAGGGCTCCACGCCGTCGAGCAGATAGCGGAAGAAGAGGTCGAGATTCACCCGCGCGCTGGGCACGAAGTCGGCGTCCCGCAGGGAGTGCGGCAGGGCGTCGTCGGGCGGCAGTTGGACGCTGAACGAGGCGGCCAGCTCGGCCGCCCGTTCGCGCAGGAGGTCGTAGACGGCCGCGGTGTCCGTCGTCCCGGCGTGTTCGCTCATCGCCACCTCCTGGTTCGTGCGACTCTGCTTCGAACACTCTGCGCACAGACTATGCGATACACGCCGTAACAGACAGACCCGCGGCCGCGCCACGCCGGACTCAGCGACCCGGGAAGCCCTCGGGCAGCAGCTGGAAGTCGGCCTTGAACTTCGGGCCGGGCCCCAGACCGCGCAGCAGCGCGCTGGTCCACGCCACCGCCGGCGGCCAGCCGGTGACGGCGTTGGTGATGTGCTCGGGCACCGGCACGGTGTAGAACCGCAGGTCGGCACCGCGATCCCAGTAGGACTGCACGGTCGGCAGCACCGTGGACGGCGGAATCAGCTCGTCCCAGAAGCCGTGCCACCACAGCACCGGGGTGTCCGGGATGTGCTTGCCCAGGCTGTTGTCGCGCAGCACCCGCAGGACCTCGGGGGCGCCGTCGATCGACTTGCCCGGCAGGAAGTACTCGCTGATCGGGCGGTACACGCCCTCGAGCGCGATGGTCGCGTAGCAGCGGTTCTGGAAGTCCGCCAGCAGGCCCTGGCCCTCGGGGGTCAGGAACTCCTGCGGGTCGAACACGTCCGGGTATTCGCGTGCGAGGGAAGCGAATCCGAGCCACATGGTGAAATTGCTGGTGCCCGCCAGGCCCGGCTGCGGTTCGGACGCGTACTTGGCGATGCCGACCAGGTCACCGGGAGTGCCGCCGATGGCGGTACCCAGAATCCTGACATCGGGTGCGTAGCTCTGCCGCAATTCCGCGGCGCGAATCGAGCCGGAGCCGCCGCCGGAATATCCGTAGAGCGCGATACCGGAATCGGTGAGACCCAGACCCGTGTCGTTCTTCATCGCGCGCAGGCTGTCGAGGACCATTTTGCCCTCGTCGTAGGTGTTGAACGTGTTGAACTTGCCGTCGAAGTCCGGGACGTTGATCGCGAATCCCTGCATCAGCCAATAGATGACCAGTGCCGACTCTTTCATCGTGCCCGTCTGCAGCGTGTAGGAGGGATTGCAGCTCGAACTGGTCGAGTCGATGGCCTCCTGGAACGACACCACCGGGCGCGCGCTGCCCTGCCACGGGATGCCCGGGGTGATGACCGAGGTCGCGGTGACGATCGGCTCGCCGTGCACGTTCTCCGACCGGTACAGCAGCTGCCGGGTCGACACCGGGAACGGAATTCCGAGCACCCGGGTCTGCACGTCGCGCGAGCGCACGATATCGCCGGGTGCGTAATCGGCCAGATTCGGCGGATCGGCGTACCAGGGATCCTCGCTCGGGGTGAGAATCGGCAATTGGTCGTACAGCCATGGCTCCGACGGTAATTGCGGGATCTGATTCTGATCCGGCGGGAAGGTGTGCGGATATTCCGGCTGCGCCGCAGCCGTAGCGGTTGCCCCCGCCGCCAAACATGCCGACATGGTCAAGACCATCAGCCGGCGTCGACGAGACCTGTTCACCGAGCCTCCAAACTCCATTGTTCGGCCGACTTTCGCGGATCGGCCCATGCGATTCAGCTCACACCATGGCCGATTCGGGCGCAATCGACGGTCCGCCGAGTCCCGCGTCACGTTTTTGTGCACCTGCACGAAAGCGGTCGTCGCGACCAGCCAGGAATCAACGCGCGCCGCGAACGTTGCCATGCAACATGACCTCCGCGCCGCCGGTGACCCGGCTCTCGATCCTGGACCGTTCGCGAGTGCGCGCGGGGCAGCAACCCGCCGCGGCCCTGCGCGAGACCGTGGAGTTCGCGCGGCTCGCCGAACGGTGGGGGTACCACCGCTTCTGGGTCGCCGAGCATCACAGCGTGCCGGGGGTGGCCGGTTCCGCGCCGACCGTCCTGGCCGCCGCGGTCGCCGCGGCCACCGATCGGATCCGGGTCGGCACCGGCGGGGTGATGCTGCCCAACCATCAGCCGCTGGTGGTCGCCGAGCAGTTCGGCACCCTCGCCGCGCTCTTCCCGGACCGCGTGGACATGGGCGTGGGGCGTTCGGTGGGATTCACCGACGGGGTGCGCCGGGCGCTGGGGCACGGCAGGGACGACGCCGAGGATTTCGACGCCCGGCTGACCGAGCTGCTCGAGTACTTCGTGCGCGGCCGCGCCGGGGTGCACGCCTGGCCCGCCGAGGGGCTGAGGGTCCCGGCGTACCTGCTCGCCACCGGCTCCGGCGCCGAGCGCGCCGCGCGTTTCGGCCTGCCGCTGGTGATCGCGGCCGTCGCGGGACGGGAGCCGATGATCGAGGCGATCGCCAACTACCGCAACACCTTCCGGCCGACCGCGTGGGGGACCGAGCCGTACGTCATGGTCTCGGCGTCGGTGGTCATCGCCGACACCGTCGAGCAGGCGCACCGCCTGCTGCTGCCCGAGGCGTGGTCCGCCGCCTACTCGCGCACCCGTGGCGAGTTCCCGCCCCTGCTCGCGCCCGAGGACATCGATCGCGAACCCATGACCGACCGGCAGCGCCGCCTGTTCGAGGAGGCCCTCACCGGTCATATCCACGGTCCCGAAGCCACCGTCCTGCCCGAGCTGGACCGCCTGGTGGCCGAGACCGGCGCGGACGAGATCCTGGTGCACACCAGCACATTCGACCGCGCCGCCCGCCTGGACTCCCACCGCCGCCTGGCCGCGGCGGTCGCCGCCCCCGTCCCGGCCTGACCCGGCCGGCACGGCTCAGCGCAGGTGGTCCGGGGCCGGGCCGAGGGCGTTGAGGGCGGCGACGAGCGAGCGCTCCTCGCGGTCGAAGTGCGCTTCGAGCCGGTCGGCGAGGTCGTCGAGTTCGGTGAGCAGTGCCGCCGGGTCGGTGTCGCCGGGGACGTAGGTCTCGACGAGGTGCTCGATGCGCGCTTGCAGGCGGGACACGGTGTCGTGGTCGGCGGCGAGTTCGCGCAGGACCGGTTCGAGGCCGGGGAAACGCTGGGCGAGCATCGGAAAGGCGCCGTGCGATTCGCCGGTGTGGTGCCGGCGCAGGGCGCCGCAGAAATCCAGGCAGTGAGTGCGCAGTTGGTGGGCGAGTGGGGGTTTCGGTGCGGGCGGGGTGTCCGCGCCGCCCGCGGCGAGGGCGCGCACGGCCGTGCGCAGGGCGGTGAGTTCGGTGCGCAGCCAGTCGTGGCTCTCGACGATGAAATCGCCCAGGCCGCGTACCCGGGCGAGGCCGTCGCCCGGTGTCGTGCGGTGCAGGACCACCACGGGAATGACGCGGGTCGTCTTGCGCTGATAGTCGGCGTAGCCGGGTTCGAGGTCGATGACCCGCTCGAACAGGCGATCGCGTTCGGCGGGGGTGGGAATCGCGGCGAGGGCCTCGAAGGTCTCGGAGCCGAATTCGACGGTGACCATCGGATTCCGTCGAATGTTGTGGTACCAGGCGGGATTGGCGGGGGCGCCGTTCGCGGAGGCGACTACCACCGTCCGGCCGTCGATGGTCAGGTGGCCCAGTGGGCTCGTGCGGGTGCGGCCGGTGCGGGCGCCGACCGTGGTCAGCAACAGCAGGGCGGCGCCGTCGAACATGCCGCCGACCCGGCCGGAATTAGCGCGGAACTCGGCGATCACCTGCTGTTGGAATCGGTCGAATGCCGCTGCGGGGGTGTCGGTATTCGTGTGGTCGGTCATGAGAATCCTTCCGATGATGGTGAAATCGATCGGAGGCGCGCGAAACCGCGAACGCTGGACGGTGGAATATCGAACTTCGGCGCGCGCCGGATAAGGGCGTTGGTCCGAAGAGCACGGAGGCACAATTCATTTCGCGCGGAAACGCACAGGCCGACAGAAAAGGCAGTGCTATGCGCTGGAAAATGAAGAGCGAGATTCGCGTCGAGATGTCGAACGCTCGTGGTGGCTGAAGTAGCCGCTACCTCCGTGAGTAGGCCCATCCGGGGCTCGTCACGAATCTAGCATCGGCGGCGCATTCCCATCAACCCGGCCGCAATGGCGCGGCGCCACACGCGTTTCGGCGCCGGAACGAGAACGCCCATCCGGAACGGCCCGGATGGGCGATCGTTCAGCGTGCGCGCTGGACCCGGGATTCGTCCCAGACCGGCGTCTCGGATTCGTAGACGACCCCGTCCGAGCCGAACACCAGGAAGCGGTCGAACTCGCGGGCGAACCAGCGGTCGTGGGTGACCGTGACGACCGTGCCCTCGAATTCGGCGATCGCCTGTTCGAGCGCGTCGGCCGAGTGCAGATCGAGGTTGTCGGTGGGCTCGTCCAGCAGCAGCATGGTCGCGCCCGACAGTTCCAGCAGCAGGATCTGCAGGCGGGCCTGCTGACCCCCGGACAGGTGCGCGAAGCGCTGTTCGGCGGACTTCACCAGTCCGTACCGGTCCAGGACGCGACTGGCGGCCTCGCGGCCCATGCCGTCGCGGTGCTCGTCGCCGGTGTGCAGGATCTCGAGCAGGGTGCGATCGGCCAGATCCGGGCGGGAGTGGGTCTGGGCGAAGTAGCCCGGCCGCACCCGCGCTCCCAGCGCCGCGATTCCGGTGTGCGGCACCGGGATCAGTTCCAGATCGCTGACCGGCCGGTGCTCGTGATCGGGATCGGTGCCGCCGGTGGCGAGCAGGCGCAGGAAGTGCGATTTACCGGATCCGTTGGCCCCCAGCACCGCGACTCGATCGCCGTACCAGATCTCGGCGTCGAACGGCCGCATGAGACCGGTCAACTCCAGCCCCGTGCACACCAGCGCCCGCTTGCCCGTGCGCCCGCCGCGCAGCCGTACCGACACGTGCTGGCGCAGCGGCACCGCCTCGGGCGGTCCGGCCTCCTCGAACTTGGCCAGGCGGGTCTGCGCGGCGTGATAGCGAGCGGCGACGCCGTCGTTGAACTTCGCCTTCTCGCGCAGGCGCAGCACCAGGGCCTTGATCTTGGCGTGGTCCTCGTCCCACCGGCGCAGCAGTTCGGCCAGGCGCGCGGTGCGGTCCTCGCGGGCCTGCTGATAGGTCGCGAATCCTGCGCCGTGAATCCAGTTCGTCGCGCCGTTCACCCCGGGTTCGAGGGTGATGATGCGGTTGGCGGCGTTGGCGATCAGCTCGCGATCGTGACTGATGAACAGCACCGATTTGCCCGACTGCGCGATGGTGCGCTCGAGCCACTGCTTGCCGGGGACGTCGAGGTAGTTGTCGGGCTCGTCGAGCAGCAGCACCTCGTCCGGTCCGGCGAACAGCGCCTCGAGCACGACGCGCTTCTGCTCGCCGCCGCTGAGCGTCGCGGTCGCCCGCCATTTGGCGCGGTCGTACTCGACCCCGAGCGCGCTGGTGGTGACGTTGTCCCAGAACGTCTCCATCTCGTAGCCGCCGACGTCGCCCCAGGTGGCCAGGGCGTGCGCGTACGCCAATTGGGTTGGTTCGTCGTCGGTTTCGATGAGCGCGTTCTCGGCGGCGTCCAGCGCGAGCGCGGCGTCGCGCACGGGCGCCGCGGCCACCGAGAGCAACAGGTCGCGCACTGTGGACTCGTCGTCGATCTGGCCGATGAACTGGCGCATGATGCCGAGCGAGCCGGATCTGGCGACCGAGCCGCCCTCGGGGGCGAGGTCACCGGCGATGATCTTGACCAGGGTGGTCTTGCCGGTACCGTTCGGTCCGATCAGCGCGGCTTTGACGCCTTCGCCGATCCGGAAACTCACCCCGTCCAGAAGCTGTCGGCCGTCGGGGAGGAAGAACTCGACATCGGAAACGTCTACGTGGGCCACGGGGGACCAGACAACCGCACCGGCGCGCTCACCGCAACCGAATAGCGGGCGCGTGCCGGGCGATAGCCGGATGTTGCCTGCCGGCTCACCACCACTGGGTGATCGCGCCGATCTGGCGGCCGAGTTCGGGCGCCAGCGAACGAGAGTAGCTGGCGGTGAGGTGGTGCTCGTCGCGGTAGATCAGGATGTTGCCCTCGCTGACCCGGCAGCGTTCGGGGCGGCACACCGCGTTCGACAGATCCAGCGGGAAGACCGACGGGTAGGACGCCGCGGCCGCGCCGGTCGGATCGATGGGATCGAGCGCGATACTGCGGTTCATCCCGCAGCTGTCGTAATTGCCGTGGTAGGCAAGACAATCGACGGCCTTGTAGAAGACGCCGTCCCGGCGCAGGCGCGGGGTGTCGCGCAGCGCGAGGATCTTGAGGCCGCGATCGGCCAGCGCCGCCCAGACCTCGGGGAACTCCGGCGGGACCTCGTCGCCGTCGCTGTAGGGCCGGAAGCGGGTCGAGATGGTGAACACCCAGTCCGGCTGCTCGAGCGCGAGCTGATCGATGACCTCGGTGGACCACTGCCTGCACTCGGGGTCCGGGGTCTCGGAGTACGACGGCTGGTCCACCAGGGTCAGCGCACAGCCCTGCTTGAGGTAGGTGACGATGCGGAAGCCCTGCTCCTGGGCGAGCACCTCGAGGGCGGGAATCCAATGCTCGGAATGGGATCCGCCGACCACCGCGATGGTGCGCTCACCCGCCGGGTTGCCGTAGACACAGCGCTTGACCTCGGCGTCGGGCACGATGCACCCGTCCTGGGTCGGCGGCGGCGCGTCCGCGAAGCCCTGGAACAGCGAGGGCCGCAAGGGTTCCGGCAGCGGGATCATCCCGCTGGTGAGCGCGCCCGCCCCGGGGTAGGACGGGGAGGCCACGACGGCGGGCTCGGGGGTGGCCGCGGGCCCGACGACGATCTGCCAGCCGACGGTCGCCACCAGCACCGCGACGCCGACCGCCCCGACGAACACCCCGACCACGCGCCGGTAGATCGCGGTCGACAGCACCGGGGTCGTGCCGATGCCCGCGTGCCGGCGCAGCGGGGTCTCGACGAGCTGCGCGGTGACCACCGCGAGCAGCAGCGACACCCCGATCACCACCATGCCGTCGCCCAGCCCGGCGTGCACGCGACCGCTCTCGGCCAGGTAGAAGATCAGGATCGGCCAGTGCCACAGGTAGAACGGGTACGCGAGGGTTCCGAGTTCGGTGCAGAGTCGACCGGCCAGCACGCGGTTGGCCCACGGCCGATGGGTGGCGGGCAGGCCCATGCCGGACAGGATCAGCAGCACGGTGGCCAGTACCGGGTACAGCGCGGCGGGGCCGGGGAATTCGCGGGCGCCGTCGAACAGCACCCCGCAGGACAGCACCATGGCCAGGCCCGCGGTGGCCGCGATCGCGCGCGCCCACTTGGGAACCCGGATCCAGGGAGCGATGACCGCGATCCCCGCGCCGACGAGCAGCTCCCAGGCGCGGGCGCCGGAGTCGTAGTAGGTCCACGATTGATGCTGTCCCGCACCGATGGTGGCGTAGGCGAACGAGGCCACCGCCCCGGCGAGCAGCGGGATCAGCAGCAGGACGCGGTTGGCGCGCGGATTGCGGATCAGGCGCCGCACCAGCGACCAGACCGCGACCACCGCCAGGATCACCAGGTAGAACTGCCCCTGCACCGCCATCGACCACAGGTGCTGCAGCGGGCTCACCGAGGGGTCCGGGGCCAGGTAGTCCAGTTCGGCGGTGGCGAGATACCAGTTCTGGCCGTAGATCATCGAGGCGATGATCTGGCGGCCGATGTCCTCCCACTGGGTGTACGGCCGCAGCACGACGGTCGCGACGGTGATGGCGCCCAGGACCACCAGCAGCGCGGGCAGCAGCCGGCGGCCGGTGCGGCGCAGGGCGCGCAGCGTGCCCGCTTTGCCGGTTGCCTCGGTGTGCCGCAACACCATCGCGGTGAAGAAGAAACCGGACAGTACGAGGAAGACGTCCACGCCGCCCGAGACCCGGCCCATCCACACGTGGAACGCCACGACGAGCGCGATCGCGACGCCGCGCAGTCCGTCGAGGTCCAGGCGGTAGTCCGGCCGGACGATGGGCAGGTAGTCGGTGTCGTGCTGAGAGATCTGCGAGGGCAGGTGGTTTCGCTCGACCGGCACAGTGAACGTCGCTGTGTCGGAGGTACGAATGCGCACGATCAACTCCCACTACCGGTTGGCCCCGGCCCGGAGTGCGGCACGGGGATGCCGATGAGATTCTCGGCACAACGGCTCCCAAGATGCCCGATCACCGACGGCGCAGGCAAACTCGGACCGGAGCGGCGGCCGGGCGTGGCCGAGAAGTGGCTGGCCGCCAAGCCGATTCGCGCCGGTGGGCACCCGGATCGGGTGGCTCTCGATTTGCCAATGTCGGATCTTTACGGAATCATTACGTTTATAAGAGGGGCCGGGCAAAGCTGGTCGGCACGTGGCTCACGAGCCATGGTGATGGTGTATCGACCCGAGAGGAGCTGCCCGTGGCATTCACGCGACCTGCGTACTCAACAATGCTCTACCTCTTTCCCCAGCTCGATCGGCCGTAGCCGACACTTCGCACGCCCGATCCGCCCCGCGCGCCGGCGAATTCCGTTGGCAGCCGGTACCCATTCGGTTCCGATGTAAACGCGATGAAGATCTCGATTTCGCAGTGCATCACCGCGGGTGGCAAGGGATTTCTCTATCGTTCCGACTTCCCCGTGAAGCACGCGGTCATTTGCCGCTAGTGTGGATTTGTGAACGTCGAGGTTACACAGTTGCCCGGAATCGGGGTACGCAAAGACTTTTCGCTGTCGGGCTCACGCCGCCGGATCGGAATCATCGATCACAAGGACGGCACGATCGATCTGATCGTGAGCAAGCCCGGCAATCCCGATGCCATGGACCAGATCTCACTGTCCTCGCACGAGGCGGCGGTGCTGGCCAATCTGCTCGGCGCACCCCAGCTCGTGGCGCAATTGCAGGAGGAGCACCGCGAGTTCGGCGACATCGTGACCAGGCAGCTCACCATCGGCGCGCGTTCGCCCTACGACGGCAGGCTGCTGGGGGATACCCAGATGCGTTCGCGCACAACGGTATCGATCGTCGCGGTCATGCGAGCCGGCCACGCGATTCCGTCCCCTAGCCCGGATTTCCTGTTCACCGCCGGTGATGTCCTCGTAGTTGTAGGTACCGCGGAAAGCCTAGGGGCTGCCGCCAGAATTTTGACGGATGGCTGAAAAGTAGATGGTGGCACACGAAACCGCGCTCGCGCTGATACAGCTGGGCGCGGTCTTTTTTGGTCTGGGATTGCTGGGTAGGGTCGCCGCGCGCATCGGAATGTCGCCGATTCCGCTGTACCTCATAGGCGGCCTCGTTTTCGGTACCGGCGGCCTGATCGAGCTGAACCACGTGGACGAGTTCATTCACCTGGCCAGTGAGATCGGCGTCGTACTCCTGCTGTTGCTCCTGGGCCTGGAGTACACGGCCAACGAACTCGTCACCGGCCTGCGCAGTTCGTGGGCGGCCGGCGTGCTCGACATCGTGCTGAACGCGACGCCCGGGGTAATCGTCGCGCTCATGCTCGGCTGGGGCCTGACCGGCGCGGTCGCGATGGCCGGGGTCACCTACATCTCCTCCTCGGGCATCGTGGCCAAGGTGCTCGGCGATCTGGGCAGGCTCGGCAACCGCGAGACCCCGACGATCCTGTCGATTCTGGTCTTCGAGGATCTGGTGATGGCCGCGTATCTGCCGGTGCTGACCGCGGTCCTGGCGGGGGTGGGCTTCGCGGCCGGGCTCAAGACGCTCGGCATCGCGCTGGCGGCGGTGACCATCGTGCTCGTGGTCGCCCTGCGCTACGGCAGATACGTCTCGATGATCGTGGACAGCGAGGACCGGGAGATCTTCCTGCTCAAGCTGCTCGGCTCGGCGCTGCTGGTCGCGGGCGTGGCCTCGGCGCTGCAGGTCTCGGCCGCGGTGGGCGCGTTCCTGCTCGGTATCGCGATCTCCGGTTCCACCGCGCACACCGCCACCAAGATCCTGGAGCCGCTGCGGGATCTGTTCGCGGCCATGTTCTTCGTGCTGTTCGGGCTGAGCACCGATCCGGCCAGTATCCCGCCGGTGCTGGGCTGGGCGGTCGTGCTGGCCGTGGTGACCGTCGCGACCAAGATGGCCACCGGCTGGTGGGCCGCCAAGCAGGCGGGCGCCTCGAAGTACGGGCGGGCGCGCGCGGGCACGGCGCTGGTCGCGCACGGCGAGTTCTCCATCGTCATCGCGGGATTGGCGGTGGCGGCCGGTGCGGTGCCCGCGTCGTTCGCGGCCATGGCGACCACGTACGTGCTCATCATGGCGGTGCTGGGCCCGATCGCGGCCCGCGTGGTGGAACCGGTGCTGCGCCGATTCGACGGGCGGGCCCCGGCGGTCGCGTGAGACCGCCCGGGCGGGCCCCGCGTCAGTCGCGCAGGGCCTGTTCGCGCAGCCGGCCCAGCACCCGGGTCAGCATGCGCGAGATCTGCATCTGCGAGACGCCGAGGTGCGCGGCGATCTCGCTCTGTGTCCGATTCTCGAAGAACCGCAGCACCAGTAGCTGCCGCTCGCTCTCGGGGAGGGCTTCGATGAGGGGTTTCACCGCGATGAAGTCCTCTACCCGGGTGTAGTCGGGCTCCTCGGCGCCGAGCGCGTCCAGCAGTGACAGCGCCTGGTTCTCGGTCTCCGAATCCAGGGCGCTGTCGATCGAGGAGGTGCGGTAGGAGTTGGCCGCGATGAGCGCCTGGGTCACCTCGATCTGATCGACCCCGAGTTCGGCGGCGAGCTCACCGGCCCGGGGCATCCGGCCCAGGCGCTGCGCCAGCGCTTCGGTCGCCGGGCCGATGGTCTGCTGAATCTCCTTGAGCCGCCGGGGAACTCGGACCGACCAGGTGTAGTCCCGGAAGTGCCTGCGCACTTCGCCCATCACGGTCGGCACCGCGAACGCCAGGAACGACGAGCCGTACTCCGGGTCGAAGCGGTCGACCGCGTGCAACAGGCCGACCCGGGCGATCTGCAGCAGGTCGTCGAAGTTCTCCCCGCGCCCGGCGAACCGGCGGGCGATGTGCTCGGCCAGCGGGAGGCAGCGGCGGATGAGGTCCTCGCGCAGGATCGGGCGTCGCGGATCCTCGGGCGCCAGGGCTGCCCATTCGGCGAAGTGAGGCTCGATGTCGTCGTAGCTGTCGGTGCGTACGCGACGATGCGGCGGAGTGCCGGGTGTGGGCGCCTCCTGGGACGGGGGAGCGACGGGTGGCGTCACATCCTGCGGAAGGGTTGCTTCGTCATCGGGCGGTGTTTCGGCGACTAGGGTGCCGCTGCTGGACTTGCGCATGGCGTCTCCTGAAATCAGGTTGCTGCGCAGGCGTACAGGCGAGGCAGGTGGTATCGACCTCTTACTTGTGTGTGCCACCGGTCCTCGGTGGCGTCGCCCGCCGTTGGTATGGCCGGGAACCCGTTACCGGAGACGGTCACGCCGTGTTCGGGGCATCGGGTGAAAGTGGTTGCGGGACAGTCGAATCAGCCGATTCCTTGCAGCTGTTCGCTGTGGCGGCAATGGTCTCTCGCGCCGGCCGGACCGCCGCACGGGAGCGAGATCTTCGCGGTCCGGGGCGCCGTCGAACATCGTGGTGCCGAAGACGCCGGGCATCTCGAGGCAAAAGATGAAGTACGCATGTCGACCCTTCGTCGTCGTGCCGAGACGGAATCGACTGCCGGGGTCTGGGACAGCAAAGTCTGCCGTTGCACACAATCCATCGGTGGAACTGTGTTGATAGGTCCAGGCTAGCAGGCACGGCCACCGGGCGACACCGATTGGGGGTGCCGCGCCGCGCCCGCGGCGGGGCGGGTGCGCCCGGCCGTCCGGGTGGGTATCGGGATTTGTTGCAGGGCACGAGGCTTGGGCCGGCGGCGGCCGGGAGCCGGGCGGGCGGAGCGTCCGGCGACCCGACCCGGGGTCGGCGGAACGATCTTGACTGTGACAGGCTGGGCGGCGGTCGGGCCGGGCGTGCCGCGGTGTGCGCACGGTGGCCGGGCGAGGCAGTATTCTCTCGTCCCAGCATGCTCCGGCAGCGGCGCCGTGCCGCGCCGTGCCGGAAGGAAGGAGCTCGACCGATGTCCTTCTGGCAGCCGCCGAATCCCGTGGGCCTGCCCGCGGATCCGCGCGCCGAGGCCGACCCCGCCGCCTTGCCGCTCGGGCCCGAGCGCGCCGAGAAGGACATGGTCATCCTGCTGGTCGAGGATGACCCGGGCGACGCCCTGCTGGTGCAGGAGCTGGTCGCCGACGCCGCCCCGGGGGTCACCCTGGAATGGGTGCGGACCGTGACCCAGGCGGGCGAGTGGCTCGCGACCCAGGTTCCGGACTGCGTCCTGCTGGACCTGCATCTGCCCGACGCCCGCGGCCTCGAGGCGCTCGAGCGCATTCGGGCCGCCGCCGACGTGGCCGTGGTCGTGCTGACAGGGCTGGACGAGGAACGAATCGGCCTGGCCGCGGTGACGGCGGGCGCGCAGGACTATCTGGCCAAGGGCCGGGTCGAACCCGAGCTGTTCGGGCGCGCGGTCCGCTACGCGGTCCAGCGCAAGCAGGCCGAGCGCGCGGCGGCGGCGTTGCGCGTCGGCCAGATGCGAGCCAGGGAGAACGCACGGCTGGAACGGGGACTACTGCCGACCCCGCTGCTGCGCGGCGTGCCGGTGGTCGACGTGGTCTCCCGCTATCGGCCCGGGAGCGCGCACTCGCTGCTGGGCGGCGACTTCTACGACGTGGTGCAGGACGCCGACGGCGTGGTGCACGTGGTGATCGGCGACGTGTCCGGGCACGGGCCCGACGAGGCCGCCACCGGAGTCGCGCTGCGATTGGCTTGGCGCACACTGGTTCTCAGCGGCATCACGGGCACCCGGCAGTTGCAGCTGCTGGAACAGGTGCTGCTGGCCGAGCGCACCGGCAAACACACCTTCGTGACCGTGACCACCCTGGTGCTGCGCCCGCGCCGGCACGCGGTCCAGGTCATGCGCGCCGGGCACCCGGGCATGCTGGTGCGGTCGGCGACGGGCGTGGAATGGCTCGAGGTCTCCGGCGGTCCCGCCCTGGGTTTCGCTCCGCGGCAAGCGGATTGGCCCATCACCGAACTCATCCTGGCGCCCGGCACCGGGCTGGTGCTGTTCACCGACGGCCTCTACGAGGGCCACAGCGGCGTCGGCGACGATCGATTGGGTGAAGAGGGCCTGCTCGCCCTGGCGGGCGAGGTGCGGGCCGGTGAGCCCGCGGTCTTCCTGGACGAACTCATCGGCCGCGCCGAGGCGCTGGCCGAACGACACGGGGGACTGGACGACGACATCGCCGTCCTGTACCTGCGCTGGAACGACGACATCGGAGAGCGGGACAGCGAAGTATGAGCACACCCGAACCACCTCGGAACTGGACCCAGCGGCTGACCGTGCGGGCCTGGTTCCAACTGATCCTCGCGGTCATGGTGCTGGTGGTGGTGGTGGGTGCGGGCCTGTCGGCGCTGGCCACCGCCAAGACCACTCAGGTATCGGACCGATTCGGCAAGCAGATCCAGCCCGCGGTCACCCAGGCGTACCGGCTGCAGGGCGCGCTGGCGAACCAGGAGACCGGCGTGCGTGGCTACGCGCTCACCGGCGACCCGCAATTCCTGGTGCCTTACGACGAGGGCAGACGGGAGGAGACGCTGGCGAACGACGAACTGCGCGAGCTGCTGCACGATCGGCCCGAACTGCTCCTGGACGTCGACGAGCTCGAGAACGCGGCCGGGCTCTGGCGCAGCACGTACGCGGACCCGCTGATCGCCTCGGTCGCCGCCGGCGGCACGCGCACACCCGACCCGGTCGCGACCGCGCGCGGCAAGGCCGCCTTCGACCGGCTGCGCGAGCACTTCACGACCCAGAACGCCAACCTCGACACCGCCGCCGCGCGCGACCGCGCGGACCTGGCCCGCACCCGCAGCATCCGCGACGCGGCCCTGATCGGTATGGTCGCGGCCTTCCTGGTCACGGGCCTCGCGCTGACGGTCCTGGTGCGGCGTTTGATCGCCCGCCCGCTGCAGGCCCTCGAGACCGCCTCCGAGCGCGTGGCGGGCGGCGACTTCGGTCATCACATCACCGTGCACGGCCCGGCCGATCTGATGACCGTGGCCGCGGCGGTGGAGGGCATGCGCGTGCGCATCGTCAGCGAGCTCGAATCGTCCCGGGTCACCGAGGCCAGGCTCGCCGAGCAGGCTGCGGATCTCGACGCGCAGTCGGCCGAACTGCGCCGCTCCAACGCCGAGCTGGAACAGTTCGCCTACGTCGCCTCGCACGACCTGCAGGAGCCGCTTCGCAAGGTGGCCTCGTTCTGCCAGCTGCTGGAGAAGCGCTACGGCGATCAGCTCGACGACCGGGCCAAGCAGTACATCGAGTTCGCGGTCGACGGCGCCAAGCGTATGCAGGTGCTGATCAACGACCTGCTCACGTTCTCGCGCGTGGGCCGGGTCAACGATCACACGGTCGCCGTCGGCCTGGACCACACCGTGGACAAGGCGCTGGCCAACCTCGGAGCGCTGGTCGAGGATTCGGGCGCGGTGGTGGAGCGGCCGGAACGATTGCCCGAGGTGAACGGCGATCCGACCCTGCTGATCATGCTGTGGCAGAACCTCATCGGCAATGCCATCAAGTTCCAGCGTTCCGGTGAGCCCCCGCGCGTGCGCATCGGGTGCGAGGCCGAGCCGGGGGAGGAGACCGGGTGGCGCTTCTCGATCTCGGACAACGGCATCGGCATCGCGCCCGAGTTCGCCGACAAGGTCTTCGTCATCTTCCAGCGCCTGCACAGTCGTGACGAGTACAGCGGAACGGGCATAGGATTGGCGCTGAGCAAGAAGATCGTGGAGTTCCACGGCGGGCGGATCTGGATCGACACCGCCTACACCGGCGGCACTCGATTCTGTTTCACACTTGTCGAATCCGCCCAGCGATCGGCGCCCGCCGAACTACTCGCAGAATCGAATCAGGAGTCCCCCGCGTGACCGATGTCATCGAGCCCATTGTCATCCTGCTTGTCGAGGACGATCCCGGGGACGAGTTGATGACGCGGGAAGCCTTCGAGCACAACAAAATCGGCAATACGCTGATGGTGGTCCGGGACGGCGAGGAGGCCCTGGACTTCCTGTACCACCGCGGCGCGTACGCCGACGCACCCCGGCCCGATCTGATCCTGCTCGACCTGAATCTGCCCAAATACGATGGCAGGCAGGTGCTCGAGCGCATCAAGTCCGACCCGGATCTGGCGCACATCCCGGTGGTGGTGCTCACCACCTCCGCCGCCGAGGAGGACATCCTGCGCAGCTACCGGCTGCACGCCAACGCGTACGTGACCAAGCCGGTCGACCTGGACCAGTTCATCGGCGCGATCAAGCAGATCGACGACTTCTTCGTCCAGGTCGTCCGGTTGCCGAAGCTGGCCTGAGCCGGGTGTTAGCCCACCGCCCGCCGGACCGTGAGCTCATGTCCGCGCTAGGCGATGCGCAGCCTGCGCTGCGGTTCCGCGGGCCCCATCGCCTGCTCGCGCAGGGTGCTGAGGGTCTTGGTGAGGATGCGTGACACCTGCATCTGCGAGACGCCCAGCCGTTCGCCGATCTGGGCCTGAGACTGATTCTCGAAGAAGCGCCAGATGAGCACCTGGCGTTCGCGGTGCGGCAGCGCCGCGAGCAGCGGGCGCACCGACATGGCGTCCTCGAGCAGCCGGTAGCTGGGCTCCTCCCGCCCGAGGGTCTCCACGACCGGCACCGGGGCGTAGTCGTCGTCGGTGCGGGCGCCGTCGAGCGAGCTGGCCTGGTACGCGTTGCGCGCGATCATGGCCTGGGTGACCTCGACCAGGTCCACGTCCAGTTCGGCGGCGATCTCGCGCGCGGTCGGCAGTCGGCCCAGCCGGTGCGAGAGAGTCTCGGTCACCTGACCGAGTTGCTGCTGCAACTCCTTGGTACGCCGGGGCACCCGCACCGCCCAGGTGCGGTCGCGGAAGTGCCGGCGGACCTCACCCATGATGGTCGGCACGGCGAAGGACAGGAAGGTGGTGCCGCGCGCGGCGTCGAAGCGGTCCACCGACTGCACCAGACCCACCCGGGCGATCTGGAGCAGGTCGTCGAACGTCTCGCCGCGGCCGCTGAAGCGCTGAGCGATGTGCTCGGCCAGCGGCAGGCAGTCCCGGATGATCTCCTCGCGCAACGCCGAGTGGCGGGCAACATCACCCGCGCATGCCGCCAGCTGCTCGAACCGTGGTTCGATATCGTCGTAGCTATTGCCGGCCGCGCGCGCCGACCGACCCCCGTGGGTGCGAAGTTGCGCCTCGGACATGAGGTTTCCTAACTCCCGTTCCATTCCGACTGTGGTGGCGATTTACCCGGGTTCGAGTTACTCAAACGTGATCGGTCGCAATATATCCGAAGTGCCTGTCGGCGGGACCGGCTGCGGTGTGAGCGAACTCGGGCGGGTACTCTGCCCGAACCGGGCGGTTGGGGATGCACGCGGGAACGGAGAATGCCATGGGGACGACGGTTGGACTGCGGGTACCCGCGACACCGGATCACTTGACGATGCTGCGAGCGCTCGCCGAAACCGTCACGCTGGTGGCCGATTTCGGCCTGGGCGAGGTGAACGACATCCGGCTGGCCCTGGACGAGGTGGCGACCCTGCTGATGCTGGCCGCGGTTCCCGGATCGATGCTCGACTGCGAGCTGACCTACGACGAGGAGAAGCTGGCCGTGCGGGTCGCGGGCGTGGCAACCTCCGAGGACGCCCTGGACGAGCGTGGTCTGAGCTGGCACATCGTGCGCTCGCTGACCGATTCGCTCAGCACCGATCAGGGCGTGTACGCGATTCCGGCCGGGGGTTATCCGACCGTGGTGGAGTTCGGGCGCCTGCGGGACGCGCGCCGCAACAGCCCGCGCTGAACCCGCCGCCCCGGAGGCGGCGGGTTCGAGCCTGTTGTTCGAGCCGACGGGACGCGGTCAGGAGTCCGCGGTGAGCGCTTCGTCCAGCGTGTCGTAGACCGCGAGCAGATCGCCGAGCCCGGTGAGTTCGACCGGGCGGCGCACGGGCGCCGAGGCGACGACGCGAAACTGCCTGCCCGCGGTGACCTCGAGGGCCTCCACGAGCACGCTCAAACCGGCCGAGCCGAAGAACCCGACATCGGTCAGGTCCATGACGAGCACGGGGGATTCACCGGCCAGGGCCTCGGCCACGGCGGCCGAGAGCTTCGGCGCGGAGACCATGTCGACCTCGCCCGAGGCGGACAGCACCATCGCGGACTCGACCGCGTGCATACGAACGGTCAGTTCCCTCACCGCGCGGCCCGCCCGCGGGTTTCGGTGGCACCCATGTCGAGTCCGGCACGGTGGCCGGAATGTTGCCTGATACGTCCGATTACGTCCATCGACACCGTTAGCTACCTCCGGATACATGGCGTCGGCAGGACTCCACTGCGCGCGCTCCCCGCTACCCTATTCGAGTGATGAGGGCGGCGGCAAAAGTTGCCGCATTCGACGTGTTCCGGTTACCCGGCCCGAACCCCGCCGTCATCCCCGGGTTCGCTGGGCGTCGCGGGAACACGCTCGTACCCCAATGCTTTTCGTGCCGCACGAGCGGACCTCAGCGTCCAAGTGGGAGCCGGATGTACAGCGTGGTGCCGCCCGGCCCGGTGTGTCGTCGCACCAGGTCGGCGACCTGATTGACGATGAGCAGCCCGCGCCCGCCGAGGGTGTGGGCGGGTGCGGGCAGGCGGCCCGCGAGCGGGTCGGCGATATGGCCGGCGTCGCGCACCTGACAGCACAGGTGCGGGCCCTGGGACCACAGCGCGAGCGTGCCCTTGCCGCCGCCGTGCACGACCGAATTGGTGGTGGTCTCACCGATGACCAGTTCGGCGTCCAGGAGCTGATCCGCGCCCATGCCCGCCTGGCGGGCGTACTCCACGGCGGCGTGCCGGACCTCGGACAGCGTCGAGGCGTCGAACGCGTAGGTCGTCGCCGTCGCGGGCGGGTCGGCCAGCGGCTGGTTGTAGATGGCCACGATGTGGTCGGGATCATATGTGGTGCTGACGCTCTCGCCCGTTTCGTCGATGAGCGTGGGATGGGTCGCGTAGGCGTCGGCGACCATGTGCGCGGGCAGGGTGCTCAGGTCGTACGGGCACAGAATGGTGGCCGCGCGTCCGGCGAAAGCCGAGTTGACCAGGGCTTCGTGCAGCGCGCAGGCCGGGTATTCGGCCTCGGAGCGCTCGGCCCAGACCGGTTCGCCGATGATGCGGACCCGGTCGGCGGGATGGGCGTCGGTGAAGGCCCGCAGCACGCCGGGGATGATGCGCCCGGGGTTGCGGCCCTCGATCGTCATGTCCAGTAGTCGAACCCGATCGGCGTCCGCGCCCAGCGCGGTCCGCAAAAGCTCCAGTTTCGCGGTGGGCACCGATACCGCGACGGGCTCGCCCAGCGCCAGGCCATCCTGGATGAAACGCAATGTGCCCGTGAGGTATTCATCACTGTCGCGGTAGAAGAGAGCCGGGTGCACGAAGGGATTCGTCGTCGCGGCGGTGGTCATCGGCAAGCGGCCCCGATCGTCGGTTGCCCGGAGGACGCTGTCGCCTGGTGCCACGCCGCGCGCGGTCTCCGGGAGGGGGAAACTATCGCATATGCTACGCGCCGTTCCGGACGGCGGAAGCTCACCTCGGGGTGGATTCGCCCCGGGCGACCCACGGGCCCGGGTCCGGCCCGGCGAATTCTCCGCGTGTGCGCCCGAAGCGCACGGCGACCGGGAATCCGGCGAGCGTACGGTCGTACGGTTCGGTGGTCACGTGCACGCCGTCGGTGAGCGCGCGCAGCATGTGCCAGCCCACCCCGTCGGTCTCGAAGTCGGTGAGCGCGTCCACGACCCCGTGTATGTGGACGGCCATACTCTGCTCGTCGCAGTGGAATCTGCAGTCAATCTCGGTACCCGGTACCGCCGCCCGCACCAGCGCGGACGCCACCTCGTCCACCGCTATCCGCAGGTCGACCGCGGTGTCGATGCCGAAGTCGGCTATCAGGCATACGGTCTCGGCGAGTGCGCGCAAGGTGCCCAGTTGCCCGGCCACGGCCGGGGTGCGCACCGCGACCTCGGTGTAGTTCGACGCGGGCGGCGACATGCCGTGCGGCGGCTCGGGCGCGACCCGCAGGTGCGCACCGGCCGTTCCGCGTCGCGGCCTGTTCTTGCCCGTGTCTCGTGTTCTGAATTGCCCCGTCATCTCACATCGCCCCTGGCATCGATAGGCAGTGTTGTTGTCCGATCTGCACGTTGTTCTGCTACTGGCCTACCCGGGTATGCGCGACTGAAAACGTGGCGGAACGGACAGCCGCCGGACTCGGGTCGATCTTGCAGGCCGGTCCGGGTGATCGTGAGTGACGCCACCCGCGAGCGGGGCGCGCCGGCGGGTTGCCGGACCGTGCTCAGCGCGCGGGCGCGAAGCAGCTCGAGGGCAGGTCGACCAGTGAGCACAGCGCCGGCGCGCGTACCGGTGAATAGCCCGCCGGGACACCGCCGTTCGCGGTGATGTCACGGTAGGCCCAGACCGCCTCGGTGGGGCGGCGGGTCAGGGACGGGTCGGAGGTCACATCGACGGTGTAGAGGCCGAATCGCGGGGAGTAGCTGCCCCATTCGTAATTGTCGGTGATGCTCCAGTAGTTGTAGCCGATGACGTTGATGCCCTCGGCCTTGGCGCGCTGCACCCAGTAGACGGTGTCGCGCAGATGATCCGCGCGGGTCATGCCGTCGGTGGTGGGGGAGCCGTTGTCGCTGGGTACGCCGTTCTCCACGATGTAGAGCGGGCGGCCGGGGAACTTCTGGCCGTAGCGGCGCAGCACGTAGTAGATGCCCTCGGGCTCGATGATCAGGCTCGTGGGCTGATTGGTCAGCAGAGCGGCCACGTTCGGCGGGTCCGACAGCGAACCGCCGTAGTAGTAGTCGATGCCCACGTAGTCGAGTTTGTCCGCGACGCGGTCGACGAACAGGGCGTCGTCCTGGGCCGCGGTCATGGCCGAGTAGCCGATGTTGCTGGTCACCAGCGCACCCGGCTGCCGCGCGTGGATGTGGTCGTAGATCGCGCGGTGCGCGGCGACCATGCGATCGATCATGGCCGAGACGTCGATCGCGCCGATGCCGCCGATCCGCTGCTCCTGCGACACGTAGGCCAGCGGTTCGTTGAACGTCACCCACAGCGGATCCTCGCCCGCGTATCTGTCCACGACTGCGCGCGCGTTGACCAGCCAGTCCTCGACCATGCCGGGGTTGCGCCAGCCGCCGCGATCGACCGCCCAGCCCGGGAACACCCAGTGGTCCAGGGTGATCATGGGTCGCAGGCCCGCCGCGCGCACCCGCGAGATGAGGGCATCGTAGAACGAGAAGTCCCATTGGCCCGGATTCTGCTGCACCCGAGCCCATTCCACGCTGATCCGGAAGACCCCGACGCCCATGTCCGCGGCGCGCTGGATGTCCTCACCGTAGCGATGCAGGAAATCGACCGAATCGCGGTAGCTCTCGGCCCGGCCGGAATCGGCGTAGCGCCGCCAGTTGCTGTCCGGCGCCGAGCCTTCGCTCTGGAAACCCGAACTCGATACGCCCCACAGGAAATTGCCGCCCACCGGCGGTGGCCCCGGGTCGGCGGTGGCGGCTCCGGGTGTGGTGATCGCACCCGAAACCGTCAGAACGATGCATGCCAGGATGAACAGTGCACGTTGTCCCATCGCATCGAGGGTACTTACCCGCGAGCGTGTTTCGCGGCGGTCCGATCAGATTGGGCGGCAGTTCATCCCGCCACCGCCGCCGGTTTCGGCGATGAGTCCGATTCGTGCGGTTCGGCTTCGGGAATCTCGGTGCCGCGCAACGAACAACCCGCCGTCTCGCGCAGGAAAGCAACCGCCACCAGGCCGATCAGCGACGCGCCGACCATGTACACCGCCGGGAACAGATTCCACCCGGTGCCCTCGATCACCGCCTCGTTGACCAGCGGCGCGGTTCCGCCGAACGCCGCGGTGGACACGTTGTAGCCGAAAGCGAAACCGGCATAACGCACATGGGTGGGGAAGATGGCCGGGAAGGTCGAACTGATCGTCGCCAGCTGCGGCACATAGAGCAGCCCGATCACCACGAACCCCACGACGGCCCACACCGGGCCGAGCGCCATCAGCGCGTACATCGGAACCGCCAGAATCGCGAGCCCGATCAGCGAGAACCGCCACATCGGCCGCCGTCCCACCCGGTCGGACAGCCGCCCGAAGAACGGCAGCGACACCATCATGACCAGCTGGCCGATGAGCATCATGGTGGTGGTCGTCGATTCGCCCAGGCCGATCGTCTTCTGCAGGTAGGTCGGCTGATAGGTGAGCAGGGTGTAGTTCACCACGTTCAGCGCGATGACCAGACCCATCAGCGTCAGGGTCTCGCGCCGGTAGGTGGTCAGTACCTCGCGCAGTCCGGCCGGCGGGGTGTCCTGCTCGGCGACCTCGGTGAACACCGGGGACTCGTCGAGCCGGGCACGCAGGTACCAGCCGATCAGGCCCAGCGGCAACGCGATCAGGAACGGAATCCGCCAGCCCCAGTCGTACATGGCCTCCGAACCCAGCACGAGCTGGCAGGCCAGGACCACCGCCGAACCGCCGACGAAGCCCGCCATCGTGCCGAATTCCAGGAAACTGCCCAGGAATCCGCGTTTGCGGTCGGTGGCGCACTCCGCGAGATAGGTTGCCGCCCCGCCGTATTCACCGCCGGTGGAGAAGCCCTGCACCACGCGCAGCGCGATCAGCAGCAGCGGGGCCCACCAGCCCACCGTGGCGTGGGTCGGCAGCAGGCCGATCGCACCGGTGGCCACGGCCATCAGCAGAATGGTGGTGGCCAGGACGACCTTGCGGCCCACCCGGTCGCCGAGCGGGCCCCAGACCATTCCGCCGAGCGGGCGCAGCAGGAACGACACCGCGAAACCGAGCATGGTGCCCAGGGTCCCGAGTTCGCCGGGGAAGAAGGCTGCCGTCAAATATGTTGCGGTAGCGGCGTATACGCCGTAGTCGAACCATTCGGTGGCATTGCCCATCGCGGACGCCGCGACCGATCTTCGCAGCGGATTGGCCGCCGTCTCGTTCCTCATCGTGCCTGCCTTCCCAGCCCGCACCACGGACCTTCCTCGGTACCGCCGCGGCGCGGAGAACGCCGAAGCTTTCGCACGGTTAGAACCGTTACCCAGGCTCACGGTTGCTCAAACCGGAGCGGTTGCCGACCGGTCGCGCCGGACCTGCCCCGACCGGGGCGTGCGGCGGGGATGTGAGCCCGGTCACGTCGGGGCTTTCCGGTGCGGTGGGTCCGGCGAACGGGCGCGCGCCCGGGTCAGCGGTCCGGGCGGTCGTCCCGGGTCGCGCGGGCGGCCAGGCTCATCAGCCGCAGACCGTGCGGGCTGAAGGCGCCCGGGCCGAAGATCGTGACACCGGCCAGGGCGCAGTACGCCGCGGCGGTGTGCAACAGCAGCAGGTCGCCGGTGTCGCCGGGGCCGAACGGGCAGCCGTCGCCGGCGCCGGTGACGATCGCGTCCAGGGCCCGGGCGATGGCGAACTCGTGATGCAGCGGCACCGCCCGCGACACCAGCTGCACCAGCTCGTCCTGCAGGTCGGCGATGTGCACGGACTGGCCCGCGCAGAAGGCGACGGTGTGCAGATGGGCGATGAGGGTGCCCGCCTCGTGCATGGTTCCGTCCAGCGCGGCGCGACCCGCGTCGCCGATGCCCGTCGCGAGCCGGGCGACGCGGGTGTGATCGCGCTCGAGGTAGCAGGCGACGAGATCCAGGAGCAGCGGTAGGTACGGGGTCGGGCCCGCCGTTGGGCGCACGTCATCTTGTTCGGTCACGTCGGTGTCCCGGATGGGAGGTGGTGCGTGTCGGGGAGGCAGCGGAGGCCCGGGTGGGGGTGAGTCGCCGGGCCTCCGAGCCCGTTCCGCTGGTGCAGCGAACCTGCGCGGAAGCCGGCTTGCCACAGGACGGGCCGCGCAGACGAAACGGAGAGCATTTGTTTCGCGAACAGCACCCTAGACGCGGTCGCGGGGCTCGCGCGGGCATTGCGGAACCTTTCGTTTTTCGGATATCGGTGTGCGAAAGAGCAGGTCCGGGGACCGGTCCCGTGCCCCGGGCGTGATGGCTCGGCGCGGGCCCGGGTGGCGCCGATCGTGGCCGCTCGGCCGGATTGCCGGTGAATCGGTGATCGGGCTCGGCCCGAAAGGGCATGCTGTGGAACAGGTTCAGCGGCGAAGGGATGACATGGTCGATCCGGGGTTCGTGGATATCCGGCGTGCGCGACTGCATACGCGCGAGGCCGAGGAAACCGTCGAATACGTGTCGAAGCTGTACACCGGCAACGTGATCGAGTTCCAGCGCGCCGCGCCCGGCGCCAGCGTGCGCAACGCCGTCACCATCGCCGGATCGGTGATGGCCACCGAAATCCGCAGCACGGTCGGCTATATCGGGCATCTCGCCCCGATCACCGGCAGCGTGTACTTCCAGCGGACGCTGTCGGGCAATATCCGACTACGCGGGGACGGGCACGACCTCTGGCAGCAGCGCGAGGAGTTCTCGGTGTACCCGATGAACGTGCCGATTCGCGCGGACTGCGAGAACCACGACGTCGACATGCTGCACATCCCCGACGCGGTCCTGGCCGACCTCACCGCCGAACAGGGAATCGAGCTGTCCGCCTTTCGTTTCGAGTCGCTGGCGCCGGTCGACCGGGCCCGCGAACGTTTCTGGAGCAGACTCTTCGATCTGGTGCACCATGAGATCTCGCTGGCCGACCCCGACGTCATGACCGACCTGGTCGTGGCGAACCTGGCCCGCACCCTGGCCGCGGCCGCGCTGACGGTCTTCCCCAACCCCGCGATGGACCGGCCGCACCGCCCGCGCCCGCCGGCGGTCAGCCCGTCCACCCTGCAGCGCGCGGTCGACTACCTGCACGCCCATCCCACCCGGCCCGTCACCGTCGGCGACCTCGCCGCGCACACCGGCGTCGGCCCGCGTGCTCTGCAGTACGCCTTCCGCAAGCGATACAACGCCACCCCCATGGAATATCTGCGCCGCCTGCGCCTGGAACAGGCCCACCAGGACCTGCTCGCCGCCACCCCCGGCGACGGCCGCACCGTGGCCGCGGTGGCCGCCCGCTGGGGCTTCCCGCAGCCGGGACGGTTCGCCCAGCTCTACATCCGCGCCTACGGCCAGCCCCCGAGCCGGACCCTGCGCCGCTGACCTGCGTGTCGCCCGGTAGGTCGCGGACGGTGTCAGCCGCCGGCCCCGGCGTCGGCCCCGATCCGGTGGAACTCCAGGCCCTCCAGCTCGATGCCCAGCGCCGCCAGACCGGTGTAGTGGACGGGATTGTGGAACCCCGGCCAGACCCGCGGCACGCTCACGCGCGCGTACTCGCTGAATGCGATCTTCCAGCGCCCGGTGACCTCGTCGGGCGCGGTCGTCGGGCCCACGCCGGAGATCCGGCCGATCAGGAAGGCGCTGCCGTGCGGTTCGGCGCCGTCGGCGTAGGGCTCGTCGTTGTGCGCGTTCTGGGTGCAGACGAGCCACTCGCAGGCTTCGACCCGCGCGGGGCTCAGCCTCCACGACTGGGATCCGCCCTCGGCGAGGATCGTGCGGGAACTCTTCGCGGTGAATACGACGACGGTGTCCTCGATGGCTGTCATGGATCCATGATGTGAACGCGGATCGGGCCGGTCCAGGTTTCGGTGAACTTCGGACCCCCTGTGCGCGAAGTTGATTCGGCGCGCGCGGAGCGGCGAGCGGTGTGCGTGAACCACCCGGGGCGTGGTTCTCCGGCGCGACCGCGAACCCCTGAATCGAGTGCGAAGCGGGCAGGTGGCAACCTTCCGGACACCGCGCCGGAGGCGGCCTCGGCGGTTCGCCGATCCGCCCGTCCCGCCGCTCGAGCGGAACCGAATCACGGCGCGTGGATGGCGACTCGCCGCGCGGACGATCGGCGGGCTCGGCGGTGCGCAACCCGCGGCGTTCGCCCCGGTCACGGGCCGCCGACGGGCGGCAAAGGGTGGATCTCCGCTGGTCGGAGCCCGCGAGGGTGCCCCTGACCTGGGGGTCTCCTGTGCTCGAGATAAAATCGGTAGTTCTTGTGTGTCGCGTCGACGCACAATCGGGCAGCAATCCACCAGCACGCACACGTAACTAGGAGACGCTTGTGATCACCGCGACCGACCTGGAGGTCCGGGCCGGAGTCCGCACCCTGCTGACGGCGCCGGGCTCGGCGCTGCGGGTGCAGGCCGGCGACCGGATCGGCCTCGTCGGCCGCAACGGCGCCGGAAAGACGACGACGCTGCGCATTCTGGCCGGTGAGGGCGAGCCCTACGCCGGCAAGGTGATCCGCTCGGGCGACCTGGGGTACCTGCCGCAGGACCCGCGCGAGGGCAATCTCGACGTACTCGGCAAGGACCGGGTGCTGTCCGCCCGGGGCCTGGACAAGCTCATCCGCGACATGGAGAAGCAGCAGGCGCTCATGGCCGAGGTGGCCGACGAGAAGGAGCGCGACAGGGCCGTCCGCAAGTACGGTCAGCTCGAGGATCGCTTCTCCGCGCTGGGCGGCTATGTGGCCGAGAGCGAAGCGGCCCGCATCTGCAACAGCCTCGGCCTGCCCGATCGCGTGCTCGCCCAGCCGCTGCGCACTCTTTCCGGCGGTCAGCGCCGCCGAATCGAGTTGGCGCGCATCCTGTTCGCGGCCTCGGACGGCAGCGGCGGCAAGTCCGACACCACGCTGCTGCTCGACGAGCCGACCAACCACCTCGACGCCGACTCCATCACCTGGCTGCGTGGCTTCCTGCAGAACCACGACGGCGGGCTCGTGGTCATCTCCCACGACGTGGAACTGCTGGGCGACGTGGTGAACAAGGTGTGGTTCCTGGACGCCGTGCGCGGCGAGGCCGACATCTACAACATGGGCTGGAAGAAGTACCTCGACGCCCGCGCCACCGACGAACAGCGCCGCGTGCGCGAGCGCGCCAACGCCGAGAAGAAGGCGTCCGCGCTCAAGCAGCAGGCCGCCAAGCTCGGTGCCAAGGCCACCAAAGCCGCTGCGGCACACCAGATGGTCAAGCGCGCCGAGCGCATGCTGTCCGAGGTCGACGACGTGCGCGTGGCGGATCGGGTGGCGCGCATCAAGTTCCCGACCCCCGCCCCCTGCGGCAAGACCCCGCTCATGGCCGAGAACCTCACCAAGCTCTACGGCTCGCTCGAGATCTTCACCGGCGTGGATCTGGCCATCGACCGCGGCAGTCGCGTGGTCGTGCTCGGGCTCAACGGCGCCGGCAAGACCACGCTGCTGCGCATGCTGGCCGGGGTCGAGACACCCACCGCGGGGCAGCTGGTGCCCGGATTCGGGTTGAAGGTCGGCTATTTCGCGCAGGAGCACGACACCCTCGACGATCAGGCCACCGTCTGGGAGAACATCCGGCACGCGGCTCCCGATGCGGGAGAACAGGATCTGCGCGGGCTGCTGGGCGCGTTCATGTTCTCGGGCCCGCAGCTGGACCAGCCCGCGGGCACGCTGTCCGGCGGTGAGAAGACCCGTCTGGCCCTGGCCGGGCTGGTGTCCTCGGCCGCGAACGTGCTGCTGCTGGACGAGCCGACCAACAACCTCGACCCGATCTCGCGCGAGCAGGTGCTGGACGCGCTGCGCAGCTACGCCGGTGCGGTCGTGCTGGTGACGCACGACCCGGGCGCGGCCGAGGCGCTCAACCCCGAGCGGGTCATCATGCTGCCGGACGGCACCGAAGATCATTGGTCACAGGAGTATCTGGAGCTCATTCAGCTCGCCTGAGTCCATGTCGTCCGGTGTCGGACGAGAAAATTTTTGCCGCGCCCTGCCCGGTCGTCTCGCGGACGGCCGGGCAGTCTGCGTCGAAACCCTTGCTGGCGTGCGGTTTTCGTGCGTGGGACGCGGAATTTCGCGGGTGATCTTGCTGTCCGCGGCGCCGCCGCCGGCCCTCAAATCCGGGCTGTTCGCCCGATTTTCACGTGTTTCGACACGCGAGCTTTGCTCACTACGTGATACCGATCACAGCGTTTCATTGATCACGGCCTCTCGAGCCCCTAACCTGGAATGAGGCGCCCACGGCGACTCGGAGGAAGTCATGAGTGACAGGCCCGCACAGGGTAAAGCCGTATTGGGTAAAGGCACACGCGTGACGGGAAAGTCGCGAGACCGCCTGCAAACCCAGCTCAAGAAGCAGTACGAGGCGGGGGCAAGTATCCGCTCGCTAGCCCGGGAGACCGGGCGGTCGTACGGCTTCATTCACAATGTGCTCGTGGAGTCGCACGTGCAACTCCGCAGCCGCGGCGGTGCGAACCGCCGCAAGGCCGTCGGCAAGGCCAAGGCCGGAAGCAAGTAGCCGAAGGGTGTCGCCGCGGCCGAACGGAGAAATCCGTTCGACCGCTTGCGATATCACGCGGCTACCTACCGGTCACGGTCCCGTCGCCGAACACCAGCAGGTTCGCCAGGCTCTCGAAGATCGGTAGTCCGGTCTTGATCTCGAGATAGGCGAACTGGCCCTGCGGGTTCACCTCGAGAAACCAGAATTCACCATCGAGGCCGACCCGCAGATCCAGGACGCCGAACGCCAGCCCGAGCGCGCCCATCAGGGTGCTCAGCGACTTGCTGACCGAGGCGGGCAACCGGTCCGCGGTGAAGGCCACCGAGGTGTCCAACCGCGAATCCACCCGTCCCACACCGGCTTGCGAGTCGATCCGCACCACCCACTCGATGCCGTCGACCCAGACGATGCGCAGATCGCATTCGGCCTGCACGTAGTCCTGGAAGATGGTGGGGGAGTTGCGGATCGTCGGCAGCCGCCGCAGGTCACCCGCGCCGACGATGCGCGTCTCGGTGAAGGCGCCGCGCCCGGTGCCGGTGCGCTTGTACACCACCGGCCCCGGCCGCGACTCGATGAAGGCGCGGGCCTCCTCGTCGTCATTGGTGATCAAGGTCTCCGGGACGGCGAAGCCGGCACGGTAGGCGGTCTCCAATTGCACGATCTTGCGATTGGCGGTGCGGTCGGCGCCCGGGTCGTTGACCCAGAGCGCCGGGATGGACCAGAGCATGCCCTGCAGGAATCCGTCGCATTCGGCCTGCCGGTAGGTGTCGTCCTCGGTGCGCGGTCCGGTGGGTACCGCGGTGGGCCGGGGTCTTCGCCACCAGACCGAGTTGACCCCGTCCAATCCCATGATGTGCGACAGGGATCGGTACGTACCGTCCTTCGCGAGGCGGAAAGTTCCGTTCTCGCGCGGGAAGTCGCGCATGTCGAGCCGAATCGGGCTGAGGCCGTGGTGCTTTCGCAGTGTGGCGGCGAGCGCGTCGCCGTGCAGATCATCGGCTTCGGTGACCACTAGCACCGAACCCGTTGTGCGGGTGGTCATGCGGAAAACCTGTCAGTCGAGGCTGTCGCAGGCCGCGCCGTCGTCACTGCCGTTGTGCGAGCGGGTCTGGCAACAGGTCATGGTGGCGCCGCCGACGCCGGGCCGGGTGCCGATCTCGAGACCCCGGGCCCAGGCTTCGGTGAGTGCCTGGAGTTCGTCGTCACCGCGCGCCGGGGTGTGATCCTGCGGCAGGGTCAGCGGGCGGTCGGTGAGTTCGATACGGCGGCGTTGCGTGAAATCCGCTGTGGCGCCCGCACGCACGCGGACCAGCACCGGGCGTCCCTCGCAGAATCCCTGCGTCGCCGCAACTTCCCAATCGGTGAGATCGAGAACGTCGGCGCGCCGGAGGGTCCAGGTACCGTCGGTGACGCGCACGGTGAGGTGGCGGTCGGTAGCGGCGATGAGGTAGCCCGATAGCGGTGGCGCAATGCTTGCGACGGTGGCTGACGCGGGAGGGCGGAGGGCGCCGGTCATGCTGATCTCCGATCTGCTCGGGATTTGCTGCGGAGCCGAGCGTGACCTGAATCATAGCCCGTCAAGGCCCTCGTCCGGTTCGCAACGAAAGATTTCACGGGCCGCTGGCTAACTCTGCCGCGGACCCGGAAACCCCTCCAGCCGTATGTTTTTCGCCTCCGGCGCGAGGCTAACGAAGTCCGAGCACTTCGGGCGCGTCGGCGATCTCCAACAGTCGCGCGCGCGGGTCCGCAATGAGCTTGCGGGCTCGCAGATCGAGGATTCCACTGACTACATCGACCTGGGCTGATACGGTGCCGTCCAGTTTCGTGATGAACTGGCGCATGGTGAAGACTTTGCCCCCACTCCACTCGAATTCGCAGCTCACGGTGACTTCGTCACCCAAATGCAACTCGCGCAGATACTTGATGGTGGTCTCCAGAACCACCGGGCCGATTCCCGCGGCGACCATCTTCTCCCCGGGAACGCCGCCCTCGCGCAGCAGTTCCCAGCGCGCGTGCTCGGCGTACTGCAGATACACCGCCTGATTCAGATGCCCGTTGATATCGAGCTCGTAACCGCGGACGGTGATGGGAACGGAGAAGGCCATGGAACTGTCAACCCGGTCTCCGGGTGCGCGCATTCCCCGTTTCCGGTGGTCCGGCGCACAGTTCGGGCGATTGCGGGGCTATCGTCGCGCGGTGTGACCGGGGGCGCGTTCCCGATCGGCCGGGCAACCGCGGCGCGAATCTCTCAGCGGCGATGGGCGTTGCGCTCGGCCCACCACGCGGGCGCGTCGACGAAGTGGTTGTCGAATTCCTCCTGGGCCGCGGCGAGCTCGGCGAAATCGGACTCGCCCTTGGCGATGCGGTCCAGCACGCGGAAGTATTCGAACCGCTCGACGCCGGGCATGAGGGCGATGAGAATGCGCGCGCCGCTGTCCGGGGTGGCGCCGAAAGCGTGCGGCATCAATTTGGGAACGATGACCGATCCGCCCGCGCCGACCGTCACGATTCGATCACCGGCCAGTAGCTGGAGCTCGCCGTCGGCGACAAAGAAGAGTTCGTCCGAGCGGGTGTGAAAGTGCGGCGCGGCGCCGTCGGCGCCCTGCGCCATGGTGACCTCGAGGCTGCTGACCGCGCCGCCGGCGGCGTCGGAATCGATGAGCAGGCGCATGGTGACGGTGTCGGTACCGAGGGTCTCGGCCTCGTGCGGCTGACGGATGACGGCCTGGCGGTCGGTGGCGTTCATGCGATGCTCCCAGTGATTCGATGCCATATAGTTCGCTATCGAACTATATGGCATCGAATAGAATCCTGTCCATGGGTGAGACGAAAGCGGACGCGGTCGACGCCATCACCGCGCAGTGGCGGCGGGAGCGACCCGATCTGGAACTGGAGTCGATGGCGATCATCGGCCGGCTGGGCAGACTCGCGGCGGTGGCCGGAAAGCGGATAGACGCGGTCTTCACCGCGCACGGCCTCCAGCGCGGAGAGTTCGATGTGCTTGCGGCGCTGCGTCGTTCGGGGGAGCCGTACCACCTCAACCCCTCGGTGCTCGCGGACACCATGATGCTCTCGCGCGCCGGAATGACCAGCAGGCTCGACCGATTGGAGAAAGCCGGCCTGGTGCGCCGCGGCGCGGACGCCGACGATCGCCGCGCGATCCGGGTCGGGCTGACCCCTCAGGGTCTGGCGGTCGTGGACGCGGCGGTCACCGACCACGTGGCGAACGAAACGCGCCTGCTCTCGGGGCTGTCGAGCCGCGATCGCGCGGAACTGGATCGTCTGGTCCGACTGCTGCTCTCGACCCTGGAGCATGAGGGGGAGTAGCGGCCATGGAGGCGGGAATCGAACCCGCGACATCCCCTCTGATGGATGGGCGCTCTACCGACTGAACTACCCCATGGCCGCAGTCGAAGCTACCGGACACACCCCCGGCGCGCAGCTCAATTCTTGCGGCGCACAGAGGCTTCCACGAGATCCAGCACGGCGGAGAGATTGTCGTTGGCGTGCCCGGAGGCGATGCGGGCGATCAGACCGTCCAGGATCAGATCCAGGTAGCCCAGCAGCACCGTGGTCGGCACGTCGTCGCGCAGCGCGCCCTCGGCCTTGCGGCGTTCGAGGCGGGCCACGGTGGCGGCGGTGAGCTCTTCCGAGCGTTCTTCCCAGTTGGCGCGGAACTCGGGATCGTTGCGCAGCCGGCGCGCGATCTCCAAACGTGTTCCGAGCCAGTCGAAGTCCTCGGGGCGCGCGAGCATGTCGCGCATCACCTGGACCAGACCCTGGGTGGCCGCGACCTCGGCCATGCGCGCGGCGTCCTCGTGGGCCAGGGCGAGGAAGAGGGCGTCCTTGTCGCGGAAATGGTGAAAGATCGCGCCCCGCGACAGACCGGTCGCTTCTTCCAGGCGACGCACGGTGGCGCCCTCGTAGCCGTACTCGGCGAAGCAGCTGCGCGCTCCGTCGAGGATCTGGCCGCGGCGGGCGGCGAGGTGGTCGTCACTGACCTTGGGCATGGACTCCTCCGAAACGGGGTGTGCGGGATCGCGGGCGCGGGGCCCCGGGGGCGGGACCGCACCGAAGAAGAGGACGAAACAAACGACCGGTTGCGGGTTGGGTGGGGGGGAACAAGACCCACCACAACACAAGGGGTGGAAAAACCCA